>NZ_JBYIVZ010000005.1:0-299822 GCF_057710365.1 Streptomyces sp. bgisy027
CGACCGAGGACGGACACCCCCCGGCACGGCCCCGACCCACCCACCGAACCGCAGGCGCTACCCGCACCCCCACCACCCCGCACAGGCCGCCGCAGGCATCACGGTGTGGCAGACACCTCACCCCACAAACCCACACCCCGGAACCGATCCCGCCGGAGGGCGCGTCTACGGGGGCGTGCAGCGTCAAGGCTCCATCGGCGGCAGCGCCGCGATCCGCATCCGTGTGACGGGAGGCATCCTCCTGCTCGCACACCTCGCGTTCGTCGCCTGGCTCACCCTGCGCCCCCTGGACGTCCCCTGGGTCACCCCCGCCAACCTGCAACCCTTCGCAGGCATCAGAGCCGACCTCGCCCTCGGCTGGCAGGAAGCCGCCCGCCGCATCATCGAGGGCCTCGCCCTCCTCGCCCCCCTCGGCGTCCTCATCCCGACCGCACACGGCAGCCTCACCGCCTCCCCCGTCGGCTCCCTGGTCCGCACGGTGGCCGCGGGCGCCCTCATCTCCCTCGGCATAGAGCTCCTGCAGACCGGCGTCCCCGGCCAGGTCGTGGACGTCGACTCGCTGCTCCTCAACACCCTCGGCGTGGCCCTCGCCCACGCGGCGATCGTCCCGGCCGCCCGCATCCACCTCCGCCGCAGGTCCGAGCGAACCGACCGTCCCGCAACCCCCCAGGATGAGCCCTCTCAGGGTCGGACCCCGACGATTCCCAGGGTCGGCATAGCTCCGTAGAGTGACGCTTTGCCCGGTTCGCCTGCGTAGCGTGGATGTCAGATGAGGCACCCACTCGAAGGCTCCACAAAGGAGGGCCCTCGACCGACGCTCGCGAAGGAGCCGCACCATGACCGCGCTCGCCCGACCCACCAACGGCCGCATGATCGGCGGAGTGTGCGCCGCGCTGGCACGACGCTTCGGCACCTCCGCGACGACCATGCGCGTCATCTTCCTGCTCTCCTGCCTGCTCCCGGGACCGCAGTTCCTGCTGTACATGGCGCTGTGGATCCTGCTCCCGTCCGAGGACAAGACCCGCACGGCCTGGTAACTCAGCCCCCTCCTCCCCCTCCCCTCCTCTCCCCTCCACAAGCACAAAGCCGCCGGGACGCACCCCATGTCCAAAGGGTGCGCCCCAGCGGTGTGTCCCGACCGGGCGAGCACCCGGCCGACCAGAACTCAGCCGAGCGGAAGCCCGTTCACCGGCAGCCCCTGAGTGGGCAGCCCCTGAACCGGCAGACCCTGCACCGGCAGCCCCTCGGTCGCCGCCCCCTGCACCGGCAGCCCGCCGAGCAGCCCGGCGACCACGCCGGTCGGCCCACCGGCCACGGCCTGCTCGGCAGCCGGCTGCGCGGCGGACAGTCCGGCGGCGAGCGCCTCCTGCCCCTGAGCCAGCCCGGCACCCCCCCGAGCCAGCCCCGCACCGGCGCCGGGCGCCGCCTGGGCGAGGTTCTCGGCGGGGAGCGTCCGGGTGACGCTGTCCAGCGCCGAACCGGCGGCGTCGGGCGAGACCGGCGCGGCGTTCGCGGCACCCGCGCCCGCGGCGGCGAAGGCGGCACCGAGAGCGGCGACACCGAGGGTCTTGGCAGCAGACTGCTTCATGAAATGCGTCCTCGAAAATTGGTTGCGGGGATGTAAGCGGTCCTCGACCGTAAACACGCCCCGCACCCGGCCGCAAACAATGAAATGCGGACGGATTGTGAATGCCGCCCGCATTACATGTGCACGAAGGATCCCAGGTCAGCCCTGCTCTTCGACAGAGTCGCTGGTAGACGAGGTCTGCCGGAACAGCCACTCGGACTTGAGTTCGGCATATCCGGGCTTGATGACGTCATTGATCATCGCGAGCCGTTCATCGAAAGGAATGAACGATGATTTCATCGCATTGACGGAGAACCACTGCATGTCATCGAGCGTGTAGCCGAATGCCTCGACAAGATGCTCGAATTCCTGGCTCATGCTGGTGTGGGACATGAGCCGGTTGTCGGTGTTCACCGTCGCGCGGAAGTGCAGCCGGCGCAGCAGCCCGATGGGGTGGTCGGCGTACGAATCGGCAGCCCCCGTCTGGAGGTTGGAGCTCGGGCACAGCTCCAGCGGGATGCGCTTGTCGCGTACGTACGACGCGAGCCGGCCGAGCGTCACGGAGCCGTCGGCATGCACCTGGATGTCGTCGATGATGCGCACCCCGTGCCCCAGCCGGTCGGCGCCGCACCACTGGAGGGCCTGCCAGATGGACGGCAGCCCGAAGGCCTCGCCGGCGTGGATGGTGAAGTGGTTGTTCTCGCGCTTGAGGTACTCGAAGGCGTCGAGGTGCCGGGTCGGCGGATGCCCGGCCTCGGCGCCCGCGATGTCGAATCCGACGACGCCCAGGTCCCGGTAGCGGTTGGCGAGTTCGGCGATCTCCAGCGCGCGGGCGGCGTGCCGCATGGCGGTGAGCAGGGCGCCCACGCGGATGCGGTGGCCGTTCTGCCGCGCGATCCGCTCGCCCTCGCGGAAGCCCTCGTTGACGGCCTCGACGACCTCTTCGAGGCTGAGCCCGCCTTCGAGGTGCTGCTCGGGTGCGTAGCGCACCTCGGCGTAGACGACACCGTCCTCGGCGAGGTCCTCGGCGCACTCGCGCGCGACCCGCACGAGGGCGTCGCGGGTCTGCATCACGCCGACGGTGTGGGAGAAGGTCTCCAGATACCGCTCCAGGGATCCGGAGTCGGCGGCGTCCCGGAACCAGACGCCGAGCTTGTCGGGGTCGGTCTCGGGGAGGTGGGTGTAGCCGGTGTTGCGGGCCAGCTCGACGATCGTGCCGGGGCGGAGCCCGCCGTCGAGGTGATCGTGCAGCAGAACCTTCGGCGCCCGGCGGATCTGGTCCGAGCTCGGGGTGTTCGCCTTCTGGGCAGTCTCGCTCGTCATTTCCGCACCATAACGCCTACGCGCGTAGATCACCCGCTGAACACCCCATTCTCCTGCTTGTACGAATCCGTCGATACGTAACGGTGACCCCGAGGACGGGTCGCGTACACCCATGCTTCTGACACTGTTCTGTCATGGCACAGCAAGCGACGCCGGTGCGCAGGGTCCGGCTGGGCAAGGCGATCGGGCCGGAACCGACGGCGGTGAGCGGGGTCGTACTCCTGCTTCCCGGGGGTGACGAGGTATCACATCGCAAGCCGGCGCCGTTGCTGGCGACCTCCTATGTGCGGACGCTGGGACGCCGGCTGACGCGGGCGGGGCGCGACGACGGCCTGGCCACGCACGTCGTGCGCTACCGCTACCGCGGCTGGAACGGCAGCGCCGCGAACCTCGCGAGCGACGCGCTGTGGGCGGCCGACGAGGCCGTACGGCGCTACGGGGACGTCCCCGTGTGCCTGGTCGGGGTCGACATGGGCGCACGGGCCGCACTGCACGCGGGCGGCCACGAGGCCGTCAACTCCGTGCTCGCGATCGCCCCTTGGCTGCCGGAGGAGGACATGGCGGCGGCACCCGAACCGGTGAAACAGCTCGCGGGACGGCGGGTGCTGTTCGTGCACGGCACGAACGACGAGCGGACCGACCCCGAACTGTCGTTCAGGCTGGCGGAGCGGGCGAAGAAGGCGAACCGGGACGTGTGCCGGTTCGAAGTGCACTCCGACCGGCACACGTTGCATCAGCACCGGGACGAAGTCCTGGCGCTGGCACAGGACTTCGTGATGGGTGTGCTGTTCGGCAGGGCGTTCTCAAGGCCGGTGGCCGACGCGTTCGCGGCTCCACCGCCGCTGGGGCTGCGGATGCCGTTGGCTTCCGGGTTCGGGAAGTCATTGCGGCGGTAGCGGTGTTGGCGTGAGGGCAGTGGACCTCACGTGGGCAGCAAGTTGCCCCTCCTGGACAGCAGGAACCTCTTGAACGCCGCCACCGGCGGTGTGTCCGAGCGGTCGGCCAGCCAGGCGACGCCGATCTCACGGGCCGCCCTCGGGGCCGTGACCGTCAGTTCCACCACTCCCGGGCGGGGTACGGCCGGCGGGGGCAGGAGCGCGACCCCCAGGCCCGCCGCGACCAGGCCCCGCAGGGTCTCCGCCTCCTCCCCCTCGAAGGCGATGCGCGGCTTGAAGCCCGCCTCCTGGCACAGGTCGTCGGTGATCCGGCGCATGCCGTAGCCGGGTTCCAGCGTCACGAACGTCTCGTCGGCGGCCTCCGCGAGCCGGACGCGCTTGCGCGAGGCCAGGCGGTGGTCGGCGGGCACGACCAGATGCAGTTTCTGTTCGTCCAGGCGGCGGGCCACCAGGTCGGGGGCGTCCGGCACCGGCGACGTCAGGCACAGGTCGAGCTCGCCCGACCGCAGCCGCTCGATCATCGCCTCGCCGTAGTTCTGCACGAGGCTGAAGCGGATGCGGGGGTGGTCGGCGCGGAAGGCGTGGATCAGACCGGGCACCGTCTCGGCGCCCATGGTGTGCAGGAAGCCGAAGGCGACCTTGCCGGTGGCGGGGTCGGCGTCGGCGCGGACCTCCTCGGCGGCGCGCCCGATCTCGGCGAGGGCGCGTTCGACGGAGGCGAGGAAGGTGCGGCCGGCCGGGGTCAGCGAGACCGTGCGGCCGTGGCGGGCGAACAGGTCGACGCCGAGGTCCTGTTCGAGGCGGACCATGGCACGCGAGAGCGTGGACTGCGGGACCCGCATCTCCTGCGCGGCGCGGGTGACGTGCTCGGTGCGGGCGACGCCGGCGAAGTGGGCCAGGCGTGGCGCCAGCAACATCGTCATGTCTTCTGTGTCACTGGACGGTGACAGACGAGCTCGTGACCTCTGCTGATGCTCCATGGGAACGATTATGGCGAATCCATGCATTGGACGGATGAACGCGGCCGTACGTAACTTCGAGGCATGTCTCCCGCCAGTACCGGGGCGTCCATCACCGTGGACGCCACACCCGCAGTCCCTGTCGTCGACTCCCGAATGGCCCCGGGCGGCCCCGGCTACCGCCGGATGAGCTTCGCCCTCTTCCTCGCCGGCGTCGCGACCTTCGCTCTGCTGTACTCCACCCAGGCCCTGCTCCCGCTGATCTCGAGCGAGTTCGGGGTGGCGGCGAGCGAGGCGAGCTGGACGGTGGCGGCCGCGACCGGCGGTCTGGCTCTCTTCGTCCTTCCCATGAGCGCGCTGTCGGAGCGGTTCGGACGCCGTACGGTCATGACGGCGTCGCTGGCGGTCGCGGTGACGGTCGGGCTGGTGGTGCCCTTCGCGCCGGACCTGACGGCCCTGGTCGTGCTGCGGGCGGTGCAGGGGGCCGCGCTGGCGGGTCTGCCGGCGTCGGCGACGGCGTATCTGGCCGAGGAGGTCCGGCCGCGGGCGCTGATCACGGCGATCGGCCTGTTCGTCGCCGGCAACAGCGTCGGCGGGATGAGCGGCCGCGTGATCACGGGCTGGGTGGCCCAGGAATGGGGCTGGCGGGTCGCCGTCGGCGTCATCGGCGCCATCGCGGTGGCCTGCGCGATCGCGTTCCGCCTCCTGCTCCCCGCGCCGCGCCACTTCAAGGCGGGCTCGCTGCGCCCGCGCGTCCTGGCCCGCACGGTCCGCGACCACCTCGCGAACCCGCTGCTGTGCCGCCTGTACGCGATCGGCGCGCTGTTCATGACGGTCTTCGGCGGCGTGTACACGGTGATCGGCTACCGCCTGACGGAGGCGCCGTTCTCACTGCCCCAGGGCATCGTCGGCTCGATCTTCCTGGTGTACCTGGTCGGCACGGTGTCGGCGTCGACGGCGGGTCGGCTGGTGGGCCGCCTGGGCCGCCGGGGCGCCCTTTACGCGGCGGGCGGCACGACGGCGGCAGGCCTGCTGCTGTCCCTCGCCGGCTCCCTCCCCCTGGTCCTCCTCGGCCTGGTCCTGATCACCGCCGGCTTCTTCGCGGGCCACGCGGTGGCGTCCTCGGCGGTCAGCAGGACAGCCACGGCGGGCCGCGCCCAGGCCGCCGCGCTGTACCAGTCGGCCTACTACGTCGGCTCCAGCGCGGGCAGCACCATCGGCGCGATCGCCTTCCACGCCGGCGGCTGGGCGGGCACGGTCGGGGTCGGCCTGCTGGCGGTGCTCGGCGTCGTGACGATCACCGTCCTCGGAACGCGTGCGGCCAGGGCCGGCCGGCCCTAGGGCCCAGCAGCGGCTCGCGACGGCCTGAGCCGCACGTCCCCTTTCCCCCCGACCGGGGTCGGCCGGTCGGGGGGAACGGCTTTTGTACGCCTCTCACCTGGGCGTTCGTCCGCTCCGGGGGCCGTTGTCAGTGGGCTGCGGTAGCTTCCAAGTACTGGGCGCAAAGGCGCGACACAGCACGGCCACAGGGGTGGGTGGACGATGAGCGACGGCACGGCGACACAGACGACGGACCTCGATGTCAGGCTGGAGAAACACCGCGTCGAACTGACCGGGTACTGCTACCGCATGCTCGGCTCGTCCTTCGAGGCCGAGGACGCGGTGCAGGACACGATGGTCCGCGCCTGGCGGAGCTACGACAAGTTCGAGGGGCGTTCCAGTCTCCGCTCGTGGCTGTACCGCATCGCGACGAACGTCTGCCTGGACATGCTGACGGCCGGCAACAAGCGGGCCCGCCCGATGGACCTGTCGGAGTCGACGCCGCTGGCCCAGGCGGCGCTCTCGCCCCGTCCGGACAACACCTGGCTGGAGCCGATGCCGGACAGCCGTGTGCTGCCGACGACCGAGGACCCCGCGGAGGCCGCGGTCGCCAAGGAGTCGGTGCGGCTCGCCTTCATGGCCGCCCTCCAGCAGCTGCCGCCCAAGCAGCGGGCCGTGCTCATCCTGCGCGAGGTGCTGGCCTGGCGGGCCAACGAGGTCGCCGAACTGCTCGGCACCACGGTCGCGTCGGTCAACAGCGCCCTCCAGCGGGCCCGCGCAACCCTCGCCGAGCAGCAGCAGCCGGGCGCCGCGGCCACCGTCTCCGACCCGCTGGACGACGAGCAGCAAAAGCTCCTGGACCGCTATGTGGCGGCCTTCGAGGGCTATGACATGACGGCGCTGACGGCCCTGCTGCACGAGGACGCCATCATGACGATGCCGCCGTTCGACCTGTGGCTGACGGGCCACGACGACATCACCGGCTTCATGACGACGCTGGGCTCCGCCTGCGAGGGCTCACGACTGGTGCCGGTCCAGGTGAACGGTCTGCCGGGCTTCGCCCAGTACAAGCCGGACCCCGAGGCGGGCGGCCACACACCGTGGGCGGTGCAGGTCCTGGAGATCTCAGACGGCCGGCTCACCGGGTTCCACTTCTTCCTCGACACCAAGCGCTGGTTCCCGCTCTTCGGTCTGCCCCTCCACCTCGAAGCGGAGACCGACCAGGTCGAGGAGGGCGTGTAGGGCGGGATCGGGGTCGCGGAGCCTGATCCGCCCCCCGGCCCGCCGCGCGGTGAGCTGCAGCCGTGCCAGCAGATCCACGACGCCCAGGCCCGGCGGCCCCAGCCCGCCCACGTCGCACACCACGACTCTCGCCCCACCGGCCTCCAGCCGGGCCCGTACGTCGTCGCACAGCCCCGCCACCTCGTCCCGGGTGACGGGGCCGGCCAGCACGAGTACCGCGGGTGTCATGGCGTCCACGTGCGGTAGACCGGGCGGGAAGCGATAACTCATCGGGCCTGAGTGCCCCCGCTCCCCGCGTCCGATGCCCGCTGCTCTGATTCGGCGCCCCGTGAGGGTGTCCGCCGACCGAGATCACATTGACCCGGTCCCCTCCTTCCCAGGAGGGTTTGCTGTATGCCCCACCTATCACCTCGTCCCCGAACACCGTGCGGCCTGCGGCCCGCCAAGGAGGTTCCGTGCAGGGGGTGTTGACGGGCTTCGCGGTGATCGCGGTCGTGATCGCGGTGGGCTATGTGATCGGACGGCGCGGTTACCTCGGCGACCAGGGCCGGGAGGTCCTCACCAAGCTGGCCTTCCATGTGGCGTCCCCGGCCCTGCTGTTCACCACGCTCGCGCAGACCGACCTCTCGGTGATCTTCTCCAGCCGCCTCCTGGTGACGGCACTGAGCACGGCCGCGGCGGCCGGGGTGTTCGTCGCGGTCGGTGTCGTACGGCGCTGGGGAGTCGGCCGTACGACGATCGGCGCGCTGTGCTCCAGCTACGTCAACTCCGGCAACCTCGGCATCCCGATCGCCGTGTACGTCCTCGGCGACGCCTCGCTCGTGGCGCCGGTCCTGCTGTTCCAGCTCGTCGGTGTCACGCCCGTCGCCCTGACGATCCTGGACCTGTCCGGCAAGGGCGAGAAGGGCCCGCTGTGGAGCCGTCTGCTGACGCCGCTGCGCAACCCGATCGCGGTGGGCTCACTGGCCGGCGTCGCGGTGTCGGCGACGGGACTGCGGATCCCGGCGCCCGTCCTGGACCCCCTGACCCTGATCGGCGGCATGTCGGTTCCGGCGGTCCTGCTGGCGTTCGGCATCTCCCTGTGCGGCAGCACGATGCCCGGCCGGGGCCCCGACCGCCTTCCGGTGTTCCTCTCGGTCGCCCTCAAGTCGTTCGGCCAGCCCGCGGCGGCCTGGGCGCTGGCGGCAGGCGTCTTCGGCCTGCGCGGCGCACCCCTGCTGGACGTGGTGGTCACCTCGGCCCTCCCCGCGGCCCAGAACCTCTACACCTACGCCGCCGGCTACCGCGTCGCCGAACGCCTGGCCCGCGACTCGATCCTGCTGTCGACGGTGATCTCGGTGCCGGTGCTGGTGGTGGTCGCCGCTCTGCTGGGCTGACGGTCAGTCGACCGGGAACTCACCGGTGTCGATCGTCACGCCGAACGGGTCCGGCAGCTTGATGGGGTCACCGAACTTCACGGCGCTCAGGACCCGGTACACATCGCCCTTGGGCTCCCCGAAGAGCGTGGCGGTGGGTCCTCCGGGGGCCCAGCGGTCGATCAGCAGGTAGAGCGGAATCCCGGCGGTGGCATAAGCAGCGGGCTTGCTGACTCGGTCGTGGTGGGCGTTGGACTTGGAGGTCACTTCGACGACGAGTTCCGCCAAGGCCGCCGGGATGTGGGATTCCGTCTCCGCGCATTCCTGTACAGGTGCCACGAGCAGATCCGGGATGAGCATGCCCAGCCGTGACGGCACGGCGATCGCCAGTGTCTGGAAGATCTCCCAGTCCTCGGGGATCACGGAGTAGAGGCGACGCTGGATTCGGGCCGCGATCACGTTGTGGCGGGATGCGGGAGCAGGTGACACGGTGATGATCCCCTCAATGATCTCCACCTTGCTGCCCTCGGGCCATTCCATCTCCTCCCAGTACCGGACGAGGTCGTCCCAGTTCTGGTCGGGGTCCTGGCTCACGGTGAGTGCGCTCATGGCGGTCTCCTATTCGGTGCGTCACCGATCCCAGCATGCCGAACGGGACCGGTGGAGGTCCACCGATCCCGTTCACCCGAAAGGGAAACCGCCTGGTCAGGCGATACGTTCCAGCACCACCGGCGCAGCCGTGAAGTCGGTTCCGGCTGCCGCGATGTCGTACGACCGCCCCAGCGACTGGAGGGCGTACTCGAACCGCTCCGGCGTGTCGGTGTGGAGGGTCAGGAGGGGCTGGCCCTCGGTGACCGTGTCGCCGGGCTTGGCGTGCATCTCGATGCCGGCGCCCGCCTGCACCGGGTCCTCCTTGCGGGCACGCCCCGCGCCGAGGCGCCAGGCGGCGACGCCGATGCCGTAGGCGTCGAGGCGGGTCAGGACACCGGAGGACGGGGCCTTGACGACGTGCTGCTCGCGCGCGACCGGCAGTTCCGCGTCCGGGTCGCCGCCCTGCGCGGCGATCATGCGCCGCCAGACGTCCATCGCCGAGCCGTCGGCCAGGGCCTTCGCCGGGTCGGCGTCCTTCACTCCGGCCGCGTCCAGCATCTCGCGGGCCAGGGCGATCGTCAGCTCGACCACGTCGGCCGGGCCGCCGCCCGCCAGGACCTCGACGGACTCGCGGACCTCCAGCGCGTTGCCCGCCGTGAGGCCGAGCGGGGTCGCCATGTCGGTCAGCAGCGCGACCGTCTTCACGCCGTGGTCGGTGCCCAGGCCCACCATCGTGGAGGCCAGCTCGCGCGCGTCCTCGATGGTCTTCATGAAGGCGCCCGTGCCGACCTTCACGTCCAGGACCAGCGAGCCGGTGCCCTCCGCGATCTTCTTCGACATGATCGAGGAGGCGATCAGCGGGATCGCCTCGACCGTGCCGGTGACGTCACGGAGCGCGTACAGCTTCTTGTCGGCGGGGGCCAGGCCGTCACCGGCCGCGCAGATCACCGCGCCGGTCGTGTCGAGGACGTGCAGCATCTCCTCGTTCGACAGCAGCGCGCGCCAGCCGGGGATCGACTCCAGCTTGTCCAGGGTGCCGCCGGTGTGGCCGAGGCCCCGGCCCGACAGCTGGGGCACGGCCGCACCGCAGGCGGCGACGAGCGGGGCAAGCGGCAGGGTGATCTTGTCGCCGACGCCGCCCGTGGAGTGCTTGTCGGCGGTCGGGCGGGACAGGGACGAGAAGTCCATGCGCTCGCCGGAGGCGATCATCGCGGCCGTCCAGCGGGCGATCTCACGGCGGTTCATGCCGTTGAGCAGGATCGCCATGGCGAGCGCGGACATCTGCTCGTCGGCGACCTCCCCGCGGGTGTACGCGTCGATGACCCAGTCGATCTGCTCGTCGCTGAGCTCACCGCGGTCCCGCTTGGTGCGGATGACGGAGATGGCGTCCATGGCCATGACTTTGCTTCCTTCCGAGGATTCCAGAAGTCGTACGGCCCCTCCGGACCGGCCGCATGGGCGGCTCGGAGGGGCCGTACGGGAATTACTTGCGCAGGTGGCCCGGGCCGAAGGCCTGGGGCAGCATCTCCGACAGCGGCAGGATGCCCGCCGGGGTCTCCAGCAGGAGCTCCGGGCCGCCGAACTCGAAGAGCAGCTGACGGCAGCGGCCGCACGGCACCAGGACGTCGCCCTTGCCGTCCACACATGTGAAGTGCGTCAGCCTGCCGCCCCCCGTGTTCTGCAGCTCCGAGACCAGCCCGCACTCGGCGCACAGCGCGAGCCCGTACGAGGCGTTCTCGACGTTGCAGCCGGTGACGGTGCGGCCGTCGTCGACCAGGGCCGCCACGCCGACCGGGAAGCCGGAGTACGGGGCGTAGGCGCGGGACATGGCGTCCCGGGCCGCCGCGCGCAGCTTGCCCCAGTCGACGTCGTGGGAGGCGGCCGGCGTCACTTGCCCTGGCCCTTCCGGTAGGGCAGGCCGTCCGCCTTCGGCATCCGCAGACGTTGCGCGGACAAGGTGAGGACGACGAGCGTGACGACGTACGGCGTGGCGGAGACGACCTGGTTGGGCACCTCGTTGGTGGTGGCGTACCACGCGTACACCAGGGCGCCGACGACCGCGGTGATCATCGAGGAGGCGTACTTCTTGGTCAGCACCAGCCAGATCGCGCCGATGATCAGCAGGAGCGCGCCGAGCAGCAGCAGGGCGTGGACGTTGGTGGATCCGCCGCGCAGGTTGAGGCTGTCGGTGTAGCCGAACAGGCCGGCGCCCAGGGCGAGGCCGCCCGGCATCCAGTTGCCGAAGATCATCGCGGCGAGACCGATGTAGCCCCGGCCGCTGACCTGGCCCTCCAGGTAGAAGGGGTTGGCCACGATGGAGAGGAAGACGCCACCGAGACCGGCGAGGCCGCCGGAGATGATCACGGCGATGTACTTGTACTTGTAGACGTTCACGCCGAGGGACTCGGCCGCGACCGGGTTCTCACCGCAGGAGCGCAGGCGCAGACCGAAGGCCGTGCGCCACAGGATCCACCAGGTGGCGGGGATCAGCGCGATGGCGATCAGGGTCAGCCAGGAGACGTTGGTGACCAGACCGCCGAGCAGGCCGGCGATGTCGGAGACGAAGAACCAGCCCTGGTTGTTCAGGTCCCGCAGCCCGTCGGACAGGCCCGGCACGGTGAAGTGGCCGAGGGTGTCGACCGCCGGGGACTGCTTGGCGGAGCCGCCCGCGTGGCCCTCGAAGGCGAGGGGCGCGAGGTAGCGGGTGATGCCGAGGGCGAGGATGTTGATCGCCACGCCGGAGACGATGTGGTTGACGCGGAAGGTGACGGTGGCGATGGCGTGCAGGATGCCGCCGATGCAGCCGCCCAGGATGCCGACGACGATGCCGGTCCACGGGCCCCACTGGAAGCCGGCCCAGGCGCCGAACCAGGTGCCCAGGATCATCATGCCCTCGAGGCCGATGTTGACGATGCCCGCCCGCTCGGCCCACAGACCGCCGAGACCGGCGAGGCCGATCGGCACGGCGAGCTGGAGCGCGGTGGACATCTGGCTGACGTTGGTGATGCCGTCGGCGCCGGTGATGATGCGGACGATCGAGGTCAGCGCCAGGGCTCCGGCGATGACCAGCAGCAGTACCTGCCACGACAGGCGGCGGCCGGTCGGCGCCGCGGGCTGCAGCGTGGGCTGGTTGACGTCGACCGCTGAGGTCTGCGGGGTGGTCATCGGCCGGCCACCTCCTTCTTGTTGTTGTCGGCGCCGAGGACGTGACCGGCTGCCAGTTCCGCGCCGACGCGGCGCTGCTGGCGGCGCAGGCCCCATTCGCGTACGGCCTCGTAGGAGACGACGACCGCGAGCACGATCAGGCCCTGCATGATGACCGCGATCTCCTTGTCGTAGCCGTGGAAGTCCAGCTCGGGCGATGCCTTGTCGAGCCAGGCCCACAGCAGGGCGGCGAACGCGATGCCGACGGGGCTGTTGCGGCCGAGCAGGGCGATGCCGATGCCGAGGAAGCCGATGCCGGTGGGGAAGTTCAGGCTGTAGGTGTGGGTGTCGCCGAGCAGGATCGGCAGACCGGCCATGCCCGCGATGCCGCCGGAGAGCAGCATGGCGGTGAGCACCATCCGCTTGGGGTCGACGCCACTGGCCGCGGCGGCGCTCTCGGAGGCGCCGGAGGCGCGCAGGTCGAAGCCGAAGCGGGTGCGGTTGAGGACGACCCAGTAGGCGATGCCGAGGAGCACGGCGAGGAAGACCAGGCCGTAGATCTCACCGGCGTCGCCCACGCTGATGCCGGAGACCCAGCCGGACTCGTGCATCTCGCCGGTGGTGTTGTTGTTGCCGACCTTGACGCCGAAGACGTTCGGCAGCCACAGATAGGCGATGACGGAGGTGGCGATCGCGTTCAGCATGATCGTCGCGACGACCTCGCTGACGCCGCGGGTGACCTTGAGGATGCCGGCGATGCCGGACCAGAAGGCGCCGGTGCAGACGGCGGTGAGGATCAGCAGGGGGACCTGGAGGGCGGCCGGCAGGTTGGCGTGGGCGCCGACGACGGCGGCCATCATGGCGGCGAGCTGGTACTGGCCGTCGACACCGATGTTGAACAGGTTCATCCGGAAGCCGATGGCCACCGCGAGGGCCGCGATGTAGTACAGCGAGGCCTGGTTGATGATCAGCACCTGGATGTCGGAGTAGCCGAGCTGCTCGAACATCAGGACGTACGGCTCGACCGGGCTCTTGCCCGAGGCGAGCAGCACGATCGCGCTGAGCACGAAGGCCACGGCGAGCGCGATGACCGGTCCGGCCACCGCGAGGAGCACGCGCTCCTTGTCGAACTTCTTCATCAGCGGGCCTCGTCTTCGCCGGACTCGGGAGACTTGCTCAGGTCGGGAGTCTCGGGGGTCGTGTCGTCGTGTTCGAGGTGGCCGGTCGCGGCACCCGTCATCGCCGAGCCCAGTTCCTCCGGCGTGACGGTGGCCGGGTCGGCGTCCGCGACCAGCTTGCCGTTGTAGATCACGCGAAGGGTGTCGGACAGGCCGATCAGCTCGTCCAGGTCGGCGGAGATCAGCAGCACGGCCAGGCCCTCGCGGCGGGCCTCGCGGATGTGGTCCCAGATCGCGGCCTGCGCGCCGACGTCGACACCGCGGGTGGGGTGCGCGGCGATCAGGAAGCGCGGCGTGTGGCTCATCTCGCGGCCGACGATCAGCTTCTGCTGGTTGCCGCCGGACAGCGAGGCGGCCGTGACGTCGATGCCGGGCGTGCGGACGTCGTACGCCTCGACGATGCGGCGCGTGTCCTCCTGCGCGGCCTTCGGGTCCAGCCATACGCCCCTGGCGAGCGGCTTCTCGGTGACGTGGCCGAGGATGCGGTTCTCCCAGAGGGGGGCCTCCAGGAGCAGGCCGTGACGGTGGCGGTCCTCGGGGATGTAGCCCATCCCCTGCTCGCGGCGCTTGCGGGTGGACCAGCCGGTGATCTCCTCGTCGATGAGGGCGATCGTGCCGGAGTCGGCGTGCTTGAGGCCGATGAGGGCGTCGACCAGTTCGGTCTGGCCGTTGCCCTCGACGCCGGCGATGCCCAGGACCTCGCCCGCGTGGATGGTGAAGGTGATGTCGTCCAGCAGGGCCTTGCCGCCGGCTGCCTCCAGGCGCAGCTTGTCGACGGTGATGACCGGCCGGTCGGTGACCGTGGACTCGGCGGTCTCCGGTGTCGGCAGCTCGCTGCCGACCATCATCTCGGCGAGCTGACGCGGCGTCGTCTCGGCGGGGACGGCCGTGCCGACCGTGGTGCCGCGGCGGATGACGGTGATCTCGTCGGCGACGGAGAGCACCTCGCCCAGCTTGTGGGAGATGAAGATGACGGACAGGCCCTCGGCCTTGAGCTCGCGCAGGTTGTCGAAGAGCGCGTCGACCTCCTGCGGCACCAGGACGGCCGTCGGCTCGTCGAGGATCAGCGTGGTGGCGCCGCGGTAGAGGACCTTGAGGATCTCCACGCGCTGGCGGGCGGCGACGCCGAGCTCCTCGACCAGGCGGTCGGGCTGCACGCCGAGGCCGTAGCGCTCGGAGATCTCCTTGATCTTGCGGCGGGCCCTGGCGCCGATGCCGTACAGCTTCTCGCTGCCGAGGACGACGTTCTCGAGGACGGTGAGGTTGTCCGCGAGCATGAAGTGCTGGTGGACCATGCCGATGCCGCGGGCGATGGCGTCGGCCGGCGACGAGAAGGTGACCTGCCGGCCGTCGATCGCGATGGTGCCCTCGTCCGGCTTCTGCATGCCGTAGAGGATCTTCATCAGCGTCGACTTGCCGGCGCCGTTCTCGCCGACGAGGGCGTGGACGGTGCCCTTGCGGACGGTGAGGTGGATGTCGTGGTTGGCCACGACGCCCGGGAAACGCTTGGTGATCCCGGCGAGTTCGACGGCGGTCACCGATTCGTTGACCGCCGCGCCGGCCGGAGGGCTGCTGGACGCGTTGATGGCGCACTCTCCTGGAGACGGGGGTCGTCTACGCGCGTAGCGCCCCTATGGCCTGAAAGGGGTCGACGCACCGCGAACAACGGGGTACGGGGAAAGTTCCCAGAAGAGCTTCCCCGTACCCCGTCGAGCGGACGTAACCCCGGGGTTACCGCTGCTCAGGGTGTTACTGCAATCAGCTGGTCTTGACCTTGATCTCGCCGCTGATGATCTTCTCCTTGGCCGTCTTGATGGCTTCCTGGACCTTGGTGTCGTCCGCGAACTTCGGGTTGGAGTTCGACAGGCTCACCTCGCCGGACTGCAGATCGCCACGAACGATACCGGTCTCGGGCTTGCCGTCCTCGACCGACTTCGCCAGGTTGTAGACCGCCTTGGCGACGTCCTTCATCGCCGAGGTCAGAATGGAGTCCTTGTACTTGGCAAGGGCTTCCTGCGTGTACTGGTCGGAGTCGACGCCGATGGCCCACACCTTGTTGGCGGCGGCGGCCTCGATGACGCCCTGGCCGGACAGACCGGCGGCGGCGTAGACGACGTCGGCCTTCTTCTCGATCTGGCCCTCGGCGGCGGACTTGCCCTTGTCGGGGCTGGAGAAGCCACCCTCCTCCGCGGTCTGCGTGAGGTACTGGGTCAGGACCTTGGCCTGCGGGTTGGTGTCCTTGACGCCCTGCTCGAAGCCGGCCTGGAACTTGTGGATCAGCGGGATGTCCACGCCGCCCACGAAGCCGACCGTGTTCGTCTTGGTGCTCTTGGCGGCGGCGACGCCGGCCAGGTACGAGGCCTGCTCCTCGGAGAAGACCAGGTCGGCGACGTTCTTCGACTCGACGGTGGAGTCGTCCACGATGCCGAAGGTGGTGTCCGGGAACTTCTCCGCGGCACCCTTGACGGCGGCGGCGTACGCGTAGCCGACACCGATGACCGGGTTGTAGCCCTGCTTGGCCAGCGACACCAGTCGCTGCTCCTTGTCGGCGTCCGTCTCGCCGTCGGTGGGCTCGACGTCGGCCGTCTTGTAGCCGAACTCCTTCTTCGCCTGCTCCAGGCCCGCGAACGCGGCGTCGTTGAAGGACTGGTCGCCCTTGCCGCCGACGTCGTACGCGATGGCGAGACCCTTGTCGCCGCCCTTCGAGTCCGAGGAGGAGGCCTCGGTCGAAGTGCCGCCGCAGGCGGAGAGCGCGAGGGCCAGAGAGGCGGTCGCTGCGCCTGCGACCGTGATCCGGGAAATCCGGCGCATGTGTGGTGACTCCTGTCGGTACTGGCGGGGCCGGAGAAGTGCTTGCACTTCCCCGGGGTCGCCCAGCGCCGGACGGTACAGCTCGGGACAGCTTCACAGCTACGGCGCTGGCTTTCGCCGCAGAGTAACGCGCGTAGACCTCCCAGGAAACCCCTTCTGTACACCTTGTTATCCCCCCGTGGCCAACTCCACTCGCGGCCTTGACCCAGGGGTTGCCGACAGCAAAGGGCGAAGGGCGGCGGGTGATCCACGCCGACCTGGGAAAAGCCGAGCGGGCGGGCATCCCTCGGATGTCCGCCCGCCCTGTGGTGCCGTGACCGCGACTACTCGGTCTTGACCTTGATGGAACCGTCGATGATGCCTGCCTTGGCCTTCGCCACGGCGTCGGACAGGCCGGCGATCTGAGCGAACTCCGGGTTCGACTCGGACAGGCCCACACCGTTGACCTTCAGGTCGAAGGTCTGGACGCCGGTCAGCGGCTTGTCGTCCTCGACGGACTTGGCCAGCGTGTAGACCGCACCGCCGACGTCCTTGAGGGCGGAGGTCAGGATGGAGTTCTTGTAGTTGGCGAGCGCCGCCTGCTCGTACTGGTCGGAGTCGACACCGATCGCCCAGACCTTGGCCTTCGAGGCGGCCTCGATCACGCCCTGGCCGGACAGACCGGCGGCGGCGTACTCGACGTCGGAGCCCTTCTCGATCTGACCCTCGGCGGCGGCCTTGCCCTTGTCGGGGCTGGAGAAGCCGCCCTCCTCCGCGGTCTGCGTCAGGTACTGCGACAGGACCTTGACCTTGGGGTTGGTGTCCTGGACGCCCTGCTTGTAGCCGGCCTCGAACTTATGGATCAGCGGCACGTCCACGCCACCGACGAAGCCGACGATGTTGCTCTTGGTGGCCTTGGCGGCCGCGACACCGGCGAGGTAGGAGGCCTCCTGCTCGGCGAAGACGAGGGAGGCGACGTTCTCGCCCTCGACGACCGAGTCGACGATGCCGAA
Source organism: Streptomyces sp. bgisy027 (assembly GCF_057710365.1). Taxonomy (NCBI): domain Bacteria; kingdom Bacillati; phylum Actinomycetota; class Actinomycetes; order Kitasatosporales; family Streptomycetaceae; genus Streptomyces; species Streptomyces sp. bgisy027. The sequence continues at coordinate 17,379 of NZ_JBYIVZ010000005.1, forward strand.
GGTGGTGTCCGGGTACTTCTTCGCCACGGCCTCCATCGCGGGGCCGTAAGCGAAGCCGACGCCGATCACCGGGTTGTAGCCCTGCTTGGCGAGGGAGGACAGCCGCTGCTCCTTGTCGGCGTCCGTCTCGCCCTCGGTGGGCTCGATGTCGGCCGTCTTGTAGCCGAACTCCTTCGCGGCCTTCTGGAGGCCGGCGTAGGCGGCGTCGTTGAAGGACTGGTCGCCCTTGCCGCCGATGTCGTACGCGATGGCGAGACCCTTGGTGTCGCCGCTGCCGTCGCTGCCGCTGTCACTGTCGCTGCTGGTGCCACCGCACGCCGTGGCGGCGAGCGCGATCGACGCGACCCCCACCGCGACACGGGTCAGTTTGGATGTCCGACGCATCGTGAAGTCCCCATTCTCCAAGCCCCGCAGTGGGTGCTGAGTTCGGCGCACATTAACGCGCGTAGACACTCCTGGGAACGGGGTTTCGTCCTGCCGTTATCCATTCGTGCCGATGGCCGGTTACGGCCTTGTGAACCACCGGATCGAAAGGCACGCATGGGGCGAACGCACCGGAGGTGTCTCCGCTCCGATGACACACAGGGCCGCCGGCCATGCGGCCAGACTCCCCCCGGTGCGCGCCGCCCGCAACCGGAGCCGCTCCGGGATGCGACGCCGTGCCGGGCCGGTGGCCGGCGGCTGCCGCACCCCTGGGGGCCTGTCGGGTCCGGGCCGCTCCGGCTAGCCGACGGCGTCGAGGAGCGCCGCCGCGGTGAAGAGCTCCACCCCGGCCGTGATGGCCGACTCGTCGACGTCGAAGTCGCCCTGGTGCAGGTCACGCCCGACCCGGTCGCCCGGCACACGGACGCCGAGGCGGGCCATGGCGCCGGGGACGTGCTCCAGGTACCAGGAGAAGTCCTCGCCGCCCAGGCTCTGCTCGGTGCCCTCGACGGAGTCGGCGCCCCGGCGGGCCGTCATGGCCTCGTGCAGCAGTTCGGTCGCGGCCGGGTCGTTGACCACGGGCGGGACACCGCGGATGTAGTTGATCTCCGACTTGGCGCGGTGCAGATTGGCGACCTCGTCGATCGCGGCGACCACGAGGTCCGGCGCCTGCCGCCAGGTGTCGAGGTCCAGGCAGCGCACGGTCCCGGAGAGCTCGGCGTGCTGCGGGATGACGTTGGGCGCGTGGCCGGAGTCGATGCGCCCCCAGGTCACCGCGAGGCCGCTGCGGGCGTCGGTGCGGCGGGCGACCAGCGCGGGCACGTCGGTGACGACCCGGGCGGCGGCGGTGACGAGGTCGGTCGTCAGATGGGGGCGGGCGGTGTGCCCGCCGGGACCGTCGAGCGAGATTTCCAGCCGGTCGCAGGCCGAGGTGATCGCACCCTGCCGCAGGCCGATCTTCCCGGCGTCCACCTTGGGATCGCAGTGCACGGCGAGGATCCGCCCCACCCCTTCCAGCACCCCGCACTCGACGACGTCGGCACCGCCGCCGGGGAGCACCTCCTCGGCGGGCTGGAAGATCAGCCGGACGGGCCGGGGCAGCTCTCCGCGCCTGAGCAGGTCGGCCAGGACCAGCCCGGCACCCAGGACCACGGCCGTGTGGACGTCGTGACCGCAGGCGTGCGCCCGGTCCGGCACCGTCGAGCGGTACGGGCACTCACTCTTCGTGTCCGGGATGGGCAGGGCGTCGATGTCGGCCCGCAGGGCGAGCATGGGGCGCCCTCCGTCCCACTCCCCGATGTCGCAGATGAGCCCGGTACCGATGGCGAGTACGCGGGGCTTCAGGCCTGCCTTCTCCAGGCGGGCCTTGATCGCCGCGGTCGTACGGAACTCCTGGTTGCCGAGCTCGGGGTGCATGTGCAAGTCGCGCCGGAACTCGATGAGTTCGGCACGGAGCGCCTCCGGCAGGGCGCCGGGGAGGAACGCTTCCCCTGGTTGATCGGCCTCGGACTCTGGGGACATCAGTTGGTTCACCCTCTGAAGGGTAGGACGCCGAGGTGGCCAACTGACCCTCGATCAACAAAACTTCAACCCGTTTGGGGAAGAAAATCTGGCCGCCCGACGCATAGGTATCGGTTTGGGTGGGTAAACTCGCCCGGCTTTCCGTCGAGTCGATCATGAAATCGACGGAGAGTGACGATGTCTACCCTCCACACTCCACGGATACCACGCCGCGGACAGAACCGTCGGTTGTGTTCACCTGTCGGGACCGCAGCGCCGGGGTGAACGTCACCACGGGCGTACGACCGTGCGGACCCGGTCGCAGGCCGGCTTTCCGCCCAAAGGCCCGTCACGACCACGTCGGGGCGCAGCCGGATCCCGACCGGGAACTCCCGGCACCACCCTGGTGAACTCGCCGTCACCCGGTCACCCGCCGCACTAGGGTGCGCCCCGTGACCGCCGAGAACACCCGGAACCTCTCGATCCCGCAGTACGCCGACTTCCTGGACTCCACCAGAGCCTCCTACGACGCCATCGCCCGCTCCTACGCGGAGGCCTTCCCCGACCGGCCGGCCGGCAGTGCTCCGCTGGACCACTCCCTGATCACCGCCTTCGCAGAGCTCGCCCGCGACCGGGCCCCGGCGCCGGTCGCCGACCTCGGCAGCGGACCGGGCCACATCACCGCCCGCCTGCACGCCCTCGGCGTGCCGGTCTTCGGCGTCGATCTCTCGCCCCGGATGGTGGATCTGGCCCGCCGTACCCATCCCGGCCTGCGGTTCCACGTGGGTTCGATGACCACTCTGGACCTCCCCGACGAGACGCTGGGCGGGATCGTCGCGCTGTACTCGATCATCCACATCCCGACCGGGCATCTCGCGGCCACGTTCGCCGAGTTCCACCGCGTCCTGGTCCCCGGCGGCCACGTGCTCCTCGGATTCCAGTCCGGCAGCCCCGACGGCGACGAGGAGCACCTCCACCTCGCGGAACGCTTCGGCCACGAGATCTCGCTCGACTACCACTGGCGCACCCCGGACACCTACGCCACCCACCTCGCCACGGCGGACCTTGACGTGACGGCCCGCGTGCTGCGTGAACCGGTGGGCGAGGAGAAGCGCCCCCGCGGGTTCGTCCTGGCCCGCAGGCGGCCGTGACCTATCCCGCCAGTTCGCACCACACGTACTTGCCCGGGTTGCCGTGCCGGGACAGCGGCTGCCACCCCCACAGGTCGGCGCAGGCCCGGACCAACGCCAGTCCGCGCCCGTCCTCCAGTTCGGCCGGCCGGTCCAACGCCGCCCCCGGCGGTTCGGGCGGTTCGGGATCGGCGTCCCAGGCCCCGATCCGCAACACGCCCGCCGCCCAGCGCACCCGGAGAGCGGCGGGGCCTTTGGTGTGGCGTACGGCGTTGGAGACCAGCTCCGTCGCGAGCAGCTCGGCGACGTCGACGAGGTTGATCAGGCCGTGCAGGGTGAGGATCAGGCGGAGCGTGCGGCGGCTCACCGTGACGGCGCGCAGATCGTTCGGGATGTGGAGGGAGTACTCCCAGGGCTCGGACTCGGGAACGGTTTCGGGCATGCGTCGGCTCCGGTTCGGTGGGGTGGGGTTGCGGTCGGCGGGCGGTGGCAGTGCCGCAGCCGTCATGGCAGGACGGAGTGGTGCGCTTCCGGGATTCCGGCGTTCCACAGAGTGTGCGTCGCGTCACCGACGGTAGACCTTAGATTTAAGAAACGGCAAGCCGATCGCGTAACCTGACCCCCGAACGAGTCGCGCTCACCAGCGCGTTGAACCAAGGAGCAGTCGATGGGGACCAAGCGCGAGCCGACAGCGCGACAGATGCGACTGGCGGTCGAATTGCGCAGGCTCCGCGAAGCTGCAGGGCTCAGTGCCCGTGAGGCAGCAGCGCTGCTCGGCGTGAACTCCGTCCAGATCAGCCAGATCGAGTCCGGCACGTCAGGCGTGAGCGAACAACGACTGCGCCGACTTGCGGCGCATTACGCCTGCACGGACGCGGAGTTCGTGGCGGCCCTGGCGGCGATGGCGACCGACCGGACACGCGGCTGGTGGGAGGAGTACCGGGACCATCTGCCCACCTCGTTCCTGGACCTGTCCGAGCTGGAGCACCATGCCACGTACCGACTGGATGTGGACTTTCTGCATGTCCCAGGTCTCTTCCAGACCGACGACTACGCAAGAGCCCTCTTCTCGCGCCGGGTTCCCCAGCTGCCCGAGGACGAGCTTGAGTTGCGCGTCCGCCATCGAATGCAACGGCGCGTCATCATCGAGGGCGGGCAGCCGATCCCGTATGAAGCGTTGATCCACGAGGCGGCGTTGCGCATCAGGGTCGGCGGCCGAGCCGCGTCACGGACTCAGCTCACCCGCATCCTGGAACTTTCCGAAGCGGACCACGTCACAGTCCGTGTCATCCCCTTCGAACTGGATGACTTCGCCGACGTCACAGCCGCCATGGTGTACGCCGGCGGCCCCACGCCAAGGCTGGACACCGTGGTGCGCGACGGTCCTCACGGCACGGTCTTCATCGACTCTCAGCCCCAGCTCGGCGTTTTCCGAACACTCTTCCGTAGAGTGGAGGCGGCAACGCTCGAACCCGAACGGTCACGTGACTTCATCCACATGCTGGCCAAAGAGCTGTGAGGCACCCCCATGGACACCTTCGGCAACTGGCGGAAGTCGTCTTACTCCGGCAGTGGGGACGGCAACGCCTGCCTGGAAATCTCAGACCGCCGCACCCACATAGCCATCCGCGACTCCAAGGCCCCGGCCCACGGGACCCTCACGGTCCCGGCCGAGGCATTCACCCCCTTCATCGAATCCCTGAAGACACCTTCAGCGCAGTGATCACACGGCCCTGACCGCCGACAGCCGGTGCACATCCCGCGCCGTCCCCGTAACCCCCGACAAGAACCCCTGCGCCCGCGGCGAGGCGTTCTCCGTCAGCCACGCGGGATCGATGTCGCAGACGGCGACGCGGACGTCCGTGCCGGACAGGGCCAGCGGCAGGGTGTGCACCACGGTCGACGGGAAGCTCAGGATCGTGCGGCCTATGGGCCCGCGTCGGGCGATCAGCTCCAGCGGGAGGTCCGGGCGCACGATCTCCAGGCCGGTCTCCACCGCCAGCCGGTGCAGCTTCTCCGCGCTCTCGCGGCGGTGGGCGAAGTAGCGGGTGGCGCCGTGTGTCTTGGCCAGGGAGCGGACCGCCTCCAGATAGCGGTCGCCGTCGACCACGCCGGTCTCCACCAGGGACGTGCCGACCATGTCCGAGCCCTTGGTGATGCGGGGCGGCCCGAAGCGGTCGCGGGTCCAGGCGAAGGTGTTGGCGGTGACCGTCACGCCCTCGGGCGTCGTGTCCATCGGCATCGAGGAGAAGATCTCGACGTGGCGGCGCTCGCTCGGCGTGAGGCGCTTGCGGGCGGCGGCGGAGACGGGCGCGAAGACCAGGTCGCGGGGGCCGGGCCGGCCGCCCTTGCGGTGCCAGCGCACCAGCCGCTCACCGCGGGCGAGCTGGGTGACGAACTCCATGGTCGCGGTGCCGTCGTCGACGACGACGAGGTCGCGGGCCTTGGTGATCGTCAGCAGGAGCTGTACGTAGCGGGAGAACGGGTCGCCGAGAACCACCCGGCCGGCCCTGCGGAGCAGGCCCGTGAGGCCGCCGATGGTGTGGAAGGGCGCTGCCGCGCCGCCCCGTGCCTCCTCCCAGCGCACCTCGTGCCCGTCCTCGCGCGCCAGCTCGGCCATCCTGCGCAGCTGGCCGCGGGTCATGGGGTCGATCGGGGACAGGACGACGAGGGTGAGTCCCGCGCCGAGGGCGTGCTCGCGGGCGTGCGCCCACTCCAGCACGTTGAGGAGCTGGACCGGGCTCTCGACGAAGGCGAGAGTGTGGGGGCCGGTGTTCCCGGCGCGGGGGCTCATCGACGTACGACCTACCCGTCGTAAGGCGCTCATGCGGCGCTCGTATTCAGTCGTGTGGACGGAGCACTGTGGGGCGCCGAGTCCGAGCGCCCTTCGGGGCACTCGGACTCGGTGCACTACCGGGCTTCGGCGCGTTCGCGTCAGACCTGAACCGGCTCGCCCGCGGCGGCGGCGATCTCGGCCTCGGCGACCACACCGGCGACGCGGCGCAGCTTCTTCATCGGGCCGAGCTCGGAGTCGTAGACCTTCTTGACGCCGTCGCCGAGGGACTCCTCGATGGTGCGGATGTCGCGGACGAGGCGGGTCAGGCCCTGCGGCTCGACCGAGGCGGCCTGGTCCGAACCCCACATGGCGCGGTCCAGGGTGATGTGACGCTCGACGAAGGTCGCCCCGAGCGCGACCGCGGCGAGGGTGGTCTGCAGACCCGTCTCGTGGCCGGAGTAGCCGATCGGGACGTTCGGGAACTCCTTCTCCAGCGTGTTGATGGCGCGGAGGTTCAGCTCCTCGGCCTTCGCCGGGTAGGTGGAGGTGGCGTGGCACATGAGGATGTTGTCCGAGCCGAGGACCTCGACCGCGTGGCGGATCTGCTTCGGCGTCGACATGCCGGTGGAGAGGATGACCGCGCGACCGGTGGCGCGCAGGGCGCGCAGCAGCTCGTCGTCGGTGAGGGACGCGGAGGCGACCTTGTGGGCGGGGACGTCGAACTTCTCCAGGAAGGCGACGGCCTCGGTGTCCCACGGCGAGGCGAACCAGGCGATGTTCTTGCTCTTGCAGTACTCGTCGATCTGGCGGTACTCGTCCTCGCCGAACTCCACCCGGTGGCGGTAGTCGATGTAGGTCATCCGGCCCCAGGGGGTGTCGCGCTCGATGTCCCACTGGTCGCGCGGGGTGCAGATCTCCGGGGTGCGCTTCTGGAACTTGACGGCGTCGCAGCCGGCCTCGGCGGCCACGTCGATGAGCTTGAAGGCGTTCTCCAGCTCACCGTTGTGGTTGATGCCGATCTCGCCGCAGATGTAGACGGGCTTGCCCGGGCCGACCTCACGCGAGCCGAAGTTGCGCAGACGGGAGTAGGTGCTCATGGCAGAAGATGTCCTTACTTGGTGAGGGAATCGAGAGAGGGGCCGAGGATCCAGCTGGCGATCTCTCGGATGGCGCCGTCACCGCCGGGTGTGGCCGTGACCGCGCGTGCGGCGCCGCGCACGACGTCGTGGGCGCTCGCGACCGCCACGGGCCAGCCCACGAGGGCGAAGCACGGGAGGTCGTTGACGTCGTTGCCGACGTAGAGCACGCGCTCAGGCGCGATGCCCTGCTCCTCGCACCACTGCTTGAGGGCGAGGTCCTTCCGGTCGATGCCGTGCAGCACGGGAATCTGCAGCTTCCGTGCGCGGGCGGCGACGACCGGGTTCTGCTCCGTGGACAGGATCAGCATCTTCAGGCCGCTCTTGCGCAGGGCGGCGATGCCGAGGCCGTCTCCGCGGTGCACGGAGACGAACTCCTTTCCATCGGCGTCGATCAGCACCCTGTCGTCCGTCTGGGTGCCGTCGAAGTCCAGTACGACCGCGTCGATGTCGTCCGTGGTCGGGAGGGCGCCGGGACGGTCCGCGTCGAACAGCGGCGCCAGCGCGCGGGCGCGGGCCAGGTCGTGCGGATCGTCGATCTCCAGCACCCGGGCGGGGTCGGTGCGCACGAGTTCGGTGCGGCCGAAGAAGCGGTGCTTGTGCTCGCGGAAGCCGCCGGCGTTCATCGCGTAGGCGGCGCCGGTCTCCAGGAAGTCCTGGGGGCGGTCCTGGCGGCGGGGGCGGAAGGACTTGTCGTGGTTGACGCCGAAGCCGCCGCCGGCGGCCGCGCGTTCGGTCTCCGCGGGCTCGTCGTCGCCGTGGCGCCACACGAAGCCGTGGAAGGGCGCGACGGTCAGGGAGGTGTCGGCGCCGTTGGCGACGATGGCCTTGACCACGGCGTCGATGTCCTCACGGACGATGAACGGGCTGGTGCACTGCACGAGGAGCACTACGTCCACGGGGGAGCCGTGCAGCGTCTCGTGCGCGTCCATGGCGTGCAGGACGGCGGCCTCGGAGGTGGCGGTGTCGCCGGCGATGGCGGCGGGGCGCAGCACCACCTCGGCGCCGGCCTGCCGGGCGGCGGCGGCGATGCCCTGGTCGTCGGTGGAGACGACGACGTCCGTCACGAGCCGCGAGGCCCGGCACTCGCGCACCGCACGCGCCACCAGCGGCACGCCGCCGACGGGCATCAGGTTCTTCGCGGGCACGCCCTTGGAGCCGCCGCGCGCGGGGATGACGGCGAGCACGCGGGGCACCGAAGTGCCGTGACCTGCTTCCGGGTTGGACATGGGCTCCACTCCTTGGGCTCTTTGCAAAGGCTTCGGGGCGCGTCCCGGCGCCCCGGTCGGATCGCTCACAGCTCCCCCATCCGCCGGATGACGGGCGCCACGCGCTGCACGCCGTGCCGGTAGGCGCCGCGTGCGGCCCGGCGCACTATCTGGCGGACGGGGCCGGGCTCCCGGTCGTGGGCGGGGGCGCCGGGCAGCGGGCTGCCGTCCGGGCCGAGGTGGTGGCGGGCGAGGATGCCGGGCAGATAGCCGGGCGCGGTGGCCGGCGTGTAGTACGGCGTGAGGGCGGGCAGTCCGCCGGGCCGCCCGAGCAGCTTGGCGATGCGCTCGCGGGCCGGGTCGAAGGCGGTGGCGTAGGTGCCGTCGGCGCACACGCCCTGCCGCGACACCCACTCCTCGTCGGGCACCGGCCGGTGTCCCTCGTCCAGCTGGTCCCAGGAGGCGAGGCAGCCGGATCCCACGAAGTGGTGATTTCCGAGCACCTCGCGCACGCCGAGGTCGGTGAGGACGACGGTGGGGATACGGCGGTGCAGCGACTCCAGCGCGGCCGTGGAGCTGATGGTGACCATCAGGTCGGTGCGGTCGAGGACCTCGCCCATGTTGCCGTACACCAGTTTGAAGTTGGCCGGCGGTTCGAGCCGCTGGACCAGCTTCTGGTACGGCAGTTCCTCGATGTGGGTGGTGTGCTCGCCCGGCTTGGAGCGCAGCTTCAGCAGCACCTCGCGCTCGGGGTGCTTGCGGGCGTGCTGGATCAGCCGGTTCAGCAGGTACGTACGGTCCTTGCGGTTGTCCGGCACGGAGGGCTGGGCCGCGAAGACGACCGTGTACGGGTCGTGCCCGCCGGTGTAGGGCTCCCCGCCGAGGAACGGCAGGGCGACCTCGGTCACCGAGGAGGCGTCGGCGCCCACGCCGTCGTACACCGCGCGGAAGCGGTAGGCGTCCTGGCGGGAGTTGGCGAGGACGAGGTCCGCGCCGTGCCGCAGCAGCAGGCCGTCGGCGAGCTTCTCGTAGACGACGCCGACGTAGCCGGTGACGACGACGGGCCGGTCGGAGCGGCCCTCCCACACCCGCTTCAGGCCGTGCAGCATGGCCTGCACGCCGCCGCCGACGAGGGCGAGCACCAGGACGTCGTACTGCTCCTCCGCCATGGTGCGCAGGAACTCGACGGCGGTGACCTCCTTCAGGGAATCGGCGCGCACGCCCACCTCTGCCAGCTGGCGAGCCGTGGGTGTGGCACGGCCGCGCAGCAGGAATCCGTCGAGGGCGGGGCTCACTTGCGCCTCGCCGCGCCGTCCGGCTTCCATGGACGGGCTCGGCGCGATGCGGTCCGCGGTCAGCGCACCCCATTTCCAGCGGGTGTCCGAGTCCGCGAGGACGGCGATTCGCAAGGGCTTCGTAGTACTTGCTGGCACGTCGAAGACGCTAGGAAGTAATTTCAAGGTTCGACCCAACCACGACTCAACGAAAAGTTAACAACACCCCACCGAGAGCCGAACTGGCCCGCCGATTCTATGGAAGCACAAGGGATGCACCGTTCCGACACCATGAGTTCACCCTCCGTACCTTCACCGGAAAGTTCCCGAGCCGTGCGACCTTCTAGCCTTTCGCAGGTGCCAAAGCTTTCCGTCATCGTGCCGTTCTACAACGTGCAGCAATACGCCCCGGACACCCTCAGAAGCCTTCACAGAAACGCTCGGAGCGACTTCGAATTCGTACTGGTAGATGACCATTCAAAGGATGAGACGCCGGTAATTCTCGAACGGGCGGCCGAGGGGCTGTCGGCCATCGCCCAGGTGCAGTACATCCGCCATGAGAAGAACGGCGGGCTCGCCACCGCGCGGAACACCGGCCTGGACGCGGCGCGGGGCGAGTACCTGACCTTCCTGGACGGCGACGACTGGCTCGCTCCGGGCTATCTGGCCGAACTGGTGAGCGCCCTTGAGGGGTTGGGCTGCGACTTCGTCCGCACGGACCATGTGCAGGCCACGGCCCGCGCCCGGTCCGTGCACCGGGCTCCGGTCGGCCTGCGGGGCGAGGTGCTGAACCCGCGGGACGCGATCCTGCCCGCCGACCGGACGACCTCGGTGGACTACGCCTACGCCTGGGCGGGCGCGTATCACCGCCGGCTCCTCGACCGTGGTCTGCTGCACTTCACCCATGGACTGCGGACGGCCGAGGACCGGCCGTGGATCTGGAAGCTGCACCGCGAGGCGGAGTCGTTCGCCGTGGTGAGCCTGATGGGTGTGTTCTACCGCCGCGGCGTCGCCTCCTCCCTCACGCAGATCGGCGACGCGCGCCAGCTCGACTTCATCCGCGCCTTCGACCAGGTCATCGAGGAGACGGCGGCGGACCGAGACGCCGACCGGCTGCTGCCCAAGGCAGTGCGCACCTACTGCGCGATCATCGCTCACCACCTCGCCGACGAGTCCAAGTGGGAGCCGTCCGTGGCCAAGCAGCTGCGAGCGATGAGCGCGGAGGCGATGAAGCGCATGCCGCAGGACGCGCTCAGTGACGTACTGGAGACCATGGACATGCACCGTTCCTCGAAGCTGCGCCGGCTGCGGCGCCGGATCACCACGGCGAAGGCGGCCGCCTGATGTCCCGGACGACCCAGATCTTCTGCGTCTCGACGCTGTACGGCGCCGCCACCCTGGCGGCCGCGATCGAGTCCGACTGCTTCGCCGAGGCGGACCGCCGTCTGCTGCTGGTCTTCAACAACTCGGCGACCCCGGAGACCACTCCGGCCGTCGACGAGATGCAGGGCTTCGCGCCCCTGCGCGACCACTTCGACGGCGTCCTGTCGTGGAACGAGGCCATCCACCCCTTCCACCCGGGTGCCTGGTCGCCGCGCTCCGACGACATTCCGCTCTTGGAGCGCTATCTGCGGCTGCTGTGGGGCCTGGGCGACGACGCCGTGGAGCTGGTCCTGGAGTCCATCCAGGTCACCCCCGCCCTCACCGTGGCCCAGTTGTTCACCGGCGCCCCGCTCCACGTCTACGCCGACGGGCTGATGAGCTACGGCCCCACGCGCAACAAGCTGGACCCGCTGGTCGGCACGCGCGTGCGGCGGCTGCTGCACCTGGACCTGGTGCCGGGGCTGACCCCGATGCTGCTGACCGAGTTCGACGTGCCCGCGCACGTCGTGCCGACGCCGGCGTTCCGGAAGGTGATGAGCGGCCTCACGGACGCCGTGCCGGATCTGCCCGCCCTGCCCGCCGACGCGGCGCTGCTGCTCGGCCAGTACCTGTCCGCGCTGAACATCCTCTCCGCCGCCGAGGAGGAGGACCTGCATGTGCGGATGATGCGCGGGGCCGTCGAGCGCGGGCACCGCACGATCGTCTTCAAGCCGCACCCGACCGCGCCGGCCCGCTTCAGCCGGGCTCTGGAGACCGAGGCCGAGAAACTCGGCGTGGACCTCACCGTCCTGGACACGCCCGTCCTCGCCGAGGTGCTGTTCGAGAAGGCGCCGCCCGCGCTGGTCGTCGGCTGCTTCTCGACCGCGCTGTTCACGGCGTCCGCGTTCTACGACCTGCCGGTCGCCCGCATCGGCACCGAGGCGCTCCTCGATCGCCTGACGCCCCACCAGAACAGCAACCGGATCCCCGCCGTCCTGGTCGACGCGCTGCTGCCGGACCTGGAGGGCAAGAAGGGTGACGACGCCGTCCCCGCCGACACGCTGAACGGTCTCGTCACCGCCGTCGGCTTCACCATGCAGCCGCAGATGCACCCCGGCCTGCGCCCGGCCGCAGAACGCTATCTGTCGCAGCACTTCGGTCCGCGCACCCAGCGCTACTTCAAGCGCAAGCGGCTGACCTCGCTCGGGCTGCCCGGCGGTATCCCGGAGCGGCTGTCCTTCCTGCCCCGCAACGCCACGGCACGCCGGGTGGTGCGGCGGGCGCGGGCTCTGACGAAGTCCGTGCGTCGTTGAGTCAAGCGACGGTGAACACGGCAGAACAACTGAGGAAACAGAGGCGAACTATCGAACTACTGCCTTGATTCCACGGCGAGGTGTGGGGCGGTGCCCCTAGGATCACGGCCACCGCCCACCCGAACCCATGGGGCCATCATGACGAAGCTCGGCCGGCTCTACTCCCTGTTCGACACCGCGGAACTGCCGGACAATCTGCCCTACACCCAGGTGAGCGACTGGGAGTTGCGGTTCCTGTACCTGGTGGGACGTCACCACCTCTCCGGCCGGGACCGCATCGTCGAACTCGGCTCCGGCGGGGGCGGATCCACCTACTCCCTCGCCCTGGGGCTGCGCGAGAGCCCGGTGTTCGACGAGAGGACGGGCCGGCTGCACGCGTACGATTTCTTCCGCGTCGGCAAGGGGACCTTCGCCACGGAGAAGTTCTTCACGGCCGGCGCCAGGCCCGAGGGCGAGAACTCCTTCCTGGAGGACTTCCGCGGGCGGCTGGAGCCGTTCCTGCCGTTCCTGGAGATCCACGCCGGGGACATCTGGCAGACCTCCGACCCGGACGACACGTCCCCCATCGAGTTCCTGCACATCGACATCGCCAAGACGGCCCGGGTCTTCCGCTGTGTGTCCGAGCGCTTCCTGACCCGGCTGCGGCCCGGCTCGGTCGTCCTGCACCAGGACTTCGCGGGGCCCCGGCTGCCCTGGCTGCACTACAGCACGGGCGCCCTGCTGCCGTACATCGAGATCGCCGGGCCACCGATCCGCTCCACGCTCGCCTTCGAGGTGACGCGGCCGATCCCGGAGGACGTGCTGAAGGCCATCTCCGAGGACGCCTTCTCCCTGGAGGAGAAGCTGGCGCTCATCTCGGCGGTCCAGGAGCGCCTCGACCGCGACCACACCGGCGGCATCCCCTTCAAGTCCGTGCTGGAACTGGCCAAGGCCTACGTCGCCCACTACAGCGGCGAGCACCGGCGGGCCTGGTCGATCGCCAAGCCGCTGACCGGCGACGCGTACCTGAGCCGGACCCGGGGCGACCATTTCGAGCAGTTGCGGAAGGCGTTCGAGGCGGACCGGGCGACTCCCGGCGGTTCGCGTCTCGGCCGCCTGGTGCGGAAGGCCGTACGCGGCTGACACACCGCCGAGCGCAGGCCACCGCGGGTGCTCCGGTCCGCGGTGGCCTGCGCTCGGTTCAGAACGCGCTCAGCCCGTGGTGGGCCAGCACCCAGTGCACCGGCTGGGCGTAGGACCGGTACTGGCTCACGGTGCTGTTGCACGTCGCGCCGTCGGGGGTGTTGCTCCCGGAGTGGATGCCGAGCGCGTAGGTCCCCGTCCACACCGGGCCGCCGCTGTCTCCGTCGAGTCCGCAGAGCGAAGTCTTGATCATGTTCTTCAGGACCGTGCCGTCGGTGTAGGTGACGGTCTCGCTCGGCGAGAGCACCTCGCCGACGAGGTCGCTGCTCGTGGCACCGGAGCGCTTGACCGACTCACCGTCGTCGGGGTATCGGGAGTCGGTGATCTCGTAGGAGGTACCGAACGCCTTGACGGACCCGTAGGCGGCAAGGTTTTCGCCGCGGTACTCCATGACGGCGTAGTCCTTGTCCATGCCGCCGTAGTCGTACCACATGCGCTTGCCGAGGTAGATGCCGCCCTCCTGCCTGTGCCACCACAGGTCGCGATCGGTGTCGGCGCAGTGCCCGGCGGTGACGAAGTACTTCTGTCCGGAGGAGTTGCGGGCGTTGAACCCGAGCGTGCAGTTCCAGCCGCCGTCCTTCGAGTAGATGCCGGTGCCGCCGACGGATTCGTAGGCGTTCGGCCTGATCGTGCCGGGGAGCTTCTCGACGTGCACCGCGTCGCCATAGCCGGCGACGACGTTCATGAGCCGCTTCTCGTCGGCGGCGGAGACGCCGTCGAAGATCTCGACGGTCACCTGGTTGGTGCTGGGGTCGACTCCCCAGGACGTGTTGGGAATCGGGTCGGCCTCGGCGATCCGCCGGTCGAGGGCGGCGCGGGCGGAGGACAGAACGGCGGTGCTGTGCTTCACGACCTCGGCGACGCCGCCTTCGGCACGCACGGCCCGCGCGGTGGCCTCGTCGGTGACGGCGACGACGAGTTGTCCGGCCTTGTCGTAGAAGACGCCGCCGGTGCGGTCGTCGCCGAGCTTGGCGGCCAGCGCTCTCGCCTGGGCGGGACGGGTGATCGGGTCCGGGGTCGGGGCGGCGTTCGCGGTCGGCGTGGCCAGTACGGCGAACAGGCCGCAGATCGCCATCGCCATGGACGCACGACGTCTCGGGTGTCTTCGCATGGGTTGCACCTCCGGAAAGCAGGAAGCACGGTGCGCTTGATCACCGTGCTCGAACAACCGTACGGAGGAAGGCGAAGCCCTTGCAGTTATCACGAGATGAACGGTCCACGACAACTCGGCATGGAAGTCGGCCCGCCCATAAGGGAGTTGCTGTCGGACGTGGGCTCCCCCACTCGCCGCTGCGCACGAGTGGGGGACCCATGTCGCGGCCCTAGCCGCGCAGAATGATCCGCAGGTCGGCCGCGTTCGCCTCGGTGACCTTCCACAGCTCCTGCTGCCGGCCGTGCACGTCGGCGACCGTCCGGTCGTGGTCGGCGAGCAGGTCCTTGGCGCGCTCGACGAGGCGGGCGGCGAGGTGGCGGTCGTGTACGGACACGCCCCACTCGGGCCGCTCGATGTCGTTCAGGAAGTACGCCATCTTCGGGTGCGAGATGAGGCTGATGATGGGCGTGCCCACGCCGAACGGGATCATTCCGGCGTGGCCGCGCATGCCGATCACCAGCTTGGCGCGGGCGTACAGGTCGCGGATGCCGTCGTTGTCGAAGTCGTACATCGGGATGACGGGCATGGAGATGCCGTGCTCGCGGCGCAGGTCGAAGGCGATCTTCTCGTCGTCGAGCGAGTGCGCCACGCACCGCACCTCGCCGAGCGCACCGAGGTCCCGGACCGCCTGGGCCATCTGCGCCAGGAAGTAGGCGTAATCGTGGCCGAAGCGCAGGCCGGCCCGGTCGTAGGCGGCATTGATCAGGATGGTGTCGGCGCGCTGTACCGGGTCCTGCCAGTCCGCCACCAGGTGCCGCATGACTGTGGTGGGGCACGGCTGGAACCGCACCTTGTCGTGCAGGTGTGCCGGGAGCATGGCGCGCACCTTGTCGATCGAGCCGTGGTTGCGCAGCCCGAAGAAGGAGGCGCGCTCGACGAGTTGGCGCAGGGAGGAGCGGAAACGCTCGGCGCGGTAGGACTGTCCGTCGAAGGCGTTGAAGCCGACGGCGTAGACCGCGATGGGCACGTCGATGCGGTTCAGAGTCGCGTCGGGGACGTTCCACTGCCAGGCGCTGTTGCCGTTGGGCATGGTGTCCGGGATGAACAGGCCGCCACCGCCGATGACCAGGCCACGGCGGGCGTTGACGCGCTCCAGGGCGGCCTCGTCGAACAGGCGGTGGGCGTGTACGGAGTGCCAGCGGCGGGAGCTGGTGTCGGGGCCGAAGGCGAGACGGACGCTCTCCGGCAGCAGCTTGTCGCCCGCGTTGCCCTGCCGGTCCATGTAGAAGGCGACGTGGGCGAGTTGGTCCTCGGCGCTGCCCTGCTCCTGTGCGGGTACGGCGGACGCGCGCTGCGCCCACAGCCGGCTCGAGCGGTGGGTGGGGTCGACGGTGAGACCGGCCGTGGCGTACCGCAGCGCTTCGGCGTTGTCGCCGTGCACCCAGGCGATCTGGGCGAGGCGGGCATAGGCGGTGGCGGCCCGGTTGGGGGCGGCGGTGGCCAGCAGCAACCGGGCTCTGGCCTCGTCGTAGCGGGAGACACTCATCAGGGCGTGGCCGAGCACCTCGTGCGGCCAGGACTCGTCGAGCGGGATGTGGAGGCTGCCGAGGATGTCGACGGCGGACTGGTAGTCGCCGGTGGCGATGTGGGCGGCGGCGACCTTGCGGGCGACTTCGACGTCCCCGGTGCGCCGCACGTGCGGGGTACCGAAGTGGACGGCCAGGTCATGGTGGAGCCCCCCGGGGGAGGCCAGGTACGCGGCCTGGAAGTCGGCGTCGGAGAGCTCGAACTCACGCCAGCGCTCCTCGGCCAGGCTGTAGCCGGCCTCGCCGCCCTGCCAGGGCTTGTGGCGGCCGGTGAAGTGCAGGATCGCCGTGTCCTCGGGTACCGGCAGATCGCCGGAGAGCCGCCGCTTGACGAAGTTGTAGCGCGCGTCGAGGCGGACGAACTCGCCGTCCAGGACGGCGTTGAGGATGCCCTGGTCGTGCTTGTCGAGTTCGTAGTCACCGCTGCGTCCGCAGGCGTCCAGCTTGGCGCAGAACGCGTCCGACAGGTACTCGCGCTGGATGACCAGCAGGCCCGAGTTGAGCTTGTGCTGCCCGTAGAAGAACTGCGGCACGGCCGCCAGGCCCTCGCGCAGCTGCAGCAGCTCGCCCAGGTCGCCGAGGACGACCATGTCGGTGTCGAGCGTGATGACGGTGTCGTACTCGCGGATCCGGAAGACGTCGAGGATGAAGTACGCCTTGCGGACAAGGTAGTTGTCCTGGTCGCCCTTCTTGTACGAGTCGTAGTGCTCGTCGTTCACGCGGCGCAGCACGATGCGCGGGTGCAGGGCGCGGATGCGGGCGATGGAGGCGGGGCGCAGGTCGTCGTACAGGACGACGAAGTCCTCGCACACTCCCGGGTTGGACAGCGCGAGGCTGCGCAGCAGGGCGAGGAAGCCGGGCAGGTAGTTCTCGTCGACATAGCTCGCGAAGGCGATGCGGCGCTTGCCGGTGAGGTCGTGCGCGGCCGTCGCCGGGGCCCGGCCGTCGGTCCGGGGCGGGAAAGTCGTGGTCATCGCAGGGATATCCTCATGTCGGTCACGCGCTGGGCCCGCTGCATGACCCATTCCTTCTCGCTGGTGTACTCGTGGACGGACGTGATGGCCAGCTTCATCGCTTCCTGGACGCGGTAGGCGCCGCTCTCGTAGAAGTCGAAGCCGATCAGGTCGAGGGTCGGGCTGACGTCGAGGAAGTCCAGCAGCCACAGCATGTTGAAGCCGGTGGTCGGAATCCCCGACCAGACGTCGGTGCCGAGCTTGCCGATGTTGCGCACGGGCCAGCGCAGCGACTCGTCGCCGAGGAAGGTCTGCGCACCGGGCACCAGGCGGTTGCGCAGCGACCACTTCCAGTCGCCGGAGATGCCGCCGAAGACGAGCCGTGTGCTGACCTGCTTGTCCCAGTTGAAGCCGTGCTTGTGGATGGTGGCGTGGATGTCGGTGCGGGTGCCGGTGTGCTTCGGGTCGATCTTGTACGAGTTGAAGCGCACCACCAGGTCGTACGCGTCGATTTCGGCGCCCATCGAACTGCCGCCGATGCGCCCGGAGTTGGCGATCAGGCAGACGGACTTGCCGGCGACCCGGTTGCGGAACTCGCCGAGACTGATCCACTGCACGCCGCCGATGGTCGGATCGGCGACCGGTCCGCGCATCCGGCTGCGGCGCTGCTCGGCGTAGAGCGCGAGGGCCTCGGTGAGCGCGGCGAGGTCGACGCCCGGGACGGCGGTGCGCAGGTCGAGGTACTGGCTGAGCAGTTCCTGCCGGTCGGTGGCCGGGGCGTCCTCCTCGGCCAGCCGAAGGAGCGCTCCCACGAGCCGCGGCTCGGCCTGGGCCCAGTCGCCCAGCGCGTGCGCGGCCAGCCCTTCGGCCCACACCTCGGTGGCGCGGCCGCGGGCGAAGTCCGTGGCGCGCGGACACTGACGCCGCAGCAGGGCGAGCAGTTCCCGCTCCGTCTCGCTCGCCGCGCGCAGGCCGGCGATGCGGGGGCGGACGCCGAAGCCGTCGTCGTCGGTGAGAGCGAGGTAGCGCTCGTACGCCTCCACGGCCCCGTCCTCGCCCAGCACCTCCAGAAGGCGGGCGCGCAGCCGCCAGCCGGCGCGGGAGTTCTTGCGCTGGGCCAGGACGGTGTCGCTGATGACGAGGGCGAGGTTCAGCTCGTCGTCGTAGCCGCACTCCAGTGCCTTGTTGGCGACGGCCAGCAGCGCGTCGAGCAGATCGTTCGAGATGCCCGAGGCGGGCGTCGCCGCGCCCTTGACCGCCCGCTTGAGCAGGGCGCCGGCACCTGCGGCAGCGGGTGCGGGGGCGGCGGGCTGCGTCGCGCTGCACACGACGAGCAACTTGCGCAGCTGTTCGGCGAGTTCGGTGCGGCGGCGGTCGAGGCTGCCGACGAGTTTGCCGCTGTGCACCGCACAGGCGCGCACGCAGTCGTCCAGCTCTCCACCACGTGTACGTGCCCGTCTGTCCTGGACGCGCGTCATGGCACTCCTGTCAAATTTTTGCCAAAGCAATGCCGATTTTGCGGTTGCATTCACCGCGATTACCGGTGCGTGGGGGGATGTCAGGGGAATTTAGGAACCGAATACGACGAACAGGTGAACGTATCGGGACCGGGGGGCGAATGGTTCGCCGGTCAACGAGGTCGTTCCTGTGATTCGGACTAATGTGCTGAGGCGCCCACAGGAATGCGCAGGGGCACCCACAGAAACAGCGGAACCGCAGGACCACCCGTCGAGGGGATTTTCGTGACCAGCATGACCGTCCGCCCGGCCTCCGAGAGCACCCGGCGGCCGGAGCCGGCACGGCCACCCCGTCAGGCCCGGCTGCGGGCCCTGGACGGGCTGCGGCTGATAGCCGCGCTGATGGTGGCGGCGTACCACTACGGTGGCCGCGGCGGCGAGGTCTCCGAGGCCTGGGCCGGCTCGCCCAAGCAGCAGTTCCCCACCCTGCACGAGTACTTCGCCTACGGCTGCCTCGGCGTCCAGGTCTTCTTCGTGATCAGCGGCTTCGTGATCTGCATGAGCGGCTGGGGCCGGCCCCTGAAGTCGTTCTTCGCCTCCCGTGCCTCCCGGCTGCTGCCCGCCTACTGGGTGGCGGTGGTGCTCGTGACGGCCGTGTTCGCGCTGCCGATGGTGGCCTACAAGGCGGTCTCGCCGAGCGACGCGCTGGTGAACCTGACCATGCTGCAGATGCCGCTCGGCGTGGACCGGGTACTCGGGGTGTGCTGGACGCTGTGGGCGGAGATCCGCTTCTACGCGCTGTTCGCGCTGTTCGTCGTACTCCCCGGAGCGAGCCGCCACCGGGTGATCATGTTCTGCGCGGTCTGGACGCTGGCGGCGGTGATCGCGCAGAACGCGGACATGCCGCTGCTCGACATCGTCCTGATGCCCGAGTACGCCCCCTTCTTCATCGGCGGCGTCGGTCTCTACCTCGTGCACCGCGACCGACACGACGTCTACGCGTGGGGCATCGTCGCCGTGAGCTGGCTCATCGGGCAGCACCACGCGGTGCAGAACCTGTGGCACGCCCCCGACGCGGGCGGCTTCTCCTACCGTTCCTCGCTCGGCATCGCCCTCGTGGTGACCTTCGGCTTCGTGGCGGTGGCCGCGATCGCGCTGGGCTGGCTGAACTGGGCGAACTGGCGCTGGCTGACGGTGGCGGGGGCGCTGACGTACCCGTTCTACCTGGTCCACGAGCACCTCGGCTGGGTGGTGATCCACGCCCTGCACCGCGGCCTGGGCCTGGCGTCGGCGGAGACCTTCGCCCTGACGGTCGCGTCGATGCTGCTGCTGGCATGGCTGCTGCACCGGTTCGTCGAGAAGCCGCTGACGCCGCGGCTGCGGGCGATGCTGGCGAAGGCGCGCTGAGCGGTCCTCGTGAAGTCCTGCGCGGGGTCGTCCCTCGTGCGGGGTGCCGGCGGGGCTTGTCACGCCCGTAGGCCAGGGCTGTTCACCCGACGTTCAACCGGTCGTCGGTTTGGACGGCGCCCAGGGAGCAGGCTCGTCTCATGGCCCATGCACAAGCGACCGACATGTACCCCGGCGAGCTGGCGGACGTCCCGGGCTGGTTCCCGCCCCTGGACCAGGTGCTGTTCACCTGGTTCCTCGAACGACAGGAGAGGCAGGGGACAGAGGGCGACCTGCTGGAACTGGGCGCCTACCTGGGCAAGAGCTC
This sequence comes from Streptomyces sp. bgisy027, assembly GCF_057710365.1. Classification (NCBI taxonomy): domain Bacteria; kingdom Bacillati; phylum Actinomycetota; class Actinomycetes; order Kitasatosporales; family Streptomycetaceae; genus Streptomyces; species Streptomyces sp. bgisy027. Next base: position 37,486 of record NZ_JBYIVZ010000005.1, read on the forward strand.
GATCCTCCTGGGCCGGCACCTGCGGGACGGCGAGAGGTTCACCGTGTGCGACCTGTTCGAGAGCGGCGCCCCGGACGGACCCAACCAGGCCGAGACCAGCAAGTCGTACGCCTCCCTCACCCGGCAGGCCTTCGAGCGGAACTACCTCTCCTTCCACGACACTCTGCCGACCGTCGTCCAGGCACCCAGCTCCGTCATCGCCGAGGAGGTCGCCCCCGGCACCTGCCGCTTCGTGCACATCGACGCCTCGCACCTGTACGAGCACGTGTACGACGACATCGGCGCGGCCCGGGAGATCCTGCTGCCCGAGGGCGTCGTCGTCCTCGACGACTTCCGCTCCGAGCACACGCCAGGCGTCTCGGTCGCCGCGTGGGAGGCCGTGCTCAACCGGGGGCTGCGCCCGATCTGCCTCAGCACGCAGAAGCTGTACGCCACCTGGGGCGAGACCGAGCCGGTCCAGGAGGCGCTGCTCACCATGCTCCGGCAGCGCACCGACTGCGGACTGAGCGTGCAGGAGGCCGCGGGGCACCGCCTGATCCGTACCCGGTCCAAGGGCATACAGCCGCCGTCGTTCCCGCGCTCACGGCACCATGTGCCGCCGGCACCCGCACCGCAGGATTCCCCGGCACCCCGGCCGCGGACCACCCGCTCCACCCCGTCCCGCTCCCGTGCCCGCCGCATCGCAATCGACCTGCTCCCCCCGGTCCTCACTCGGGCCCTTCGCAGGGCCCGCGCGGACCACACCACGGGCCTGCCCGGCGGTGCCGGCCGAGCTCGCCGAGCGACACCTCGTCGACGCGGGTGAGCAGAGCAGCGCACCCGGCCACCGTCTGGTGTCAGCCGGCCCCCACTGGACGCTCCTGGCGGAAGACGTCACCAAGATTCCCAGAGAGAATTAAGGAAGGGGTAAAGCGGCAGGTCGCGAACAGTTTTCAGCCACTTGCCACGCACGCCCTTCTCCCACCCGACACCTCCAGTTCATCCGCGGCCCCTGAGATACGGATCGCACAGCGCGAAGGCGAGAGAAAGGTGTCACTGTGCAAGACCCTCGGATTGCTGCGATCGGAAAAGGACTGAGGCGCCGGGGGAGGCTGATGAAGGAGGCTGTGAGTCCCCCTCGCCGTGGCCTGAACGCCATCCCCACACCTCGGAGGGCCGAGGACTCCTACACCGCCCCGCCCGCTCCGCGCCTGGTGGAGTCGCCGGTCTTCGTGCTGTCCTCGGTGCGCTCCGGATCGACCCTGCTGCGGATGCTGTTGAACAGCCACAGCCGGATCCGGGCCCCGCACGAGATGCATCTGCGCACGGTGCACGTCCTGCTGTCCCGCGATTTCACCGCGGCCGCCATGCAGGAACTCCAGCTCGACAAGGACGAACTGGAGCACCTGCTGTGGGACCGGGTGCTGCACCTTGAACTCACCCGCAGCGGCAAGGAAGTCATCGTCGACAAGACCCCGCCGAACACCCTCATCTGGCCGCGGCTGCAGCGATGTTGGCCGAAGGCACGCTACCTCGTCCTGCTGCGCCACCCAGCCGCGGTCATCACCTCCCTGACCAACCGCCGAACGGATCCCGACCACGAGACCATCCGCGCCGAAGTGCTCGGCTACTGCGAGAAGCTGGAGGAGGCCAGGCAGAACCTCGATGCGCACGTGATCACGTACGAGGAACTGACCGCGGAACCGGAGCGGGTGACCCGCGACGTCTGCGCGTATCTCGGCGTGTCCTGGGAGCCCGGCATGCTCGACTACGGCGGCAAGGACCACGGCACGCTCCGCCCGCAGCTGGGTGACTGGTCCAGCACCATCAGATCCGGCCGCGTCCAGCCCGGCCGCACGGCCGAGTCGGGCGTCGAACTGCCCCCGCGCCTGAGGGAGCTGGCTCAGGCATGGGGCTACCCGGTCTGAACGGGTGACGCGTTGCGGCGGGGTGGATCAGGGTGCGTCGGAGACGTCGAGCTTGTTCACCTTGATCCGCGAGGTGTCGAACTCCCGGGCGACATAGAACTTCGCGGCGCTGCGGGTGACCCTGACCAGCTCGTTCGGGTCGTCCTGCGAGGCGGCGATCTGGGGTTCGCCGCCGTCGAGGTTGTTCGGGTCCGGTACGACCTCCCCATGCGCCGCTTCCCGGAAGAGGCGGTGCAGGTAACGGAGTGAGATGTGGTGCGCGGCGACGACGGGCGGTTTCAGATCTGGATCGTGCAGAGTTGTCCCGGGCGCGAAGGCCGTACCGCCCGCCTGCCAGGGTCGTGCGCCCGCCCACGGTCGGGACGGCGATGCCGCAGACGTCGTTCGCGCTCAGAAGGCATCACTCGGGACATAGGTCCCCCAAACCTCCCGCAGCGCGTTGCACACCTCGCCCACGGTCGCCCTGGCCCGTAGCGCCTCCTTCATCGGGTACAGGACGTTGTCCTCGCCCTCGGCGGCCTTCTTCAGGGCGGTCAGGGCCGCGTCCACCGCCCGCCGGTCGCGCCCCGCGCGGAGGTCCGCCAGGCGCTCGGCCTGCCGGGCCTCGATGGCGGGGTCGACCCGGAGGGGCTCGTAGGGCTCCTCCGCGTCGATCCGGAAGCGGTTGACGCCGACGACGACCCGCTCGCCGGAGTCCGTCTCCTGGGCGATCCGGTAGGCACTGCGCTCGATCTCGTTCTTCTGGAAGCCCTGTTCGATGGCCGCCACCGCGCCGCCGAGGTCCTCGACCCGCCGCATCAGATCGACGGCCGCCCCCTCCACGTCGTCCGTCATCCGCTCGATGACGTAGGAGCCGGCGAACGGGTCGACCGTCGCCGTCACGTCCGTCTCGTGGGCCAGCACCTGTTGGGTGCGCAGGGCGAGGCGGGCCGACTTGTCCGTGGGCAGCGCCATCGCCTCGTCGAAGGAGTTGGTGTGCAGGGACTGGGTGCCGCCGAGGACCGCCGCGAGGCTCTGCACCGCGACCCGCACGAGGTTCACCTCCGGCTGCTGGGCCGTCAGCTGCACGCCCGCCGTCTGCGTGTGGAAGCGCAGCATGAGGGACTTCGCGTCCCGCGCGCCGAACTCGTCGCGCATCACCCGCGCCCAGATGCGGCGGGCGGCCCGGAACTTGGCGACCTCCTCCAGGATCGTCGTACGGGCCACGAAGAAGAAGGACAGCCGCGGCGCGAAGTCGTCGACGTCCATGCCGGCCGCGACCGCCGTGCGGACGTACTCGACGCCGTCGGCGAGCGTGAAGGCGATCTCCTGCGCCGGGCTCGCCCCGGCCTCGGCCATGTGGTAGCCGGAGATCGAGATCGTGTTCCACTTCGGGATCTCGGTCCGGCAGTACTTGAAGATGTCGGCGATCAGCCTGAGGGACGGCTTCGGCGGGAAGATGTACGTGCCGCGGGCGATGTACTCCTTCAGCACGTCGTTCTGGATCGTGCCGGTGAGCCGGTCGGCCGCGACGCCCTGTTCCTCGGCGACCAGCTGGTACAGCAGGAGCAGCAGCGCGGCCGGCGCGTTGATCGTCATCGACGTCGACACCTTGTCCAGCGGGATCCCGCCGAACAGCACCCGCATGTCGTCGATCGAGTCGATGGCCACGCCCACCTTGCCGACCTCGCCGTGCGCGATCGGGGCGTCGGAGTCGTGGCCCATCTGGGTGGGCAGGTCGAAGGCGACCGACAGGCCCATCGTGCCGTGCGCGATCAGGTCGCGGTAGCGGGCGTTGGACTCCGTCGCCGTGCCGAAGCCGGCGTACTGGCGCATCGTCCAGGGGCGGCCGGTGTACATCGTGGGGTACACGCCGCGGGTGTAGGGGTACGCGCCGGGCTCGCCGAGTTTCTCGGCCGGGTCCCAGCCGGTCAGCGCGTCCGGTCCGTAGACCGGCTCGATGGGCAGTCCCGACTCCGACTCGCGCGCCATGGTGTGCCTCCGCGTTGCAGTGCCTGTTGCCGGCCAGTACACCCCGACAGGGGCGGTCACCTCGGTGTCCCACTCCGTCTCCCACCATGCCGCGTAGTTCGCGACGGGTCACGCGAGGGGAACATCTCAGGGGACGTCGAGCGGCCGGTCGGGGGGTCGCGATGAGACACAGGGGGACGGGATGCGTATCAGGGGCATGGCGAGGATGCGTATCGGGGATACGGGGAAGGTGCGTACCAGAGGTAAGGGCAGATCCACCGCGGTGCTCGCCGCGGGCGCCACGCTCACCGTGCTCTGCGGCTGCACCGTGCAGGCATCCGACGGTGAACGGCACTCGCCCGTGCACATAGAGGTCCCGAGCGGAGCGCCGTCCCCGAAGTCGGCGCCGCCCGACGACAAGCCGCCCTCGGCGCCGGCCGCCCCGGCGCCCGTCGTGCTGTGGCAGCCGGGCGACACCGGCCGGGACGTACGTGAACTCCAGGCGCGGCTGCGGCAGGTCGCCTGGCTCTTCGACGGGCCGACCGGGATCTACGACGACCTCACCGAGCGGGCGGTCAAGGGCTTCCAGGGCAAGCGCGGGCTGCCCGAGACGGGCAGGACCGACCAGGCCACCTGGGACCGGCTGCTGAAGATGACGAGCGAACCCGGCAGGTGGGACCTGTATCTGATGGGCGGTCAGCCGGCCGACGCACCGGACGCGCGGTGTCTGACCGGCCGGGTGCTGTGCATCAGCAAGTCGAGCCGGACCCTGCGCTGGATGGTCGACGGGCGCACGGTCGTGGAGGTGCCGGTGCGGTTCGGCTCGCAGTACACACCGACGCGGGAGGGCGAGTTCACCGTCTACTGGAAGTCACGCAACCATGTCTCGACGCTCTATGACTCCCCCATGCCGTACGCGATGTTCTTCAGCGGCGGCCAGGCGGTGCACTACTCGTCCGACTTCGCGGCCCGGGGTTACGCCGGGGCCTCGCACGGCTGTGTCAACGTGAGCGACGAGCGGGCCATCGCGCAGATGTTCGCCGAGGTGCGCAACGGTGACAAGGTCGTCGTCCACTGGTGAGGTGTGGGGCGCGGAAGGAGGTGTGGGGCGCGGGCGGGACCGGGGGAACGTGTCCCGCCCGCGCCGATGCACGAGCCGCAGGTACGGGGGGAACCCCGGCTCTGTGCTAGGCCGATGACCAGTCGGCTCACTCAGTTCAGCGCCGTGGCGGCCGAAAACGTCACTCTTGCGCCGAAGATTTTTCCGGCAGTCACAAAACCGCAGGTCAGAGGCGTGCCACAGGAAGGGCTGCGGCGTACGCCCTGGTCACGGTCGAGGTGGCACGTGAAGCGCCGTCCGCCAGGCCGCTGTCGCGGTGGCCGAGGGCGCGGTCCTCGTCGTCGCCCCGGTCCCTGTCGTGACCGTTGCCCTTGCCGTGCCCCCTGCCCTTCCCGTGACCCCTGTCTCTGTCCTTGTCCTGGTCGTCGTCGCCCCTGCTGTGGCCCTTGTCGCTGCCCTCGTCCTCGTCGCCGTCGCGCTGGGAGCGGGTGCTCTCGCCGGCATCGGCGAGGACGCTCTGGCAGTACTTCCGGACACGGGCGGAACTGCCCGCCGCGCCCTCCAGGGTGCGGCGGCGGTCCACGGGCAGCGGCCTGCCGTCGCGCAGGTCGCGGCAGTAGGACGTGACGGCCCTCCACCAGCCGCCGCCCTTCGCGTCCTTCCCGTCCTTCGAGGCGGAGTCGTGGTTCCCGGCGGCCGGGCCGCCGGGTTCCACCGTGTCCTCGGCGGAGCCGGAGGCGGACGGGTGCTCGGAGCCGCCGTCGGGCGTGGGCTCGTCCCTGTCACCGGTCCGCGGAGAGGGCGAGATGAGCGGGTCCTCCGTGGGTACGGGCGCGGAGACCGTGGCGGCCGGGCGGGCCGGTTCGTTCCGGTCGAACGGCGTCGGCAGGACTCCGGTTCCGGCCGCGACCCCGATTCCGCCGACCATGCCGACGGCCAGCGCGGCGGCCAGACCGAGCCGTACGGGACGGGCCCAGCGGGGGCGGCGGGCGGCGCGGACCGGGCTGCCGAGCCGGACGAGCCCGACGTCAGCGGCCTCGGGCGCGGTCCTTCCGCGGCCGTCGCCGACGGTGCCGGAGGCGGCGTCCCGGCCCTCGCGCGTGGCGCGGAACGCCGCCAACGCGGCGGCCTCTCCGGGGAGTTCACCGCTGGTCAGCGAGGGTTCGGCGGTCAGGGCCTCAAGCGTCTTGGCGAGGCGTTCGGCCTGGTCGCGGTCGGCCGCGTCGACGGCTTCGAGTGACTCTCCGCGCAGCAATCGCTCCGCAGTTTCGCGGTCCAGCCACCTGTACTGCTCGTCGGCCATCACACATCCTTCTGCGTCCGCGAGCGCGTATGCGTCACACTCGCGGACGTCACCGCACGGCCGCGCGGTTCTCGCTGGGGAGGCAGGGCGTCGAGCACCCCGGTTGATTCCGGATCGTCGCCGAGCAGCTCGGCGAGCCGCTTCAGGCCCCGGTGCGCGGCGGTCCGTACGGCGCCCGGGCGCTTGCCGAGCGTCTCCGCGGCCGTCTTGGCGTCGAGCCCCACGACCACGCGCAGGACGACCGCCTCGGCCTGGTCCTGCGGGAGCCGTGAGATGAGGGAGAGGGTGCCGTCGGTGGCCAAAGCCTCCATGGCCTCGCCCGCGGTGTCGGACTCTGCGGCCTTCCCCGTCAGTTCCGTCTCGTCACCGCCTATCGCGGGGCGGCGGCCGCGCATGCGTATGTGGTCGAGCGCGCGGTTGCGGGCTATCCGGGCCGCCCAGCCGCGGAAGCGGTCCGCGTCCCCGCTGAACCGCTCCAGGTCACGCGCTATCTGCAACCACGCCTCCGAGGCGACGTCCTCGGCGTCCGGGTCGCCGACCAGCGTGCGCACGTATCCGAGCAGCCGCGGGTGCACGGAGCGGTACACAGTACGGAACGCGGTCTCGTCCCCGTCCTGCGCCGCAAGCACCGCGGCGGTCAGCTCCGCGTCGTCCCCCAGCACTGGCTGCACCTCTTCGCGCCTGAACCGGTGCCGCTCTCGCGGACCGGGTTGTCGCCGTCGTGGTTCCTCAATTGATGGTTGCGACTCAAGACCGCTGGTCGTTGCGGTGGCCTGGTCTCCGCCGCCGTCGGCGCGAAAGGCACGTTACGGCGTGAAACCGCTGCCCGTCCATGTCCGTACAACATGCAACTACCCGGGAATCCGTGTTCTGTCCGTCCAGGTGTGACAGAAAACGCAGTCATGACGCTGTAGGAAGTACGGGCCGCCGCGCGGTCCGTACCGCGCGACGGCCGGGGCCTCTCCTGTGGGGGGTGGCGGCCCCGGCCGTTGCCTCGGTTCAGGGCTCTGACCTGGGACTTTGCGCGGATTCCATGGGTGGCGTGACCAGCGGACCCGACGCCGCGTGTGATCTTATCCAGCACGATGCGCTGAGCCGTCCGTCCGGAGGATGGCTCGCGCGGGCACCTTCGACCCGGCGCTTGCCGTACTGGGCCATAGTGCAACCCAACGACTCGCGCCTCACATCGGCCAAGACCTCCGCGGGGTCCTCCATCCGGGGTGCTGGTGACCTCGCTGTGCCGCGAGTGGTGGATGCGGAACTTCTCGGCATCTGGCTCGACGGACTCCTCGTGGGCGGCACGGGGTTCGGCACCTTCGGCACCCGCAACGGGACCTGCTCACCGGGGGCATGGCTCGCACCGGAGGCACGGGGCCGTGGGCCGGTGACGGGTGCGGCCCGCCGTATGGCCGAGTGGGCCTTCCACACCCGGGGCATGTCCCGGGTGGAGTGGTCGGCGGCCACGGCGAACGTACGCAGCATCGCGGTGGCGAAACGGCTCGGCATGCGGCGCAAGGGCGTCTTGCGCTCGGCACTGCCACTGGGCGGAGTCCGCCACGACGTGGAGGTCTGGTCGCGCATCGCCGACGACGGAGACGGCAACGTCCCGGACGCGCGGATCGGTCTCCACCAGGGTCACGTGGGAGAGCCCGCATGATCGCGCCGCACCGCGCGTCCGGCCCCCACGACCATGCCGGTGTCCGGGCCCGGTCAGCCGTCGCGGTGGGTGCCGATGAGGACGAAGGCCATGGTGGCCTGTTTGCCGCTGCGGTTGCGCCACGCGTGCCGGGTGCCGTTCTGGATCACGATGTCCCCGGCCGACAGTTGGGTGCACTGCCCGTCGTCGAGTTCGAGGACGATCTCGCCCTGGAGCACGAGGCCGTAGTCGACGGTCGACGTCGTGTGCATGCCGTCGGGCTCCATGAGGTCCGCGATGCCCGGCGAGTCGGCCCGCTGCTCCTGGCCGAAGGCGACGGGGTCGAACGACGGGTCGGCCATGGCGGTGTCCGGCGGGAAGGTCAGCACGATGAACCGGGTGCCGCCGGGTGCCGGGAGCAGGCTCGTGATCTTCGGCGTGGGGTCCTCGCCCGTCCGGCTGACCGGTTCGCCGGGCTCGGTGGCCCAGGGCAGGCGGGACACCCAGCCCGGGAGGCTGGTGAACTCGCGGCTGCGTGGGATCGGGCCGTCACTGGTGACGACCGACCTGCCGTTCGCGTCATGGCCGGTGACGACTCTGCGCATGTGTCTCTCCTTGGTCGGGTCCGCTGAGCGTTGGGTCAGGCGGGCCGACTGCTGAGGGATCCGGTCGGGGTCTCGAGTGCGGTGGCCCAGGCGTCCAGGACGTCCGACACCTTGTGCGCGGGCGCCCTGAGGAGCGTCGAAGCCACAGTGCGGACGAAGACCCGGTGCCGGTCGTCCGTGAGGTATTCCACCGGGGACTTGCCGTCTACTCGCGCGAGCAGCAGGGCCGGCAGCAGCGAGGCGGACCGGGCTTCCAGGGTGGCCAGGGGCTCCCAGTCGACGCGCCGGCCGTAGTCCTCGGCCAGTACGCGGGCGGACCGCAGCAGCTCGGCGCGCCTCTCGTGTACCACCAGGCTCTTGAGCAGCAGGTGGTTGACGCAGAAGGCGAGGTCGAAGGCCGGGTCTCCGTACCAGGCGCACTCGGCGTCCAGGAGCACGGGCCCCGACGGGCCGACGAGGATGTTCTTGGGGCTGACGTCGCCGTGGACCAGGGCCAGGTGGGTCGTGACCGTGCGGTCGGCGAGTGCCTGGAGGGTGTCGCTCAGTTCGGGGTGTGCCGCGGCGGTCGCGAGCAGATACGGCTCGATGCGCAGCGCGTGGAAGTTGTCGTCGGTGGCGAACTGCGTGGCGAGGCCGGCGTCGCCCGCGCTCTTCGCGTGCAGGGTGCCGAGCAGTTGCCCGACGGCCGCCGCGGTCTCCGGCCGCACTTCTCCGGCCAGTAGTCGCGCCTTCCACATGGGGTAGTGCTCGGGCGGCAGGTACGCCATCGCGAAGAGACCGCCTTCGGGATCGTGAGCCAGCAGTTCAGGCACGCTGTCGGGCCGGTGCCGGGAGGCGAACCGCATCCACGCCCATTCGTAGGCGTTGCGCGAGACCGGTGCCTGCCAGTCGGCCGCGACCTTGAGCCTGGCCAGGGCGCGTTTGACGCAGAGGGAGCGGCCCGGCAGGTCCACCCGCCACAGGTCGGAGGAGACTCCGCCAGCCAGCGGCGTCCAGTCGGCGGTCTCACCGGTGCGGGCGAGCTTGTGCGCGATCAGGAAGTCGGTCAGTGCCGGACTCGGGTGCGGGACGTCGGCGCTCATTCCTGTTCCCCCGACTCGGCCGTCAGACCGCGGGGGCTGTTGCAGGCGTGGGCTGGCGCCTCGCCCGCGAGAACACGTACGACCTCCTCGGCGGCGCGGCGGCGCAGTTCGGTGACCGAGGCGTCGGAGGAGAAGGCGACGTGCGGGGTGAACAGGACTCCCGGCTGCTGGAGCAGTCCGGCGGGGACGTGCGGTTCGCTTTCCAGTACGTCGAAGGCGGCCCCGTCCACGTGTCCGCTGTCCAGCGCCTTGATCACCGCGTCGGTGTCGACGAGACCTCCACGGCTGACGTTGACCAGCAGGCCGCCCGGCTTCATCCCGGCCAACTGCTCGGTGCCGATGATGTGGTGGGTGCCGGGTGTGAGCGGCACATGGAGGATCACGACGTCGCTGCGGCGCAGCAGCTCCTCCAGGCCCACCAGCTCTACTCCGGGGGCGTGCTGCGGCGGGTGCGGGTCGTGCGCGAGGATCTCGCAGCCGAACGCGCCGAGCTTGCGTGCGGTGGCGCGCCCGATGCGTCCGTATCCGACGACACCGCAGGTCAGGGTGGACAGCCGGCGCAGTCTGGCGCTCGCCGGGTGCCAGCGGCCGGCCCGGACGTCCCGGTCGAACACGGCCAGGCCGCGGGTCCAGGCCAGCACCATGCCGACCGCGTGGTCGGAGACCTCCTCGACGCAATAGTCCGGCACGTTGGTGACCCACACGCCTCGCTCGGTGGCGGTGTCCACGGCGATGTTGTCGAGGCCGACGCCGAGTCTGGCGACGATCCTGAGGTCCGGCGGCGTCCGGACCGCGGTGGCGGAGACGGGCGCCCAGCAGGTGAGGATGCCGGCGGGTCGGTGTGCGGCGACCAGGTCGTCGATCGCCTCGGCGGAGGCGGGTTCGGCGGGACCGGTCACGAGGGTGTGGCCGGCCTCCTCGAGGACCGCTCGCTCGACGGAGTCGTCGGGCCAGGCGTGGTCGGTGAGCAGCACGGTGCCGGGGCGGCTCGGTGGTTTCATGGCAGGTCGTCCTCGCGGAATCGTGCGGCCGATGCGGAGGGCCGGGTGTTGCTCCCGGTCGCTTTCGGTCAGCGGGTTGATCGTCGTTGATCGTCACCCGGAGGGCGACCGACGGCATCGTCCGATGAGGCCGAAGGTCGCCACGGGCGAGAGGGAGAGGGTCACTGGGCTCGGGTCGGGCACGGACGCCCGCCGGCTTGTGGTCGGCGAAGGCGGCGCGGTAGGCCCCCGGAACGGGTCACGCATGTGCAGGGGCATGTCGAATCACTCTGTCACAGCCACGTGATGCTAACGATAGCACTCGCCGTCTTCGACACGTCAAGAGCGCGGCGCGCAGACCGATCGTCGGCATCTCCGCAGCAGGCCCGTCCGGAGCCGCAGAACTCCGCCGTCACCAGAAACACGAGGGCAATTGAAGAAATCCGGTGCTCACGTCTTGACGCGCCTCGGACTTCCCCTCATGGTTTCTGCCATCGCCGACCCGGTGTCCGGCATATGTCCGCACCAGGTCGAGCCGTCGAAGACTCCATGGCCACGGACGTCCCCGACAGGCGATCAACGGCTGAATTCCGCATGCGGCGTCCGACCGCGCGGCAGCCCCGTCGCCCATTCCGCCGCCTGCGGCGCATCGACGCCTCCGGCCGAACCGAGTCCGTGTTCAGCTCACCGCTTTTCGTCGCCGTACGACCCCGTACCCCGCGATGAATCCGCCGGGCCCTGCCGTGGCCCTTCCCTCCCCTGGAGCCGCAATGACTCACGCAGCCCAAGTCGACACCAATACCGTGCCCACCGACGGCCCCCGAGAAGCCAGCCGTGCGCCCATTTCACGGGCCATGATCGCAGTGGGCTTCCTGCTGATCGTCCTCTCCTACATGGTCAACGCGATGGACCGTCAGGTCTTTCCCCCGCTGCTGCCCGACATCCGTGCGGACTACGGCTTCTCGCTGGAGCAGGGCGGGCTGCTGGCAACGAACTTCACCCTCGGCATGGCCCTGGCCGGTCTGCCCGCCGGCTATCTCCTGGACCGCTTCCGACGCAAGACCGTGCTGCTGGCCAGCATCGTGATCTACTCCCTGGGCACGATGGCCACGCCGCTGGCGACCGGTCTCGCCGACATGACGGTGTACCGCGTCGTCTCCGGCTTCGGCGAGGGCATGCAGTCCGCTGCCATCTTCGCCGCGATGGGCGCCTTCTTCGCCCACCGGCGGGGCCTCGCCTTCGGCGTCATCGGCGCCGGCTACTCGATCGGCGTCTTCATCGCCCCGCTCATCGGCGTGTGGCTCATGAACCTGCACGGCACCTGGCACTCGCCGTTCTACCTGTTCGGCACGGCCGGGCTGCTGATCGCCGCCGCCTGCCTGTTCCTCGTGAAGACGGGCCTGACCGAGCACTCCGTCGAACAGACCGTCTCGACCAGGTCGTACGCGTACATGCCGGCTTCTGCCTACAACCGCAACAGCATCGCGTTGGCAGTCCACTCGGTCGTCAGCGGCGTGGCCATCTACGGGTTCCTCGGCCTGTACCCGACGTACCTCATCACCTCGCTGCACTACACGACGGAGCAGGCGGCGTTGGCGATGAGCCTGCTCGGTTTCGGCGGCATGACGGCCATCCTCGGCGGCTGGCTCGGCGACCGGGTCAACCAGCGCACTCTGCTGATCGTGAGCCTGCTGGCCGTCTCCGCCCTCGCCGTGTGCATCTACGAGACCCAGGCCGGCGTCGGCGCCCAGTGCGTGTTCGCCTTCCTCATGGGCGCTTTCGGGCTGGGCTTCATCTACCCGAACACCAACAGCGCGATGCAGCGGGCCGTCCGCCCGGACCAGATCGGCCGCGCCTCCGGCCTCTTCGTCACCAGCTACTACGGAACCGCGGCCTTCTCGGGCCTGCTCTTCGCCGCCCTGGTGGACTCCTTCGGCTGGAGCAGCGCCGGGTTGCTGCAGGTGACGGTGCTGCCGCTGGTGGGCGTCGCCGCTCTGACCTTCGTGCGGCCCGCACGGTTCAACAACGCGGTCCGCTAGGGCCTGTCCGGCGGATCAGGCCGGCTGAAAGAAGCAGTTCAGACCGGCCAAGCCGAGCGGGCTCTGGTGCCTGCAGCTGCAAGGCGGAGGAGGGAGTCGACGCGGTGGGGGCACCTCCCGGCCGAAGGCTGGGGGACGTCGGCGACTGACGACAACGCGCTGGGGTCCCCCCGCCACGCCTTTAGGGCAGTGGGGGAGCGCGTGCCAGAGCCCGCGACGCCGGCATGATCCGCCGGACAGGTCCTAGCGAACGGGCCGACCCTCTTCACGCCTTGGGCCCGCCACCGTCGGACGGTGGCGGGCCCAAGGCATGCGGTCTCCGCGGGCGACCGAGGTCAGCGGCTCTCGGCGACAACCGGGTTGCGCAGCACACCGATGCCCTCGATCTCGACCTCGACCTCGTCCCCGGGACGAATCGGCCCCACACCGGAGGGCGTACCGGTCATGATCACGTCTCCGGGCAGCAGGGTCAGATAGCGGCTGAGGTAGCTCACGAGGTCGGGGACCGCGAGCAACAGGCCGGCAGTGCTCGCCGACTGCGCCACGGTGCCGTTCACCCGGGTCGTCAGGGACAGCCCCGAGGGGTCGAGCCCGGTGGCGATCACCGGGCCGAGCGGCGCGAAGGTGTCCTGGCCCTTGCCGATCAGCAGCGTTCCGAATGCGCTCTCCTTGCGCTGGATTATGCGGTCACTGACGTCATTGCCGCATGTATAGCCGAGGATGTATTCATGAGCCTCGGCGGGCTTCACATGGCGTGCTTCCTTTCCGATGACGACGACCAACTCGCCCTCGAAATGGATCAGTTCACCATCCATGGGATAGACGATGGCGCCACCCGGCCCGATGACCGCGGTACTCGGTTTCATGAAGCAGACAGGAACTTCTGGAACCTCACGCCCTGTCTCAGTGATGTGTGAGGTGTAGTTGTAGGCGAATCCGAAGATCCTGGGCCGCTCGACCGGCGGGAGAACGACCACGTCCCCGACATCGTCGACATGGCCGGTGCGGGACAGGCCGGTATAGGGGTCGCCCTCGAATCTCGCGATCCTGGTGTCACCCTCTTCGAATTCTCCGTAGTGACACACGCCGTCGACGGCATATCTGACGATCCGCACGGACACCTCCGCAACTGGGCAGCCACGAGCGGCTGCACGGTCCATCCAGCAATGCTAACGTTAGCACCATGGTAGTGATCGATCCGGAGACGTCGCACCTCCGACCACAGAGCGCGACGGTGAGCGCTATCGTTGGCATGCGGACAGTGACGGCACCGCACGAGTGAGTCGAGGGGGACCCTGCACGTGGTCACGACCAAGGACATCGCCGAACGCCTCGGGGTCTCCGTCTCCACGGTCGGCCGGGCGCTCGCCGACGACGCGCGGATCAGCGAGGAGACCAAGTTCCGGGTCCGGCAGGCCGCTTCGGAGATGGGCTACGTCGGCAACCGCGCGGCGCGGATGATGCGGGGCGCCTCCAGCAATGTGGTGGCGCTGGTGATCCCGGACATCCGCAACAGCTTCTACTCGACCATCGCGCACGAACTGTCCAAGAACATGGAGGCCGAGGGCTACCAACTGATGCTCTCGGAGACCGACGACGACCGGATGGTCGAGCTGCGCCACCTGCGGGAGCTGTCCGCGACCCGGGTGGCCGGCGTCATCATCGTCCCCACCGCACGCCCGCACAACGAGTCCGTCAAGCTCCTGCGCACCCTGCCGCACCTGCAGTTGCTGCGCCGCCATCCCTCCCTGGGCTCCCAGTGGTTCGGCGTGGACGACCACGAGGCCCTGCGTCAGGCCACCGCTCACCTGGTGGCACTGGGCCACACCCGCATCGCCTATCTGGGCGGCCCGGAGGGACTCCCCACCGGCGCCGAGCGACTGCGCGGCTTCCGCACCGCCCTGGCGGAGGGCGGCCTGCCGGACGGCTCCGGGCGTGCGGAGCTGGGACCCCCGTCATCCGTGGACCACGGGCGCCAGGCCGTACGCCGGCTGCTGCGGGGTCCGCAAGCACCCACCGCACTGGTGCTGGGTTCGGTCCAGCTCACCCTGGGCGTGCTGGAGGAGCTGTCCCAGCAGGGCGTGAAGGTGCCCGGCGAACTGTCCGTGGTGGGGTTCGGGGACGAGCCGGGCTTCTCCTGGTGGGGCCCGGGGCTGACCACGATCGGCCTGCCGATCCAGGAGATGGCGACCGGCTGTGCGCTGTGGCTGATGCGCCGGCTCAAGACCAGAACGGGCGGCGACGGCCCGTACACCTCGGTCTCCCCCGGCTCCCTGATCCTGCGCGGCAGCACGGCCGCCCCCGGTGGCGGGACGCCGCCTCGGACCGGCTGAAGCACAGGCGAACGCGCCCGGAGCGCCATGCTCCGGGCGCGTTCGCGTTGATGGACGGCGGCTCAGTACGTTCCGCTGCGCAGCCTGCGCATGACGCGTGCGGTGCGGACGAGTTCGTCGAGCATCTGCTCGGCCGCGGCCTCGTGGATCTTGCCGGGCCGGAAGGCGCCTTCCTCCACGTGCTCGCCGACGAAGGGGACACTCACGGTCGGACCGATCGGCAGCATCCTGAGATTCGCCACGACCTGCTTGCCCATCTGCACCGCCCTCGTCCCCGCCGAGACACCCCCGTAGCCGACGAACGCGGCCGGCTTGTGCTGCCACTCCATGACCAGGTAGTCCCAGGCGTTCTTCAGCGGGGCCGGGAAGCTCCCGTTGTACTCCGGGGTGACGAAGACGAACGCGTCCGACGCGTCGACGATCCGGCTCCAGGCGCGGGTGTGGCTCTTGGTGTACTGCCGCAGCGCGGGAGGATGCGGCTCGTCGAAGAAGGGCAGAGCGAGTTCCCGCAGGTCGACGGTGTGCGACTCGAACTCGGCGCACTCCGCGGCCCGGGCGGCGAACCAGTCCGCCACGGACCTGCCCACACGTCCGGGACGCGTGCTGGCCACAACGGTGGTGAGGGTCATGGGCGCCGAGGTGGGCTCAGGGGCCATGTCGTGCTCGCTTTCCAGTAGACCGGGATCCGGCCCGACGGACCCACGCCCGCCTGCGCTGTCCGTCCGTCCAGGGGACGGGGTCCGTCGGAGCCCTCGCCGGATTGCACCGGCTATGCGAACGATAGCACTAGCCTTGAGATGGACCAAGGGTGCAGGGTGAGCGGCACGCGCCACGCATTTGACCACCACCTGCCTCTTGACATGGCCGCCAGCCCTCCGCACCATTGCGCTATCGTTAGCATTCAGGGAGTGGCGGGCGAAATGACGCCCCGACTGCCGGGACGCCCCTTCCGCGCCGAGCAGGCGCGACGGCGGGACCCCGCCCACCACGTTCGATCCTCCCGACTCCGAAAGGTTGCACCGCCATGACAGACGCGCGGATCGCCCGGCTCCACGGCCGCAGAGTGTGGGACTCACGCGGCCGGCCGACCGTCGAGGTCGAGGCCCGCCTGGACGACGGCGCGATCGGGCGGGCCATCGCACCAGCGGGGGCCTCGACGGGCCAGGGTGAGGTTCTCGACCTGCGCGATGGCGGCCCCCGCTTCGGCGGACTGGACGTCCATCGCGCGGTCGGCTCGGTCAACCACGAGATCGCGCCCGCGCTCCTCGGCCTCGACGCGGCCGACCAGGAAGCCGTCGACCGGCTCCTGGTGGACCTCGACGGAACACCCGACCGCAGCCGTCTGGGCGGCAACGCGATCGTCGCCACCTCCATGGCGGTCCTGCACGCCGCCGCGGCGTCGGCCGGCGTACCCCTGTGGCGGCACCTGTCGGGCGGGCGCCCGGTCCGCATCCCGCTGCCGGAGATCCAGATCTTCGGCGGCGGCGCCCACGCGGACCGCCGCGTGGACGTACAGGACTTCATGGTGGTCTGCCCCGCGGCCGGCAGCTTCTCGGAGGCCCTGGACTGGACGGCCGAGATCTACCGGGCCGCCGGCAGCCTGATGCGCCGGGCCGGCAAGGCGCAGGGCGTGGCGGACGAGGGCGGCTTCTGGCCGGCGTTCGACTCCAACGAGGAGGCCCTGGAGACGCTGACCCGGGCGATCGGGACCGCGGGCTTCACGCCCTCGGCCCAGGTCGGCATCTCGCTGGACGTCGCGGCCTCGCAGTTCGGCGGCGGCGGACGGTACACGCTGGCGCTGGACGACCGCACGCTGGACACAGCGGCGCTGATCGACATGCTGGGCGGCTGGATCGAGCAGTACCCGATCCTGTCCGTCGAGGACCCGGTAGGCGAGGACGACCACGACGGCATGGTGGAGTTCACCCGCCGCTACGGCCACCGATGCCAGGTCATCGGCGACGACTACCTGGTCACCAACGCCAAGCGGGTGGAGGCGGCGGCCACCAACGGCGCGGCGAACGCCGTCCTCGTCAAGCCCAACCAGGCGGGCACGGTGACCGAGGCGTTCCAGGCCCTGCGCACCGGAAAGGAAGCCGGCTTCGGCACCATCGTCTCGGCCCGGTCCGGCGAGAGCGAGGACGTCACCATCGCGCATCTGAGCGTCGGCTGGGACGCCGGCCAGTTGAAGGTCGGCTCGTTCACCCGCTCCGAGCGCATGGCCAAGTGGAACGAGGTGCTGCGCATCGAGGAGTCGCTCGGCGATTCCGCGGAATTCAGCGGCTGGTCCGCCTTCGCATTCCCTGGATCCGAGCCTTCCACTCCTCGTCCGTAAAAGGGATTCGCAGTATTCGCAGGATTCGCAGGATTACAGTCATCGAAATAGAGCCGATCCGAGCACGGAGACCAGCATGCTGCCACCCGTCAATCTGCGCCCGAGTTTCAACATCACCCGCTCCAGCCATGTCCGGCTCTCCGTGGCCGACCTCGCCGAGAGCCGCGACTTCTATGTGCGAGCGCTGGGACTCGTCGTCAGCGACGAGGACGACCGCACCTGCCACCTGCGCGGCCTGGCCGAAGCCTGCCACCACAGCCTCGTCCTGGAACGGGACGAAGAAGGCGCCGGTACCTGCCGGAGGATCGGGTTCCGGGTGTTCTTCGACGAGGACCTCGACCTCGCCCACGCCTGGTTCCGTGAGCGGGGACTGCCCGCCGAGTGGGTCGACGTCCCCCACCAGGGCCGTACCCTGCACGTCAGCGACCCCATCGGCACGCCGCTCGAACTGTGCGCGCACATGGAGACCCGGTCGCGGCTGCACATCGACTTCGCGCAGCACAAGGGCGCCCACGCGCAGCGGCTGGACCACTACCAGATCTTCGCGCCCGACACCTACGAGCTGTGCGCGTTCTACAGCGAACTCGGCTTCCGCAACTCGGAGTACCTGGAGCACGGCGACAAGCTGCTGGGCGCGTTCATGTACCGCAAGGGCACCTGCCTCGACCTCGCGATCGTCGAGAACACCGGCCCCGCCCTGCACCACTTCGCCTACACCGTCTCCGAGAGCCGCGACATCTTCAGCGCCTGCGACTGGGCGGGGATCCTCGGCTACGGCGACGGCGTGGAGCGCGGCCCGGGACGGCACGGTCCGGGCGGGATGCTCTTCGCCTACCTCCGTGACCCCGACGGCCACCGGGTGGAGGTCTTCAACAGCCACTACCAGACCATCGACACCGAGATCGAGCCGGTGCGCTGGGACGCGGCATCGCTGAGCACCAACGCCCGCTGGGGCCTGCCGGCCCTGAAGAAGTGGTACTTCGAGGCGTCGCCCTTCGCCGGCGTGCCGCGGATCACCCCGGCCGAGCCGCCGAAGCCGATGTCACTGGAGCGGTTCTTGCTCGAACAGCCCCTCCCCTGACCTTCCCCGCACCCCCGTCCCCAAGGAGACGTCATGGCACGAGTTCCCTACCTGCGCCGCGAGGACGCGGACGCGTCGAACAAGCCGCTGTACGACCGGCTGGAGACCGAACGCAAAGTACCGACGGCGAACATCTTCCTCGCCCTGACCAACGCGCCGGCCCAACTGGACGCCTTCCTGACCTACGCCAACTCGCTGCGCGCCGCCGACCTCAGCCCCCGTCTGCGTGAACTGGCCATCCTGACCGTGGGCCACGCGACCCGGTCCGCGTACGAGGTCGCACACCACCAGTCCCACGGGCTGGGGGCCGGGCTCACCGAGGAACAGCTCGCCGAGGTGGCCGACTTCGAGTCGTCGGACCTGTTCGACGAGTTGGAGAAGGCGGTCATGCGGCTCGCCCGGGAGTCCACACTCCGGGTCGATGTCTCGGAGGAGACGTGGCGTGCCGCCGCCGAGCACCTCACGGACCGGCAGATGGTCGAGCTGTCGTTGTCCATCGCCTGGTACAACTCCGGCGTCCGCATCATGGGCCTGCTGGACATCGGCCTCGAGGACAATTACCCGAATCCTTTCCCGAATTCGTAGCTGTCGGCACCGTACGGTTTATCCATTCAGGAGTATTTCAATGGCGAAAATGCTCGCAGCACGACTGCACGCGCTCGGTGAGCCGATGTCCGTGGACACCGTCGATGTGCCCACCCCTCGGCCGACCGATGTGCTGGTACGGGTCAAGTCCTGCGGAATCGTGCCGAACATGGCCAATGTGATCAACAACTGGCCCACCTGGTACCCGCACCAGCCCTTGCCCAAGCTGCCCGCGATCTTCGGCCTGGATCCCGCGGGCGTGGTCGAGGCGGTCGGTGAGGCGGTGCTCAACACCAAGCCAGGCGACCGCGTCTATGTGAGCCCGCTGCGGTCCTGCGGAAGCTGCCAGGTCTGCCGCGGCGGTGAGCTCAGCCGGTGCCGCTACTTCACCCTCAACGGCTACTTCAGCACCTCCCGCGACGGCCAGCGGATCTTCGACCTCTATCCCTACGGCGGGTTCTGCGAGTACATGACGGCGCCGCAGCACGCGATCGTCAACATCCCGGACACCATGACGTTCGAGCAGGCCGGCAAGCTCGGCTACATCGGCACCTCCTACGGCGCCCTCAAGCACGCCGCGGCCGGCCCCGGCCAGGTCGCGCTGATCGACGGGATCACCGGCACCCTCGGCGTCGCCTCCACCCTGCTCGCGCTGGCCTCGGGTGTCTCCAGGGTGCTCGGGACCGGCCGCAACGAGGATCTCCTCAAGCGGGTCCAGGAGCTGGCCCCGGACCGGATCGAGGTCATGCGGCTGGGCGAGGGCTCCACCGGCGAGTGGGCCAAGTCCCGTACCGGCGGCGAGGGCGCGGACTTCGTCATCAGCGCACTCGGCGCCCAGGCCCCGGTGGAGACGATGCTCGACTCGATGCAGGGGGTGCGCCGCGGCGGCAGGGTCGTCAATGTCGGCGGCGTCGCGGACCGACTGCCCGTGGACGTGAAGTGGCTCATGGACGAGCAGGTCCAGTTGATCGGCTCCAACTGGTTCACCACCGCCCAGGGCCAGGAGGTCGCCGACATGGTGTCCACCGGAGCCCTCGACCTGTCGTACCTGATCACCAAGCCCTTCCCACTGGCCGAGGTCAACGACGCGATCTCGGGACGCGCCACCGACCTCGACGGCGGTTTCAGCAACTACGTCGTGATCCCCTGACACGCGGATCCCTCATACTCGCCCCGCGGCGGCCCTGTTCTGCCCTGACACCGCCGCGGGGTGTTCCCACAGGACGGAGGAACCGATGGAACTGCGCTGGCTGGAGTCGTTCGTCGTGGTCGCGGAGGAACTGCACTTCGCCCGGGCCTCCGACCGACTGCATCTCGCGCCGTCGGCGCTCAGCGCCCAGATCAGGGCGCTGGAGTCACACCTGGGCGTACGGCTCATCGACCGCGGACGGCGCACCCGCCCGGCCCTGACCGGCGCCGGAGCACTGTTCCTCGAAGAGGCGCGGCTGACCCTCGCGCAGGCCGCCCGGGCCGAGGCGGTGGGCCGGCGGGCCGGGCGCGGGGAGTTGGGGCACGCCCAGATCGCGTACGTCGCCTCGGCCGCGTTCTCCGGCGTACTGACCGACGTCCTCACCCGCTGCGCGGCCGCCGGCACCGAACTGACCGTGCAGGTACGCGAGTTGGAAACACCGGCCCAGTTGGAGGCGCTGGCCTGCGGGGACATCGACGTCGGCTTCCTGCGCTGGCGGCCGGAATACCCACCCGAGGTCACCGCCACCTGCCTGCTCACCGAGCGGGTCGTCCTGGCCCTGCCGGCCGGCGCGCCGCTGGCGGCGTACGAGGCTATACCGGCGGCCATGCTGCGCGACGAGAACTTCGTGGCCCCGCACTTCGACGA
Source organism: Streptomyces sp. bgisy027 (assembly GCF_057710365.1). Taxonomy (NCBI): domain Bacteria; kingdom Bacillati; phylum Actinomycetota; class Actinomycetes; order Kitasatosporales; family Streptomycetaceae; genus Streptomyces; species Streptomyces sp. bgisy027. Next base: position 58,219 of record NZ_JBYIVZ010000005.1, read on the forward strand.
GGAGTACGGCTGCCGCGACCAGATCACCGAAGTGGCGGAGCAGGGAGGTTTCAGCCCGCGGTGCGCTCCCGCGGTACGGGACTTCATCGCCGCGCTGACCCTGGTGGGCGGCGGTATGGCGGTGGCCCTGGTCCCGGATTCGCTGCGCCGCGTACAGATCCCGGGGGTGGCCTACCGTCCGCTGGCGGACGTGGCACTGGCCACCCGGCTGGTCGGCGCCTACCGCAGGGGCGAGACCTCACCCGCGGTGCGCGCCGTGATCCGTCGGCTGCGGGAGGCCGCCGCCGCCACGGCCACCGCCTGAGACACCGATCCGCGGCAGGCGTCCGGCACGAGCCCGACGCCCCGTCGTCATGCCTGCTTCCGGGCTCCGGCCGGCATCGTACCGACGCATGTTTGTACGCGGATGACGCACTGTCCAAGCAGGTCAGAGGGGGTGCACCCGGCCTACGCTCGACACGGCAGCACACACCGTGGCGGCGCCGGTCGAACCGCCGCCCGACGGAGGGACAGGCGGAGAAGCGCATGACAATGATCAAGCACGTGGGTGTCGTGGGCGCCGGCCAGATGGGCCGGGGCATCACCGAGGTCTGCGCCAGGGCGGGGCTGCACGTCACGTTGTGCGACGTGACCGAGGACCGGGCACGGGCAGGACTGGCGGGCGTGGCGGACTCCCTGGTGAAGGCGGAGGAGCGCGGTGCCCTCGCGCCCGACGACCGGGCACACGCCCTGGCCGGAATCTCCGTCACGGACGACCTCGCCCGCCTGTCCGGGGCGGACCTGGTCATCGAGGCCGCCGTCGAGGACGAGCGGGCCAAGACGGCGCTGTTCCGGCAACTCGGCGAGGTGGTCACGGATCCGGCGGCCGTACTGGCCAGCAACACCTCCTCGATTCCCATCGCCCGGCTCGCCGCCGCGGCCGGACGTCCGGACACGGTGGTCGGCCTGCACTTCTTCAACCCGGTCCCCGTCATGCCGCTGGTCGAGGTCATCCCCTCGCTGCACACCTCGAAGGCGACGGAGCTGCGGGTGCGTGCCTTCGCGGGCGAGATCCTGGGAAAGAAGACGATCGTCGCGCAGGACCGCGCCGGCTTCGTGGTGAACTCCCTGCTGATTCCCTACCTGTTGGCGGCCGTGCGCATGGTCGGCTCCGGTACGGCGACGGCGGCGGACATCGACACCGGGATGACCGCCGGTTGCGCGCACCCCATGGGGCCGCTGAGCCTCGCCGACCTCATCGGCCTGGACACGGTGGCGGCGATAGGCGAGGCCCTGTACGAGGAGTACCGGGAACCGCTGTACGCCCCTCCCCCGCTGCTGCGCCGCATGGTCGAATCGGGCCTGCTGGGCCGCAAGTCGGGAGAGGGCTTCTTCCGCTATCGGTCCGCCTGACGGCACATCGGAAATCTTACAAAACCGGTTACTTCACTCCTGATGCGCACACCGGCCGACGTCAAGGACGCGCCGTGCGCGCCTCCCGGGGACTCATGCCGTACGCCGCCTTGAAGGCGTGGCTGAAGTGGGCCGGGTCGGCGAAGCCCCAGCGCCCGCCGATGGCACCGACCGGTAGGTGGTCCAGGGCCGGATCGGTGAGCTCGCGCCGACAGCGGGCGAGGCGCTGTTCCCGGATCCAGCCCGAGACCGTGTACCCCTGCGCCGCCAGCAACTTGTACAGGTAGCGGCGGGAGATGCGGTGGGCAGCCGCGATCCCCTCGGGGCTCAGCCCGGGGTCGGCAAGCCGCTGCTCCATGTAGAGGAGGACGCGCTCGGTGAGCGGGCCCGGTCCTGCCTCTTCGGTGGTCCGGTCCGCGTCGGCGTGCTCCGCGAGCAGGGTGCCGATCAGGTCGACCACGTTGTCGGCGAGGCGGGGCGTGCCGCGGGACTCCAGGTGCTCCATCTGCCGCGCCAGCCCGTGCAGAAGAGGCAGTACCACCTGACCGAGGCCGTCGTGGCAGGGCACCGGAGTCGCCGTCACGCGCACCAGATCACGCTCCGCCAACGGCAGCATGGCCCGCGGGAACATCAGCACGAGGCCGGTGTGGGACTGGTGGAGGTCGTAGGTGAACGGGCGGCGCGTGTCGTAGACGACCAGTTCACCCGGCCCCACGTGTGCCTGGCGGTCGCGCTGGGTCAATACGCCCTGCCCGGTGAGCTGCACGGTGAGCTGGAAGAAATCGGGGGCGTCGGAGGCGATATGCCGGCGGGTGCGCGCGATGCTGTGCGGTGCGGCCGAGATGACCGACATCTGGACCTGGCCGACCTGTACGGCATGCAGTGATCCGCTGAAGTCGGCGCTCTCGCGCGGCAGGACCTCCAGGGGTACGAGGTTCCGGCTGACGGCGTCCCGCCAGCACTCCAGTCTGTCGGTGGCCGTGCCGTCGCTCGGCGTCGTGATCCGGGGCATGCGGCCCTCCTCCCGGCGCGTCCGGCCCCCGAGGAACGGGCTCGGACGGCACTCCTGGCGAGGAATGGTAAGTCTCTCCGGGCGATCCGCAACCGGCTCCGGGCACGTGTTCTCAGCCACGCAACTTACCGGTGCTCCCGGACACAAGCAGGACCCTCGCCCCGCCCCACATCATGCGAGCAGTGACCGGGCGTTCCGTCGCCAGCGCACCTCAAGGGCCGTACTCCGCAAGCCGTTTGAGACGCCCTCCTCCATCAGCCATACGCGGTTCCGATGCACAAGGACCGCACGCATGCACAAGGACCGATCATGACGACATTGCTTGAGTCCACCTCGTCCCGCGGCCAGGAATCCGACCACGGCGTGCTCCGCCGCGTCCGGGCGTACCTGCCCGAGATCGCGGCACGTGCCGCCGAGGCCGAGGCAGCCCGGGCCGTTCCGGCGGAGATCATCGCCGCTCTGCGCCAGGCCGGTGCGTTCCGGATGAGCCTGCCCGGGGCCTGGGGCGGTGAGCAGTTGGACCTGGTGGAGAGCGCCCGCGTGGTCCGGGAGCTCTCGCGGGCCGACGGCTCGACCGGCTGGACCGTCCAGGCGGCCTCGATGGCCTGGTTCTTCGTACGGTCGCTGCCCCGGGAGACGCTGGAGAAGGAGGTGTTCGGCGACGGCGCCGACGTGATGCTCCGTGGGGCGATAGCCCCGAAGGGCAGGGCGGCCGCGGTGAAAGGCGGCTACCGCCTGAGCGGGCGCTGGCCGCTGGCCAGTGGCTCGTTCACCCCGGACTGGATGCTCGCGGGCTTCGTGGTCGAGGGCGCGTCCCCGCTGCCGGACGGCCGCCCGGAGATGCGGGTCGCGCTGGTCCGCCCGGAGCAGGCCGCGTTCCTCGACACCTGGGACGCGGTGGGCCTGCGGGCCACGCAGAGCACGGACTTCACGATGGACGACGTCTTCGTGCCCGAGCGCTTCACGGGGCCGCTGGTGGGCGACAACAACATCCCCGCCCCCTTCTACGGCCTGCCGTACACCGCCACCGGCGCCTCCCACGACGCCGTGGTCATCGGCTGCCTGGAGGGCGCGCTCGACGACCTCGCCGAACTGGCCGCGACCAAGCGGCCGGCGTTCAACCCCGGGGTCGTCATCGGTGAGGACCCGGTGTTCCAGGAGAAGTTCGCCGAACTGCACCTGCGCACCGCGGCCCTGAACGCCCTGCTGGAACAGACCGGCCGCGTCGTCATGGACCGGGCGCTCGCGCGTGAGGAGCCCACCCCGGTGGAGTGGTTCGCCTACACCGGCGGCCACCAGCACATCCACCACGAGGGCAGCCGCATCCTCAACGAGATCATGACGCTGTCGGGCAGCTCGGGGCTCTACAGCTCCCATCCGCTGCAGCGCCGCTGGCGCGACGTCCGCTGCGTCGCCCAGCACGTGGCGGGCAACAACGGCTCGCTGCGGAAGCTGGGCGCGATTCTCTCGGGTCAGGAGGACGTCCGATGAGCCCGCTCGCGACGACACCGACCGATCCTGTCGTGCTACGCCAGGCGTTCGGCTGCTTCCCGTCCGGGGTGACGGCTCTGTGCGCGCTGGATTCCGGTACGCCGGTGGGCATGGCCGCGAGCACGTTCACCCCGGTCTCCCTCGAGCCGGCTCTCGTGTCGGTCTGCGTCCAGGACACCTCGTCGACCTGGCCGCGGCTGCGGAATCAGGGCCGCCTGGGCCTGAGCGTCCTGGCCGAGGGACAGGATCTGGTCTGCCGTTCGCTGGCCGCCAGGAACGGCGATCGGTTCGCGGACGTCGGCTGGGAAGCCGGCGACGACGGCAGTGTGTACGTAAACGGTGCGAGCCTCTGGCTGGACTGCTCGGTCCACTCCGAGTTCCAAGGCGGCGACCACACGATCGTCCTGCTGGAGATCCACGGCCTGAAGGCCGAACCCGACCGGGCGCCGTTGGTGTTCCACCGCAGCCGGTTCCGGCGGCTGGCGGCGTGATGAGCCGGTAGCGGCGCGGAGGGCCCAGCCCTGCATGGTCGCCGCACGCCGACATGCCTGGCGTCGAGGACCACAGCATCGGCTTCGTCGAGGCCGCCGAGCGACGGCACGGCCACGTTGAAGACCCGGCTAGAACAGGATGCTCGCGGTCAGGTCGGGCGGGAGAGAAGGCTTCGCGTCCGGCAGGGCCGCAGGCGGAGGTGGCAGGAGCGAGGTCGGGCGTGCGGACGGGCGTAGGCCGAACAGCGAACCGGCGGCCTCCGCGAGCGCCCCCGCGCAACGCGTCGATGCCTCCTCCGGCACAGTCATCCGCCGCAGTGCCCCGGCGAGCGCGTCCTCCACCAGCGCCAGTTGTCTCGACAGCTCGCCCGGCCGGCCCAGGCGGCTGCCGTCGGCCAGGTCGGTCAGCAGCTCTTGGGCCTTCTGCTGTACGACGGCCAACGCCTCCCACCCCCGTGGCTGCCGCCCCGGCCGGAGGCCCTCGGTCCCGGCGCCGGGCAGGCCGAGGGCTTGGCGGATCCGATCGCCGGCACGGGCGTGCCAGAGCGTCAGCTCACCGGGCCGATCGGCCTGGAGGCCGGCAAGGACGACGAGCAGGGCCGATGCGCCCAGCGGCCAGTCACCGATGCCACCCGTCCCTCCCCCGGTCGGATGACCGGGTTGGAGGAAGGGGCGCAGCGATTCGAGGTGCTGTGCGGCGAGTTCGGCCGCGGACTGGCAGGCGTGCTCGGTGGGCACGGGTACATCACCGCTTCGTCGAGGTGTTGTCGGTCCGGAGGGGAAGGGCTCGGGCTGCGACGCCCTTCAGCAGGCTTCCTGGGCGAGCGACTTGATGCCGGGCAAGGTGGCTTCGATGCTCGTTCCACCGTGTCAGCTCTCCGCGCGGCGGGTGGTCACTTCCTCGGTCAGCCGGGGAGCCACGGCGAACAGATCGCCCACCACGCCGTAGTCGGCGAGGGCGAGAATCGGCGCCTCGGGGTCCTTGTTGACCGCGACGATCGTCTTGGAGGTCTGCATCCCGGCGAGGTGCTGGATGGCCCCGGAGATGCCCAGGGCGACGTAGAGCTGAGGAGAGACGGACTTGCCGGTCTGACCGACCTGGTACTGGTGCGGGTAGTAGCCGGCGTCCACCGCGGCGCGCGAGGCGCCCACCGCTCCGCCCAGGGCGTCGGCCAGTTCCTCGACCACCTTGAAGCCGTCCGCTCCTCCGACGCCACGTCCGCCGGAGACGACGACGCTCGCCTCGGTGAGTTCGGGACGGTCACCCGCGAGCGCGGCGCGACGGGCGGTGATGCGGGCGGATGCCGCGGGGTCGACCGGCGGCAGGGCGAGTTCCCGCTCCGCCGCCTCCACAGGATGCTCCTCCGGCTCGACGGAGCCTGGCCGAACGGCGATCACCGGCAGGCCGTGGGTGACCTGTGAGCGCACGGTGCAGGAGCCGCCGAAGACGATTTGGGTGACCTCCCCGGAGGAGTCGAGGTCGACCGCGTCGATCAGCAGACCGGCGTCCAGCCGCGCGGCGAGACGCCCGGCCACCTCCTTGCCGTCCGTCGTCGCGGAGACGAGAACGGCGGCGGAGGCTTCCCGGACCGCCAGTTCCAGGGCATCGACGGCCGGAGTGACGAGGAACTCCTCGGCTTCGGTGGATTCGGCCGAGTAGACGCGGGTGGCGCCGTGGCGTGCGAGGGAGTCCTTGAGGCGGGCCGCCGTACCCGGGCTTCCCACCACCACGGCGGCCGGGTCACCCAACCGCCTTGCGGCAGCGAGGAGTTCGTAGGTGGACTTGTGGACACGTTCCCCGTCGTGGTCGACGAGGACGAGGACGTCGGGCATGGGTGCCTGCTTCCCGGTCTGGGCGGTTCAGACGAGCTTCTGGGCGATCAGGTAGTCGACGAGCTGCCGGCCTGCCGAGCCGTCGTCCGTGACCCGGATTCCGGCTGCCCGCGCCGGACGCGGCACGGCCGCCACGACGCGGGTGCGGGTCACGAGGAACCCGGCGCCGTCCGCGTCGGGGAAGTCGGGGAACAGGTCGTCGAGGTCGACCGTGTCCACCGACTTCTTCTTGGCGGCCATGATCCCCTTGAAGGAGGGGTAGCGCGGTTCGTTGATCTTCTCGGTAACGCTGACCAGCGCGGGAAGCGGTGCGTCGAGCGTCACCTCGCCGTTCTCGGTCTCGCGCTCCGCGCGCACCCGTCCCGCGTCCACGGTCAGCTCCCGGACGTGCGTCAGTTGCGGCACGCCGAGCAGGTCCGCGACGACAGCGGGCACCGCGCTCGCCTGTCCGTCGGTCGTCGCGTCGCCCGCGAGGACCAGGTCGACGTCCGCCACGGTCCGTACGGCGGCTGCCAGCACCTTCGCGGTGGTCACGATGTCGGCGCCCTGGAGCCGGTCGTCGCAGATGTGGATGCCGCGGTCGGCGCCCATCGCGAGGACCTTGCGGATGGCGTCGAGCGCGGATTCGGGCCCCATGGACACTACGGTGACCTCGGCGCCCACCGCCTCCTTGAGGGTCAGGGCCTCCTCTGCGGCGCGCTCGTTGATCTCGTCCAGGACGAGATCGGCGTCCTCGCGGTCAAGGGTGTGATCGGTCTCGGACAGGGTGCGCTCGGCAGCGGTGTCCGGGACCTGCTTGACGAGTACGACGATGTTCACGGTCGCCTTCCTTCGGTCTCGGGTGGTCAGCGGAACGCCGGGTAGCCGGTGATCGCCTGACCGACGACCAGCGTGTGCATCTCGTTGGTGCCTTCGTAAGTGAGCACCGATTCCAGGTTGTTGGCGTGGCGCAGCGGCGAGTACTCCAGGGAGATGCCATTGGCCCCGAGGACGGTGCGGCACTCCCGCGCGATCGCGATCGCCTCACGTACGTTGTTCAGCTTGCCGACGCTGATCTGCTCGGGCCTGATGCGGTGCTGGTCCTTGAGGCGGCCGAGGTGCAGGGCGAGGAGGGCCGCGCCGCCCAGGGACACGGTCATGTCGGCGAGTTTCTTCTGGGTGAGCTGGAAGGCGCTGACCGGCTTGCCGAACTGCACCCGCGAGTCGGCGTAGTCGATGGCCGTCTGCAAGCTGTCGCGGGCCGCGCCGACAACGCCGAACAGGATGCCGAAGCGGGCCTCGTTCAGGCAGGACAGCGGTCCGCGCAGGCCCTCGGCGTGCGGCAGCCGCGCCGAGTCGGGCAGCCGTACGTTGTCGAAGTACAGCTCGGAGGTGATGGACGCGCGCAGCGACATCTTCTGCTTGATGTCCTGGGTGGTGAAGCCCGGTGTGCCGCGCGGCACGAGGAAGCCCCGGATGCCGTCCTCGGTCTGCGCCCAGACGGTGGCCACATCGGCGATGCCGCCGTTGGTGATCCACATCTTGGAGCCGTTCAGGATCCAGTCGCCGCCGTCGCGCACGGCCCGGGTGCGCATGCCGGCCGGGTCGCTGCCGAAGTCGGGCTCGGTCAGGCCGAAGCAACCGATCGCCTCACCGGCGGCAAGCTGGGGCAGCCACTGAAGCTTCTGCTCCTCCGAACCCCACTTCCAGATGGAGAACATCGACAGAGAGCCCTGAACGGAGACGAAGCTGCGGAAACCGGAGTCCGCTGCCTCCAGCTCCAGACAGGCCAGGCCGTAGGACACGGCGTTGGTGCCGGCGCAGCCGTAGCCTTCGAGGTGCATGCCGAGCACCCCCAACTTGCCGAGTTCCAGGGCGAGTTCGCGGGCGAAGTGGGCGTTCTCGAACCACTCACCGACGTGCGGGCGCACCCGGTCGTCGAGGAACTTGGCGACGGTGGCCTGGATCTCGCGTTCCTCGTCGGTGAGGACGGAGGCGATGTCGAGCAGGTCGAGGGGATCCTTCAGCGGCTTGCCGCTCATGTCGGGCTCCTTGATTGTCGGTATGGGGAAATCAGGTGGTCGGATCGGTCTCGGCCGCGGAGAGGATCTGCGTGCTGTGCCGGCCCAGGCCGGGCGGGGGCAGCCGGTACTGCGCGGGTGTGCGGCTCAGCGCGATGGGGTGCGCGACCTGGCGGGAGGGCCGGCCCTCCTCCCCGTCGGCGGGGATGTCGACGGTGCCGGGAAGGCCGAGCCTCTGCGCGTAGGCGAATGCCTCATCGAGCGTGTTGACCGGCCCGGCGGGCACGCCGGCGGCCAGCAGGACGGTCGACCAGCGGTCGGCGCCCTCGGCACTTAGCCGCTTGGTCAGGATGTCCCGCAGTTCGGCACGGTGGGCGACCCGGTCGGCATTGGTGCGGAAGCGGTCGTCGAGCGCGAGGGCGGGATCGCCCACGGCCTCGGCGAGCGCCGCGAACTGCCGGTCGTTGCCCACCGCGAGGGCGAGCGGACGATCGGCGGTGGGGAGTGTCTCGTACGGGGCGATGCTCGGATGCGCGTTGCCCATGCGGCCCGGCACCACACCCGCCACAGCGAACGCGGACGCCTGGTTGACCATCGCGGACAGCAGCGAGCCGAGCAGGTTCACCTCCACCCGCTGCCCCTCTCCGGTGGCATCGCGGTGCCGGAGGGCGGCAAGGATGCCGAGCGAGGCGTGCAGGCCGGTGATCACATCGACCAGGGCCACGCCCGCCTTCACCGGCTCCCCGTCCGCGGTCCCGGTCACGCTCATCAGGCCGCCGACGGCCTGCACCAGCAGGTCGTATCCGGGGATCGCGGCACCCGCCCCGCTGCCGAAGCCGCTGATCGAGCAGTAGATCAACTCCGGGTGCCGGGCGCGGAGCTCCTCATGCCCCAGGCCCAGCCGCTCCATCGTGCCGGGACGGAAGTTCTCCACCACCACGTCGCACTCGGCGACCAGGGCGCGGGCCTGTTCGCGGCAGGCCTCCGTGGTCAGGTCCAGGACGACCGACCTCTTGTTCCGGTTGACGCTCAGGAAATAGGTTGACGCGCCGTCGCTGTCCGCAGGTGGGTGCCAGGCCCGGGTCTCGTCCCCGGTGCCCGGCCGCTCGACCTTGATCACGTCGGCGCCGAGATCGCCGAGGAGCATGGTGGCGTAGGGCCCGGCGAGGACCCGGGAGAAGTCGGCGATGCGCAGGCCGTCCAGCGCGCCTCGCCCTTGGGGTGGGGTGCTCACGCACCCTCCTCTCTGATCGTCCCGCCCGGATCCGGTCACCACCAGCGCTCCAACGCCGGTGCCGGGTGGAGGAGTTCGACGACGGGAAGGCCCTCGCCGTGGGAGTCGACCCCTCGTACGACGGTCACCCGCGCGCCCACCGCCACCACGACCGGCGCCGTCCCTGTGACCTGGCAGAGCAGATTGAAGCCCTCGTCCATCGCGACGAACCACATGTTGTGCTGAGCGTGGCCGTTGCGGCGTACTACGACTCCGGTACCCGCGCCGCGTTCCCGGCTGAAGGCCCTGGAACCGCAGGCACGGCAGCTCGAGCGCCGGTAGGCCGGAGTGCCGCACCAGCGGCAGCGCTGGAAGAAGAGTTCGCGGGTTTCTGTCTGGAGCATCGCGGCCTCCTGCACGCAGTTCGGTGACCGGAAACACGTGATCGGAATCCGATGTCCCCTTCACCCTGGCTCTGCCGAAGAGCGCCGGTCAACGACATGCTGACGCATCTTTGTGCGCGGAAAACGTTCCGTCCGCCGAGGTCGGAACGGGTGTCCCGGCGCTACGCTCGGCGCACCGCCCGGCTCGTCGCGGGCACCGGTCATGGCCGTGGCAGCCGGCACGAACGCCACCGGCGGAAGCACCGGCAGAGCCTCCGTGGACGTACCGGTCGATGCGAAAGCGGTGGCATTGCGGTATAGCCTCGAACAAGGGGATCGGCCCTCTGGAGCGGCGATGAGAGACGAGGGAAATCTCGCGAGAGCGGTCGGCCCCATGACGGCTCTCAGCGCCGAGGACCGGATGCTCGCCGCCACGCTGCAGCACGCAGTGCACGAGCTTCAGGCGACCACCGGCACCGCTATGGTCCCGCTGGAGGACGGGCGGACGCTCGCCAACGTCATCGTGGTGGGTGACCCCATGTCGGTCTTCACCGTGGCGGACCGCCACCCGGTGGACGACGACCGGTACACCGGAGCCGTCGCCTACCGCACCGGCCGCCAGTGCGTCCGCGTCCGCAGTGAGACACCCAGCGGTGTCCGCCCGGTCATGCCGTTCCCGTACGCGATAGTCGCCACCCCGTTGACCGACGACGAGGGGCGGGCCTTCGGGGTCATCGTGCTGGTGTGGGCCGATCCGGTCGGCTGGGCGGCCAAATCGGCCAGGGTGCGGCACCGCTGCCGGAGCCTCACGGCCGAGCTGTCCCGTGCCCTGCTGCGGCGGGGCGGCCTGCCCCCTGGGCGGCACTTCCCCGAGGTACCGAGATTCATCCTGGCTCCCCCCTCGGGAGAGGACGCCGTGCTCGAGTCGGTGAGTCTGTCGCTCGTCCACCAGATCGGCCGGCTCGCCGCCGAACTCAGCCAGGCCCCCGGCCTCCGCGACGTCGTCGAGACGGCGATCGCACGGATCATGGAACCCTTCGGAGCCCGGTGCCTCGCCATCTCGGTCGTGGACGCAGGACGACCACGGCTGCTCGGCTACGCGGGATCCGGCCCCGCCCTCGCGGCGCGGCTCGTGCGCGCCTCGACGGGCACGCTGGAAGAGGAGGCGTCCACCGGCGCGGGACCGCCCCCGGAGCGGCCGCTCTTCTTCGAGGCCGTGGACACGGACGAACCGATCGCGGCCTACTGCCTGCTCCCCCTGGCGACGGACGACCACGGCGCCGGAACGCTCGCCCTGGGCTTCGACCACCGCCGTACCTTCAGGGCGGAGGAACGAGCCGCCCTGGCCACGGTGGCACAGCTCCTCGCCCAGTCCATCGGACGGGCACGGCAGTTCGAGACCGAACGCAGGCTGGCCCAGGAACTGCAACAGGGCCTCCTGCCCGCCGCCCTTCCCCAGCACGGGGAGGTGGACATCGCGGCCCGTTACGTCACGCCGACGACCGGTACCGTCGGCGGCGACTGGTACGACGTGGTCAACCTCCCCGACGGCGGCATCGGCCTGGTCGTCGGGGACGTCGAGGGCCACACCCCCCGTGCGGCCGCGCTCATGGGACAGATCCGCAGCGCCGTCCGCGCCTACGCCACCGAAGGCCATCGCCCGGCGGACGTACTCACCCGCACCAACCGGCTCCTTGTGGGCCTCGGCACCGACCTGCTCGCCACCTGCTGCTGCGTGTGGCTGGACCCGGAAGCCGAATCCGTCGAAGTGTCGTCCGCAGGCCACCCGGCACCGCTGCTCGGCCACCCCGGCCGGCGTTTCACGACCCCCGAACTGCCCGTGGGAACACCGCTGGGCGTCCGCCCCGACACGTGCTACGGCTCGGGACGCGCCCCGCTCCACGAGGGAACCGTCCTGGTCCTCTACACGGACGGACTGGTGCGCTCACGTTCGGTCCCGCTCGATCACGGCGTCGAGGCGCTGCATGCGCACCTCGCGGCCCCCGGCGACCTCAGGCTGGAGGTGCTGGCCGACCGCGTCCTCGACATCACGGGCGCCGGCGACCTACGGGACGACGACGCGGTTCTGCTGATCGCCCAGTTCCTGGGCCTGGGCGCCGACCGGCGCCAGCGGGTGGCCCGGACGTCCGTCGAGCGCCACGACCTCCGTGCGGTCGCCGACGTCCGCGGCTTCCTGCGCACGCAGGCACGGGCGTGGAACTGGGAAGCCGTCTCCTCCGACCTGGAGCTGGCCGTCACCGAACTGGTCACCAACGGCCTGGTGCACGCGGACAGCGAGGTCGAGATCCGGCTCCGTGAATACGCCGACCGGCTACGCGTGGACGTACGCGACTCCGATCCACGGCCACCACTACCGGCACCCGTCCTCGCCTCGGGCGAGCCGGACAGCGAATCGGAACACGGCCGCGGACTCCTCATCGTCGACGCCCTGGCCTCCTCCTGGGGCAACTCCCCCAGCGGCCGCGGCAAATCGGTCTGGTTCGAACTGACCAGACCCTGACCCCTGCCCCGGCAGCGACGGACTCCCCCCGTGCACAAACCCGCAGGCGCGCTCGAACTGAGCCACCAGGGCCTGGTCCCATACCGGCTGCCACATGCCACCCCTTACGCGCCTGGTTCGGAGACTGACCGTTCCTGGATTCAGCCGCTGTAGAGGGTGGACATATCGACCAGGAGGAGGTCGTCACGGCGATCGGTCAAGTCCACCAGGTCCGGGTAGAAGCCGTGCAGGGAGTACAGAGCCAGGGTGGTGGCAGAGGTGTCGTAGCCCTGATCCGCGAGCAGGGCGCGGATATGTTCCAGGCGTTCCAGGTCCCCGGTCCCCCTGCGCGCGGCGGTCGCCTTGGCCTCACCCAGCAGCGCGATCCTCGCCCGGGGAGCCTGCGGACGTTCGCCGGCGGCCAGGGCGATGACATCGACCTCGCGCTTGGTCCGCGCGGCCTGGTCGGCGACCTCGGTGGTACCGACCGGGCCGGGCAGTCCACCGGGCAACAGGGTGTGGGCGTAACGACGGGTGAAGTCGCGGGCCAAGTCCTCGAAGTGCGGCCCCAGAATCTTGGAGTTGAAGGTGGGAGCCGCCTGCTGCCACACCTGCTCGGCGAAACCCTGCTCCACGGCGGCGGCCTGCGGAAGGGTGATGAGCTGGTTGAAGCGGATCACGGGGTCGGCGAGCGTGATGACGGGGTGCTTGGAGCGGAGGATGTCCTGTTCCCGCCGGACGTAGCCGGTGGATTCCAGCACTCCGAGCGGGTGGGCGACGGCGTTGCGCGGGCGCTCCAGGGCAGCACCGATCTTGCTCGGGGTAGTGGCCCCGTTCGCGATCGCGGTGAGGATGTCGTAGTACAGCGTGTGCTGCGTGATCCTAGGGTCCTCGCGCAGCAGGTACTCGGTCTCGGTACGCGAGTACACCGCCCTCCCCGGGTCGAGCAGCGTCCTGGTGAGCCAGGTGTCGAAGCCGTCGTCCGGATGCGGTCGGGCAGCCACCGGCCGGTAGCCAGGGGCTCCGCCCAGGACCGCGTGCACCTTCAGCGCGGTCAGCGGGTCGGCGATCTGCCAGAAGGCCCGGCTGTCCCGGTAGTCGAAGGCGCCCAGCCGTAGATCGACCACGGCGCGTCCCCGCAGCGGCTTGGTCCCCGAGAGCAGTTCGTGCATGACGCTCATCGCGGAGCCGCACAGGATCAGCCGCGGACCCGGTCCGGCGCCAGGTCGGGCACCCCGCTGGCGTTCGTCGTAGAGCTGCTGCAGCAGTCCCGGGATTTCAGGCGAGTGCTGGAGCAGATACGGCAACTCGTCGATCACCAGGAGTGGGTGCGCCGAACGGGCGGTCACGTCAAGGGCGTTGGACAGGACGTCACGCCAGTCGGTCAGGCGCAGGCTCCCCGGCCGCAGGCCGGCGTGGGTGGCGACCGCGTCACTGAACCGCTGGATCGCGGGCAGCCGCCCCTCCTCCCGGACCGCTGTGACGTACAGGCCGCCGACCTGCTCAGACAGGGCCTGGAGAAGGTACGACTTCCCATGCCGCCGCCGCCCGGAGACGATGCCGAGCCGCATCGCCGGGTCCGGATCAATGAGGAATTCCATGAGTAGATCCCACTCCCGGTCCCGGTCGACCACGTCGTCCGGCTTGGCCAGCAGGCTCTTCGTCACTCGCGCTCCTACACCTCGACCACAACGAATTACGTCTAAGTCTACTTCGACATATTCCGTCGTACTAGAATTCACCATGAACCGGCCTCGCGCTACGGGGTCGTCCCCACGGCCCTCAGGGACCGACCCGACAATTGGTCACGTGACCAACGCGTGACCAGTAGCAGTCAGGAACGGCCAGAAACACCTAGATGAGGGCCGATCTAGACAGGAAGCAGGAACTAGCACCTGGACAGCAAAGCGCCTGTTCAGAGGCCCTTCATACTTCTGCCCGGCCAAGGGTGGCGGCCCCGGCCGTTGCCTCGGTACGTGCCCCGGGGGACGTCGAAATCACCCCGAACGGGCGACAGCGCACATATCGGGCGGGAGTCCTGCCGCAGTCGGCAGCCCGGAATCCAGAGCCCGGGGCCCTGAGTGGCTCGCCCAGAGCCCAGGGCCCTGAGTGGCTCGCGGAGTCAGTCCTTCTTCTCGGCGGTCCTGCCGGAGTTCGTGTTCCCGCTCTCACCAGGAGCCTGTCCGTTGCCGGTGACGGGGCCCGGGTCGGCCTTGCCGGTCGGCTCGGCGGTCTTCCCTGCCGGCTCGGTGGGCTTCTCCGCCGGCTCGGTGGGCTTCCCGGTCGGCTCGGTGGGCTTCCCGGTCGGTCCGTTCTTCGCCGCCGCCAGTTGCTCCGCGCAGTAGGCGGCCACCTTGTCCGCGCCGCCCGCCGCCGTGACGAGCCGCTGCCAGGCCGTGGCGTCCAGGGCCTTGCCGTTGTCCTCGACCTGTTCGTAGGCGCGGCACTTGGCCTCGGTGTCCTGGGCGGTGATGGGGTGGTCGGGCTTCGCGGATCCGGCGCCGGACGCCGCGGAGGGCTCGGCGGCCGGCCGGTCGGAGGCGCTGCTGGACCGGGTCGGGGTGCCCTTGCCGTCGGCGGCGTCGTCCGAGAACCCGGCCGTGCCGATCGCGGCGAACGCCGCCCCGCCGAGAGTGAGGCTCGCGACGAGCACGGAGAGCGTGGTCTTCACCGAGAACGCCGGCCACCGCTGCTCGCGGGGCCGCCAGTCGTCGCGGCGCCGGGTGCGGGCCCGGTGCGCGCCCGAGTCCCGGGCCGCCCGGAACGCGGCCACGGCCCGCCGCTCGCCGTCGGCGTCCAGGCGGTGCCCGCGCAGCACGGCGGCCGACAGGAGAGCTTCGAGGGCCGCGTCGTCGAACGCCACGTCCGTGGCGGAGGCGGGTCCGGAGCCATGACGGGGGTCGTGGCCGGAGCCATGGCGGGGGTCGTGGCCGGGGCCATGACCCGAGCCGTGCCCGGAAGTGAGGGCACCAGGGTGCGCACGCCGACGGCCGAGGGCCCCACCGCCGTTCTGCTGTTCACCCATGTCCGTTTTCCGTCCCTGTCCGACTCAACTCGATCGGCCCTCGGAGCGTGCGCGTCGCGCACGTCCCGTCGGGCCCATATGGCTCTTCGGCCCATGTAGTCGCGATGACCCATGCGGCCTACGTAATCAATGTGACAGCTGTGACTTACGAGTCCGTAGAGCCTGTACGTACGTCAGGCCCCGTACGACTCACGCGCCCGTTCGTCGACCGGTCGGCGACGGTTGTCCGGCAGGACAGCGGCCCTGCCGTCGTCGTCGCCCTCACTGTTCATTTCGATTCCCCCAGCGTCCGGGGGCCGTCATCCGTCACACCTTGGACGCCCAGCTGCTTGGCCAGACGCTTCAGTCCCCGGTACGCGGCCGTGCGGACCGCCCCCGGGCGCTTGCCCAGAACGCGTGCCGCGGACGGGGCGTCGAGGCCGACGACCACCCGCAGCAGCACCGCCTCGGCCTGGTCCCGCGGCAGCCCGCCGACCAGCTCCAGGGCGGCTTCGGTCGACATCGACTCCAGCGCCTGGTCGTGCGTGCTGTGCGGACCGGGCAGCTCCAGTACGTCCTGCTCCAGGGCCGACGACCGGGGCCGCACCTTCTGCCGGCGCAGGTGGTCCAGCGCCCGGTGCCGGGCGATGGTCGCGGTCCAGCCCCGGAACCCGGCCCCGTCGCCCTTGAACCGCCCGAGGTCGCGGGCGATCTCCAGCCAGGCGTCGGACGCCACGTCCTCCGCGTCGTCCCCCACCAGCCCGCCCAGATACCCGAGCAGAGCGGGTTGCACGAGCCGGTAGGCGACCGCGAACGCGGCCTCGTCACCCTCCTGGGCCCGTGCGACGGCCGCGCCCAATTCCCCGTCGTGCGCGCGCCCGCGGCGGGGTTCCCCTCCCTGGCCCAAGAACTGTCCTCGTCCGTACCGGTTCGTGGCGGATCCGCACCGCGCGGCGCGGCCACCCTTGCCCACGTCCCTCCACGCACAACAGCGCCCGGCCCCACAGAAGTGTCACAGGGGCCGTCCGGGAGCGGCCGGTCCACAACCCTTGCGAGCCGTCGCGAGTCAGAGACGCCGTGATGAGGCAAGGGCCTTCGCACAGCCATGCCACCGGCATGGCATACGATGCGGCGCGCCCCCATAAAGATCACTTAAGAGGATGTACACGCCATGGCAATCGCTGCCCCTTATCGTTCCCTTCGCGGCATATCTGCCGTGGTTGCCTTGCTCGCGGTCGGTGCGGTGGGGTGCTCGGACGTCTCGGACGCCGTCGACAGCGCCACGGACGGCGCCAAGAAGGTGGCCCGCCAGCGCTCGGTGTACTCGCTGGACGTCGGGGACTGCTACAACCCGAACAGCAAGGGCGAGGGCACCGCCTACACCGTCGAGATCGTGCCGTGCGCCGAGGCCCACGAAGGCCAGGTCGCCGGTGAGTTCTCGGTCACCGGGGAGAAGGCGTACCCCGGCGACGAGGCGATCTCGGCGATCGCCGACAAGCGGTGCCCGGTCGAGGCCGGCAAGTTCGCCCCGGACACCTGGGCACTCCCCAAGGGCGTCGCGATCTTCTACTACACGCCGACCAAGGAGAGCTGGGCGACGGGCGACCGTGCCGTCAGCTGCACCTACACCAAGGAGTCGGGCACCTACACGGGCGAGCTGAACCCCGACGTCAAGTCGCTGAAGCCGGAGCAGAAGACGTACCTCACGGGCTCGAACGGGGTCTACGACGCCCTGTGGGCCACCCAGCCCGAGAAGGACACCGTCGAGGAGGACCTGCCCGGCTACAAGGCGCAGGCCAAGGCCGTCGCCGACGCCCTGGACACGCACCTCAAGGGCCTGAAGGGCATCGACGGCACCGAGGTCGGCAAGCTGCGCGACCAGCTGACGAAGACGGCCGCCTCCTGGCGGAAGGCCGCGAACGCGGGCGACGCCGACGCGTTCTACATCGCCTACGACTCCGCCTTCACCGGCATCGACCCCGGCAAGACGGTCGCCGCCCGCAAGGAGCTGGCCCTGGCCACCACCGTGCCGGCCGACGACGCCGAGGTCTGGGCCGGCTGATGCCCTCCTGACCGCGTGTGGCCACGTCCGCCGAGGACGTGGCCACACCTCCCCTCCGGCCGGCCGGACTCCAGGTGTCCTGCCGGGAACGCGGCGGCCCCTGCCACCTGCGGCCGGTAACGGCCGAGGCCGCCGCGCGGAGCGCGTGCTCCGCCCTCCTGCGGGAAGCGCGGATCCAGCCGTCCTCCGCGGAATCGCACATCGGCACACGACCGCCGCCCCGTTCCCGGCCGGTGGCTCTCGAAGCGGCCGCCGAAGCGCTCAGGCGGGCCGGCCGGCCGTCTCGAGCCCCAGCAGAGCGCGTGCCCGGCCGAGATGCTCGACCCCGTTGTGCTGGTCCACGGACCGCAGGTGCCTGAGGAAGGTGTCGGCGTCCGGCGCCTCGGACGCCTGGCGCCAGAACGGCAGGCCCCTGTCGAGTTCCGCCGCGAGTTGCCCGACCGGCTCCTTCGCCCCGGGCAGTTCGGCGGCCCGGAGCAGCCGTACCGTCTCGGCCTGCGCCTTTGCCATCCGGCCTGCCCAGGCCCTGGCACCGGCGAGGTCCTGTCGCGGGCTGCGCGCCGGGCGCAGGATGGCTTCGGTGTTCAGCGGCTTCATCGCCGACAGGAAGGCCAACTGCTCGGGGTCCAGATCGGACGCGTCCCGCCGGACAGAGGTGTCGAGTTCGGTGCGGTCCGGACGCGCCACCCAGCACAGCACGCCACGCCGGCCGGCGTCCCAGTCGCGCTGCCCGGGATGGAAGTAGTAGCTCTGCAGACGCCCGAAGGCCTGGGGGTCCATCGAGTAGTCGAGGAAGAGCTTTCCGCACCGCGTCCGGGCCGTCGACATGATCGCGTCGCGGCCCGGGAACCCGCTCTCCCCGGAGAGCGTGAAGCCGGCGTACGCCTCACCCCGGTGCGGCTCCTCGCACGGGACCAGTTCCACGCCCGCGTCACCGAGCGGCGGGGATTCCCCGTCCGGCAACCACGACCCCGGGTTGAAGCAGTCCCCGACCTCGATCGAGGAGAACGAGGTCCAGCCCCGCTGCGCGACCTCGCCCGCGTCGCTCCGGGCGGGCGGCGTCCAGACCCGGAAGTCGACCACCGTGAAGGCCAGGCCGGCCAGCAGGAGAACCGCACCGGAGACAGAGATCCCGGCAACCGCGAGGCCCTTCCCCCGCTCCCCCTTCCTGGAAATCTGCACCAATGCGACAACACCGAATATCAGCCCCAGCGGAGCCAGGCAGAGCAGTGCCGTGACCAGCGCGGTGACCGCGAAGGGATTCAGCGCCGGAGGCGGCGGCGGGGGGTTCGGATGCCACTGATTCACCGGATCCGACGGCTGATACGAATACGACGGCGGCGGGGGAACTGACACCGGAGCATCAGCCCTGACGAGCGGTGCTGCCGGGACGAAGCCCGGCGCCCGCGAGGATCGTGGAACCGGCGAGGGCGAAAAGAGCCCGCACCTCGCAGCCCAGCACTACGAACATGACTCCGAACCAGGCACGCGTCATCGCGACCACTTACCTCGGACTCCTTTCGGGGAGGTCGTGGCGGGGGGACCTGCGCGAGGACCCCGCTGCCACTGCTTACGTGCCCAGCCCGTACGCGGCAACGACCCGCCGCGGACACCCGAGGTGTTGTAGCACCCGAGGTCGTCACCGAGGAAGCAGATCGCCATCGGCCGCACCAGAGCGTGATCGGCGTCACTTCACGTTGAGGTGCAGTGACGTTTGCGCGGTGCAAAACGCTTGGTGAAGCAGGCCATCTTCGTGACTGATGCGCCTCGCGTGACTTCTTTCCGGTCTTCCTTCGGCCCTCCAGGGCCTTCTATTGGGGTGGGATTCATCTTGAGTCGTACTCGACGTGCACGTCGTACGTCGCACGCGTACCGACCATTGAGCCTGAAACGCAGAGCTTGGCTGACGCTCGGTGCGGTGGTTCTCGGGGGTGGGGGCGTGGCGACGTACGCCCTGGCCGGGCAGCCCGAGGATCCGGGCGCGGCGGGCCGGGCCAAGCGGCCCGTGAAGGTCTATGACCTCGCGCTGAAGGGAAGCGGCAGCCGGGAGCGGGAGCTGCCGCGCACCAGCACGCAGCAGTTCTCGCTGCTGGGCGTCTCGTGGAGCGGGGCCACGAAGGAGATCGACGGCACCGCGCAGGTGCGCACCCGCAGCCTGGAGACCGGCGAGTGGAGCGCCTGGCAGGACCTGGAGGTGGACGCGGATCCGCCGGAGAGCGTGGAGCCGGGTATGCGCGGCGCCTCGGAGCCGCGGTGGGTGGGCCCGTCCGACGGTGTCGAGGTCCAGGTCGTCCGCGAGGACGGCACGGCGAGTGCGGGGCTGCCGACGGGGCTCCAGGTCAACCTCGTCGACCCCGGCGTGGTGACCACCGCCGAGACCAAGTCCACCGGCACCGAGTTCGAGCCGGCCGCGTTCGCCGCGGAGACCGACCCCGCCGCCACGCCGACCGACCCGGTCACCGTCACTCCCACGGACACCGCGACCGGGACGCCCACGTCGGAGCCGACCACGACGGAGCCGGCCACGACGCCGACGGACACCGCGTCGCCCTCCGACTCGGCCTCCCCGACGGACTCGGCCACCGCGTCCCCGTCGCCGACGGCGACCGTGCCGACCGCCCCGCCGTCCACCGTCACCCAGCCGCCCATCACCACCCGGGCGCAGTGGGGCGCCGACGAGTCGAGGGTGGAGGACCCGCCCACGTACCTGGACAAGGTGCAGGCCGTGTTCGTGCACCACACCGTCGGCTCCAACAGCTACAGCTGCGCCCAGTCGGCGTCGCTGGTGCGCGGCATCATGGCCTACCACACCGATGTCAACGGCTGGAACGACCTCGGCTACAACTTCCTGGTCGACAAGTGCGGCCAGGTCTTCGAGGGCCGCGCCGGCGGCACCGACCTGCCCGTCATGGGCGCGCACACCTACGGCTTCAACAGCTACTCCGCCGGCATCGCCATCCTCGGCGACTTCCAGGGCGATGCCGCCCAGGGCATCGCTCCGGCCCGCCCGACCCGGGCCACACTGGAGTCGGTGGCCCGTGTCGCCGCCTGGAAGCTGGGCCAGTACGGCGTCAGCCCGACCGGCAAGGTCACGCTGACCGCGGCCGGCGACACCGGGGTGTGGAACGAGGGCGAGGAAGCCACCCTCAACACCATCTCCGGCCACCGCGACGGCTACGCCACCGAGTGTCCGGGTGACGCCATGTACGCCAAGCTCGCCGAGATCCGCCGCTACGCCGCGAGCCCCGGCGCCAACTCCGCGATCCCGACCGCGGACTTCAACCGCGACGGCGTGGGCGACCTGGTCGCCGGCACACCCCGGGCGCTGAGCAGCGGCGGCACGGCGACCGTCGTACCGGGCAACACGGAGGGGCCGGACGCCACGCTCAAGCGCTCCCTCACGCAGAGCAGCCCCGGAGTCCCGGGCGGCCACGAGTCCTACGACTACTTCGGCACCGCGACCGCCTGGGGCGACATCAACGGCGACGGCTACGCCGACCTCGCCATCGGGGCGCCCGGCGAGAACTGGGGCAGCACCAAGGACCGCGGCGCGATCACCGTCCTGTACGGCCCCGGCCTGGACTCCGGGTACAACTACACCACCTCGGGCGTGACCCGGACCGGCGCCAAGCTGGGCGCGGCCGTCACGGTCGGCGACTTCGACGCCGACGGCAAGGCCGACGTCTTCGCCGCCGGCACCGGCAACAGCGGCAGCTGGAACGTCCGTCTGACCGGCGGCGCCACCCAGTACGGCAAGCTCACCGGCGCCTCCGGGTCCCTGGCGTACCTCGACGCCGCCACCGGCGACTTCAACCGCGACGGCTACGCCGACGTGGCCCTCAACTACCGCGACCAGTCCGGCACCGGCCGCGTCACCTGGTTCAAGGGCACCGCCTCCGGCCTGGCCAAGGTCAGCGTCCTGTCCGTCAAGGGCGGCCGCTCCATCGCCGTGGGCGACGTCAACGGCAACGGCTACGACGACCTCGCCATCGGCCAGCCGTACACCGCCGAGTCCGGCGCCTTCAAGGGCGGCCAGGTCACCGTGGTCCCCGGCACGTCGACCGGCTTCACCACCACCGGCATGCGCACCGTCCACCAGGACACCAGCGGCGTCCCCGGTACCGCCGAGGCCGGCGACGCCACCGGCGCCTCCGTCTCCGTCGGCGACTACAACGACGACGGCTACGCCGACGTCCTGGCCGGCATGCCGGGCGAGGACATCACCCGCAGCGGCGTCAACCGGTCCAACGCGGGCATGGCCGTGCTGCTCAAGGGCACCTCGTCCGGTCCGACCGGCTCCGGCGCCCAGGGGTACAGCCAGGACCGCAGCGGCATCGCCGGGGTGACCGAGTCGAACGACAGGTTCGGCTCCGCCGTCGTCCTGCAGGACCTCTCCGGCTGGGGCCGCGCGGACCTCGCCATCGGTGTGGAGGGCGAGGACAGCTACAACGGCGTCATCCTCCAGCTGGACAGCGGCAGCTCCGGCATCGACACCGGCAGCGGCGTGTACTACGGCAGAAGCGCCCTGGGCACCCCGACCGGCGCCCGCCTCGGCCAGACGCTCACCCCGTAACCCACGGGCAGCACGAACCCGGCCGGGACCCCGCCCGTTCACGGGGTCCCGGCCGGGTCGTGTCCGGGTGCGGCCGCCTACGGCCGCACGGCGTCCCGGCACAGCAGCCGCAGCGACCCGTCGCCCGCGAAACACCGCCGTGCCTCGTCGATCGGGTCCCACATCCGCCCGTCGGGCGTACGGATCCAGTGGTCGCCGCCGGACGTCCACCACTCGGCACCGGCCTGACGGGCGATCACCTCCCCGGCGTACGCGCCGAATCCGCGCAGCGTGTTCTCCACGGCGGCGTACGGCGTGCCCTCGCAACGCAGGCTCTCGATCATCCGGTCGACCCGCCACAGACTCTGCTGCGAGTAGTCGAGCCGCAGCCGCGCCCCCTCGCGCATCGTCGCCACCGCGTCCGCCGCCCACCGCACCGGCTTGGTGGCGGCTGCGGGCCTGGTCTCCGTTTGAGTCGTCACATCCTGGAGAGCGTGTGCCTCCTGCGATTCGTCACCCGGATCCGCCGGATTCCCCGGACCGGCGCAGGACCGCCCCACCTCGCTCCGAAGACAGTCACAGGACTCCCCCAGGGAATCGGGTTTGCACGGGAGTGACGCTTCGCCGCTCCCGTGCGCTCCAGTCACTGATGAGCATGTACTTCCATCTGCGCGCGGTACCGCCCCCGGCACTGCGCAACAGCGCCCCCTGGTTCCAGCGTCTGTTCGAGGACGACTGGGACATCGTGCGGGAGCGGATCGGCCGCCATCGCGAGGAAGTGCTCGACAAGCTGTACGGCGACGTCGAACTCCTCTACTGCGGCCTCCCCCCGAACCACGCGCCGGAAGGCCCCCGCACCAACGTGGTGCTCGGCGGCCGGCCGGTCTTCCACAACGACCCGGCCCTGCCGCCGTTCCTGCTGCTCACCGCGTCACAGGTGGGCAGGGTCGCCGGATACCTCAAGGGCACCGACTTCGACGGCCTGTGGCGCGACGCCCGCCCGCGACTGCTGCGGCCGTACGGCATGCCGGAGACGGAGCCCGAGGTGCGCGGCATGTTCGCGGCGACGCACCGCGACCTGACCGCCTTCTACGAGCAGACCGCCCAGTACGGGGACGCGGTGGTGAAGTGGCTGGTGGTCTGAGAGCGCCGGGTCAGCCGCGTGTCCGGGCCCGCCGCGACACGACGGCGCGCAGCACCCGCCGCCCCTCCGTCGACACCTCCAGCGCCCGGCGCAGACCGCCGGCGCCATGACCGGCGAGGAGTTCCAGGACGCTGACCTGCCGGCGCAGTTCGGCGGCGACGAGCGGCGACATGCCCTGCGGCCGGCCCGCGCCGGACGCCCGGACCGAGTCGAGGGCCTCGGCCGGCGCCTCGGCGGAGGCGGTGTCGTCCTCGGCGGGGTCGAGCAGCCGGTGTATCTGGAGCGAGGCGACGGAGCACGCGTCGGCCCAGATCCGCGCCTCGGCGGCGGACCGTACCGCGGGAGCTGCGGCCAGCATCCGCCGGGCGAGCAGCGCGGCCTCGTCCTCGATGTCGGTGTCGTCCACGACCTCCGCGGCGCCCAGCTTCCCGCGCACCTGCTCCAGCAGCTCGCCCCACTCGGCGGGGTCCCCGCCGCTCGCGAGATTCGCCCACAGCGGGCGCAGGGCCTCGTCGTCCCCGCCGAGCAACGGCACGCAGCGATCCAAACAAGCCAACCCGGAGGCGGCCAGTCCGCGTTCGTCGGCCTGAGCGATCAGTTCCACCAGGCTCATCCACGCCTCCCATAGCGGGTCGATTAAGAGGGTCGGGGTCCCCGCACAGGCCCCTGGCAGGCACCGTCCTTAACGGAGCCCGCACCTCCCCTTACTGCGTGCGACGACCCGGGAGTGTCACAGCGGCACGACACCGAGCCGGTCGAGCAGCCGAAAGAACAGGTTTTCGGCCAAGGGATCCGCCTCGGCGGTGAGTACGTCGACCACCGACTCGGCGTTCACCTCGTGCCCGGCCTCGGCGGCCCAGGCGACGGCCCGTTCGGCGGCGTCACCGGGTTCGAGGAAGTAGTCCTCCAGCGTCAGTCCCTCGTCCGAGGCGCCGATGTACCCGGCCATGACGGCGCGCGCGAGACAGGTCGTCCACGCCCCGCTCTCCGGCGCCGCCGCCTCCACGACCACCGACGCGCTGTCCATGACGTAACCGAAGAGCGCGGGTGCCCCGGTCTCGCGGGCGAGGTCGTTCATGTTGCCGACCTCGCCGTCCCCGCTCGGGTACTCCCACACCTGCCAGCCGTCCGGCGCCTCGGCGCGTAACGCCATCCCCTCGGCGCCGGCCAGCGCGTCCAGCTCCGCCAGCGGCCGCGCCCCGCGACCCACGACGAAGTACCCCCAGTAGCCCATCCCGTTCCCCCTGGCTGATCGGTTCGGCTCGGGCCGAATACACCACAGTCGTACAGGGATTCGCAGGCATATGGGTCAATCCGGCTCAGTCCAGCCGGTCGGCGAGCGCCCTGAACTCGGCCCAGGTCGATCGGGGCTTGCCCGGGTCCCACAGCTTCTGCACCGTCGCCCGCAGCGGCATCCGGATCCCGGCCGCCACCTGGGCCTCAGTCTGCGAGTTCGCCAGGTCGCACCAGACCGCGAAGGACCCGCCGAGGATCTGCGGGTCGTACTTGGCGGGCACCGCCGTCGTCCCCCGCAGGACCCGCGGCGTCCACTGCTGGTAGATCCGCTCGCCGGTCGGGTAGACGAAGGTCTGCGGCTCCCCGAGCACGTAGTACAGGAACTCGTCGTTGTAGTTGATGACCTTCCGCCCGGTGCTCAGGTACGCGAGCGGCTCCCGGGCCCCGATCTCCTTGCCCGTCCAGTACGCCACCTGGATCTGCTTGTCCGGCTGGACGGAGGTGTCCCGGAAGAACCCGTCGTTCCACGCCCGTGGTGTGCGGCCATCGGCGCGGACGGTGTCGGAGCGGCCGTTGAGCCATCCGGTGGCGAGGTCGGCGACGGTGGCGCCGGAGCCGTAGGCCTTCCGGGCGGCACTGGCGAGCTGCGGATAGGACGCCTGGGGATCGGAGACGACCAGCGCCTGGTACTCGTCCGCGCCGAGGTGCCACTGATTGCCGGGGAAGAGGCCGGCGTACTCGTTCAGCAGGTCGTCGACGATCTTCGCGGACTCGGGCTTGGAGATGTCGATGGCGCCCCGGGTCGCGACCCCGTTGACATTGCGCAGCTGGAGATCGGGGTGCGCGGCGATGACGGCTCCCAGATGCCCCGGTGAGTCGATCTCGGGCACGATCTGGATGTGCCGGCTCTGAGCCAGCTTGACGATCTTCCGCACCTGCGCCTTGGTCAGATGCTGCCGGGACACGATCTCGGGGTGCGACTCGGACTCGATGCGGAAGCCCTGGTCGTCGGAGAAGTGCAGCCCCAGCTGGTTGTACTTCAGGTCGCCGAGCTCGCGCACCCGGTCCTCGATCCAGCCCGCGGTGAAGTACTTGCGGGCGATGTCGAGCATGAACCCGCGCACCGGCTTGGCGGGCGTGTCGCGCACGACGCCCTCCGGCGCCGTACCGCCGTCGTGCACCTCCTGCTTGAGCGTCCGGGTCCCGTAGAAGACCCCGGCCTCGCCGGGCCCGCTGATCGCGACCCGCCCGCCGCGCACGGTCATCGTGTACGACTCCGGGTTCGCCCCCTCGTCGTCGCCGAGCGCGAGCCGTACGTCCCCGGCGCGCACGTCGTTCTTCTGCCCGGCGTACGTCAGCCCCAGCTCACCGGCGATGAGCCGCCCCTCGTCGGCGAGCTCCTTGTCGCTCACCACGACCCGCTTGTTCTCGGCGGGACGCCAGCCGGGCCCACGGGCCGCGGTGTGGGAGCGCACGGCCGGGATCGTCCGTGGCGCTTCCGAGAGCGGATACGACCGGGTGGGCGAGGGCGTCGGAGCGGCGCCGACACCGGAGTCCGCGCCCTCGGAGGTCCCCGGCGCGGACCGTCCCTGTTCGGATCCGGCCGACCCTCCGTCGCCGCCCGAGGCCAGGAGACCGAGGCTCACTCCGGCCGCGACCGTCACGACGACCACCGCGACGATCAGGACCCATGTCTGCTTCAGCGCCTTCTTGGGCCGTGCCCGGCGCCTGTGCCTGTGCTGACTCACGGCGCCAACCTAGGGCCTGTGAAGATCCACAACCGTCCACCACACGTTCCGAAACTCTCCCGTTCGGCTGAAATTCGGGCATCCGTCGGACACCTCATGCCCACACTCGATAGCGTGGCGCCACTCCTCCCCCAAGATCCCCTGCCGAAACCCACGTGACGCCCACACACCTTCCCGGCCGAGTGGCCATACCGGCTCTGCCCGAGCAGACCCGCACTCCACCGTCGCAGAACGCGCTGGAGCGCTTCAACGCCACACCCGCCGACGAGGTCCGGCAGACCCTTCTGACCTGCCTGCACAGCCCTCGCTGGGCCGACCGCATCACGGACCACCGCCCGTACCCCGACGCCGAGTCCCTGCTGGCCGCGTCCGACGAGGCGGCCTACGACCTGACGCCGGCGGATCTGGCACAGGCACTGGCGGGGGAAACGTTGCCCGCCCTGCCGGAGGGCGCCTACTCGGCGGCCCACACGGCACTGAGCGCCGCATACGCCGCGTACGAGGCCAAATTCGGTCATACCTTTATCATCTGCCTGGACGGCCTGTCGCACACGGAGGCCCTGGACCATGTTCTGGCAGGCATCCGGTCACGTTTGGCAAACGATCCGGAGGAAGAGCGGGTGTCGGCGGCAGAGGAACTTCGGCGCCTGGCAAGGGGGCGATTGGCCAACGCCCTGAGGGGCGCGGGGAACGGCGCGACCAGCCACCGCGGCGCCGCACCCGGGATCGACCCGCACATCCCACCCCATTAGCCGCCAATACCCCATCCGCGTGCCAGTTTGATCACACCGCCAGACCCCGGCGCGGCCCAGCGGCAGCGGATGGCTACGATGCTGGGGGCCGGTGGACCGTACCCGGCCGGGCCCGACCGACAGCACAAGCCGGCGCGGCCCCAATCCCCGCTCCCGGAGGAACTTCCGTGCCGGCTGGAACGCTGTACCGCGGCCGGGAAGGAATGTGGTCCTGGGTGGCTCACCGAGTCACCGGCGTCCTCATTTTCTTCTTCCTGTTCGTTCACGTGCTGGACACCGCTCTCGTGCGTGTCTCCCCCGAGGACTACGACAAGGTCGTAGCCACGTACAAGACGCCGATCGTCGCGCTGCTGGAGTACGGCCTCGTCGCCGCCATCCTGTTCCACGCGCTCAACGGCCTGCGTGTCATCGCTGTCGACTTCTGGTCGAAGGGTCCGCGCTACCAGAAGCAGATGCTCTGGTCCGTCGTCGGCCTGTGGCTGGTGCTGATGCTCGGGGCGATCTACCCCGTTCTCGGCCACGCCGCTCGTGAACTGTTCGGGAGCTGACGCGCACTCATGTCAAACAACACAGTCGCCACCGAGAAGACCGCCACCGGTATCGGCCCGGTCGAGGGCGAGTCCCTCTACAACGTCGACAACCCGGCCCCGTACATCGAGGCCCCGCGCAAGCGCACGAAGAAGACCCCGAAGTCCACCCGGGGCAACTTCGAGATGGCCGCGTGGCTGTTCATGCGCCTGTCCGGCGTCGTCCTTGTCGTCCTGGTCATCGGGCACCTGCTGATTCAGCTCGTACTGGACGGCGGCGTCTCCAAGATCGGCTTCGCCTTCGTGGCCGGCCGCTGGGCGTCCCCGTTCTGGCAGGTCTGGGACCTGCTGATGCTGTGGCTCGCCATGCTGCACGGCGCCAACGGCCTGCGCACGGTCATCAACGACTACGCGGAGCGCGCGAACACCCGGCTGTGGCTGAAGGGCCTGCTCTACACCGCCACGGTGTTCACCATCCTGCTGGGCACGCTGGTGATCTTCACCTTCGACCCGAACATCCGCTAGGCACGGGGCTGAGGCAACCACCATGAAGATCCACAAGTACGACACCGTCATCGTCGGCGCCGGTGGCGCGGGCATGCGCGCGGCCATCGAGTCCACGAAGCGCAGCCGCACCGCCGTGCTGACCAAGCTGTACCCCACCCGCTCCCACACGGGCGCCGCGCAGGGCGGCATGGCCGCCGCGCTCGCCAACGTGGAGGAGGACAACTGGGAGTGGCACACCTTCGACACGGTCAAGGGCGGTGACTACCTCGTCGACCAGGACGCCGCCGAGATCCTGGCGAAGGAGGCCATCGACTCGGTCCTCGACCTGGAGAAGATGGGCCTGCCGTTCAACCGCACCCCGAACGGCACGATCGACCAGCGCCGCTTCGGCGGTCACAGCCGTAACCACGGCGAGGCCCCGGTGCGCCGGTCCTGCTACGCGGCGGACCGCACCGGCCACATGATCCTCCAGACGCTGTACCAGAACTGCGTGAAGGAGGGCGTGGAGTTCTTCAACGAGTTCTACGTCCTGGACCAGCTGATCACCGAGGTCGACGGCGTCAAGAAGTCGGCCGGTGTCGTGGCGTACGAGCTGGCCACCGGCGAGATCCACGTCTTCCAGGCGAAGGCGGTCATCTACGCCTCCGGCGGCACCGGCAAGTTCTTCAAGGTGACGTCGAACGCACACACGCTGACCGGTGACGGCCAGGCCGCCGTGTACCGCCGGGGCCTGCCGCTGGAGGACATGGAGTTCTTCCAGTTCCACCCGACCGGCATCTGGCGCATGGGCATCCTGCTGACGGAGGGCGCCCGCGGTGAGGGCGGCATCCTCCGCAACAAGGACGGCGAGCGCTTCATGGAGAAGTACGCGCCGGTCATGAAGGACCTCGCGTCCCGTGACGTCGTCTCGCGCTCCATCTACACGGAGATCCGTGAGGGCCGCGGCTGCGGTCCCGAGGGCGACCACGTCTACCTCGACCTCACGCACCTCCCGCCGGAGCAGCTGGACGCCAAGCTGCCCGACATCACGGAGTTCGCGCGGACGTACCTCGGCATCGAGCCGTACACGGACCCGATCCCGATCCAGCCCACCGCGCACTACGCCATGGGCGGCATCCCGACGAACGTCGAGGGTGAGGTCCTCTCGGACAACACCACGGTGGTCCCGGGCCTGTACGCGGCCGGCGAGGTCGCCTGTGTGTCGGTGCACGGCGCCAACCGGCTCGGCACGAACTCCCTGCTGGACATCAACGTGTTCGGCCGCCGTGCGGGTATCGCCGCCGCCGAGTACAGCCAGAAGGCGGACTTCGTCGAGCTGCCGGAGAACCCGGCGGAGCTCGTGGTCGACCAGGTGGAGCGGCTGCGCTCGTCCACCGGCACCGAGCGGGTGGCCGCCATCCGCAAGGAGCTCCAGGAGACCATGGACGCCAACGTCATGGTGTTCCGTACGGAGCAGACGATCAAGACGGCGGTCGAGAAGATCGCGGAGCTGCGCGAGCGCTACAAGAACGTCGCGATCCAGGACAAGGGCAAGCGGTTCAACACGGACCTGCTGGAGGCCGTCGAGCTGGGCAACCTGCTGGACCTGGCCGAGGTCATGGCCGTGTCCGCCCTGGCCCGCAAGGAATCCCGCGGCGGTCACTACCGCGAGGACTACCCGAACCGCGACGACGTCAACTTCATGCGCCACACCATGGCGTACCGCGAGGTGGGCGACGACGGCACGGAGTCCATTCGTCTCGACTACAAGCCGGTCGTCCAGACCCGCTACCAGCCGATGGAGCGTAAGTACTGATGGCAACCCCCGTCATGGACAAGGTCGAGGCGGAGTCCGCGGCCTCCCCGTACATCACGGTCACCTTCCGGGTCCGCCGCTTCAACCCGGAGGTCTCCGCCGAGGCCGTGTGGGAAGACTTCGAGCTGGAGATCGACCCCAAGGAGCGCGTCCTCGACGGCCTCCACAAGATCAAGTGGGACGTCGACGGCACGCTGACCTTCCGCCGCTCCTGCGCGCACGGCATCTGCGGCTCGGACGCGATGAGGATCAACGGCAAGAACCGTCTTGCCTGCAAGACCCTCATCAAGGACATCAACCCCGAGAAGCCGATCACGGTCGAGCCCATCAAGGGCCTGACGGTCCTGAAGGACCTCGTGGTCGACATGGAGCCGTTCTTCCAGGCGTACCGCGACGTGATGCCCTTCCTCATCACGAAGGACACCAACGAGCCGACGCGCGAGCGTCTCCAGACGGCCGAGGACCGCGAGCGCTTCGACGACACGACGAAGTGCATCCTGTGCGCCGCCTGCACCTCCTCGTGCCCGGTCTTCTGGAACGACGGCCAGTACTTCGGTCCGGCCGCCATCGTCAACGCGCACCGCTTCATCTTCGACTCGCGTGACGAGGCGGGGGAGCAGCGCCTGGAGATCCTCAACGACAAGGACGGCGTCTGGCGCTGCCGCACGACCTTCAACTGCACGGACGCCTGCCCGCGCGGCATCGAGGTCACGAAGGCGATCGCCGAGGTCAAGAAGGCCCTGATCACGCGCCGCTTCTGACCTTCCCGGCCACACCGCCTCGGGGCCCTGTTTCCGTCACGGGAACAGGGCCCCGAGGCGTTCACGGCCGGCGCCCGTGGGTGATCCCCGTAGGTGAGGGCCGCCCGCTGCGGGTGGGTTCCTGGTTCTTCCCCGTGCGATCCCCCGCCAGGACGAGGAAGCCGTTGCCCTCGAAGGCCTTCAGCGGCCCTGGAAGACCTCGTGCGTGCGCGCGTTGTACTCGGCGACCTCCTGGAACACCCGGCGCCGGATCAGCTCACCGGCGGTGAGCCGCTCCTCGGCGATCTCCAGCCCCCAGCCGTCGCCACGGCTCCCGCTTGTCGTCCCGTCGACGAACGTCACCCTTCCCATGCCGCCGACAGTACGAGCCGGCACGGACAATCACCGATTCCGGCCGATCATCGCCTTACCCTGACGGTATGTCAGATGACGAGTCGTACGAACTGCTCGGGTTCGACAACGTGCTGCTGCCGGTCGGCGACCTCGGCGAGGCCGTCGGGTTCTACGAGCGGGCCGGGTTCACGGTCGGGTTCCGGCTCGACGAGGCCGGCATCGCGCAGTTGAAGGTCGGCGGCGAGACGCCGGGCCTGCTGCTGCGTCAGGAGGAGGCCCTGGGGCACCGTCCACCGCCGTGGCCGTCCGCCCGCGTGTGGCTGGAGGTGCCGGACGCGCGGGCGGCGGCGCGGACGCTGCGCGACGCCGGTGTCGAACCGATCGACGCACCCTTCTCCGCGGCGACCGGCTGGACCGTCGAGATCGCCGACCCCTGGGGGAACGTCGTCGGGTTCACGGACTACTGCAAGCGGCCGGAGCTCGGGCGCAGACCCTGACGACGCCCCTGGCGGGGACGTGACGGAGACCTCACCCCTATTGAGTTGAACATGTTCAAAGACAGGGCCTACAGTCATCCCCGTCAGCGTTTTGAACGCGTTCAAGAAGGGGGAGGCCATGGACCGCACGGTCATCGCCTACGTCATCTACCTGGTCGTCAGCATCGCCCTGACCATCTGGGTGGCCCGCACTCTCAGCCGCAACGGGCGGATCTTCCTCGCCGACGTGCTGCGCGGGAACGAAAAGCTCGCCGAGGCCGTGAACCACCTGCTGGTGGTCGGCTTCTATCTCGTCAACCTCGGTTTCGTCGCGCTGTATCTGAGCGACGACGGCACCGTCCTCGACACGCGCGGCATCTTCGAGGCCCTGTCGACCAAGCTCGGCGTGGTGCTTCTGGTGCTCGGCGTGATGCACCTGGGCAACGTCTACGTGCTCAACAAGATCCGGCGGCGCGGGGTGATGGAGCGCGAGCAGGTGCCCCCGGTCGCACCGCAGGACTGGGTCGCCCCGTCGGCCGGGGCCTGAGCGGGGCCCGGCATGACGGCCGACACGACGGGCGGCAGGACGGCGGGGGTCGCGGTCCGCGGCCTCACCGTCCTCTACGACGCCCAGTGCTCGCTGTGCACCTTCCTGCGCGACTGGCTGGTACGGCAGCCGCAGTTGGTGCCGATGGAGATGGTGCCGGCCGGGTCCGACGAGGCCCGGCGGCGCTTCCCCGGCCTGGACCACGCAGCGACGCTCGACGAAATCACTGTCGTCGGCGACGCCGGGCAGGTCTACCGCGGCGGCGCCGCCTGGATCGTCACGCTGTGGGCGCTGCGCGAGCACAGGGGACTCGCGCATCGCCTCGGCACCCCGTCCGGGGCGCTGCTCGCCAAGGGGGCCGTGCTCGCCGCCGCCAAGTGGGGCGGGACGCAGTGGGGCGGTGCGCAGCAGGGCGACGGCAAGTGGGGCGGACGGGCCTACCGACGCGGGGACGGCTGGTCGTACCACCCGAGTCGGGGGTGGACGTACAAACCGCCGGGCTGCGCCGACGGCAGTTGCGCCACCCTGCCGTGAGGTCGGCGGCAAACAGGGCCGAACCGGCCTGAACGGCGCTTCCCAGAACCAGGTTTCTGGCATGCACCCTTCCAAAACCGCGCTCGGGTTGGCACGCTGCCCCCGGTTCTCCACTCCGCACTCGCACCGACTGTCGGTTGCCGGGCGGCCACCTGGTCGCCCGGTCCCCCCATCGCAGAAGGAGTACGCGTGAGAGGCATACCCCGCGTCGTCCGCATACCCCGCCCCGTCCGCATACCCCGCCCCGTCCGCATACCCCGCCCCGTCCTCGGCGCCCTGGTCGGCGTCACCGCGCTGCTCACCGCGGGCGCCCTCGCCACACCGGCGGGCGCCGCGCCGAGGCCCGACACCCCCACCACCGTCAGCCCGGTCTCCGCCGGAGCGCAGCAGCAGGCCCGTGACTTCTGGACACCGGAGCGGATGCGGGCGGCGACCCCACTCGACCTGGTGGGCGTCAACGGCCACATGGACGGCGGCGTGGCGCCCCGCAAGGGCCCGGCGGCCACGGTCGCGCCCACCTCCCCCGCCGCGGCGGTCGGCAGGGCCGTCACCGACATCGGCCTGATGGCCTTCCCGAACACCGGCGGCCAGTGGTCCGGCGGCGGTGCGGTCGTCAACACCGCGGGCCGTGTGTTCTTCAGCTACCAGGGCCGTACGGCGTCCTGCTCCGGCAACGCCGTCACCAGCAACAACAAGAGCACCGTCATCACGGCCGGCCACTGCGTGAAGCTGGAGGGCGCCTGGCACACCAACTGGGTCTTCGTGCCCGGCTACCACGACGGGCAGTCCCCCTACGGCCGCTGGAGCGCGTCGAAGACCCTGTCCACACCCCAGTGGACGGCGAGCGAGGACATTAACTACGACGTCGGCGCCGCCGTCGTCGCCCCGCTGGACGGCAAGCTCCTCACCGACGTCGTCGGCGGGCAGGGGCTGGCCTTCAACACCGGCTACAACCTGCGCATGTACTCGTTCGGCTTCCCGGCCGCCGCCCCGTACGACGGCGAGAAGTTCATCTACTGCAGCGGCAACACCAGTCGCGACTTCCTGCTGTCGAACGACCACGGCATGAACTGCAACATGACCGGCGGCTCCAGCGGCGGCCCCTGGTTCACGCAGTTCAACGAGTCCTCGGGCACCGGTCTGCTGTCCTCGGTGAACAGCTTCAAGTACAACTTCCTGCCGAACCGGATGTACGGCCCGTACTTCGGCGCCGACGCCCAGAACCTGTACCAGACGGCACAGACCTCCTGACGACCGGCCGAAACACCACTCGTTAGGCTCTCGTTCCGTGCCCTCGAAGAACGACAGCCCTGAACAGGGCGACACGCCCAGCAAGTCCGAGCAGACCCGTGCCCTGATCCTGGAGACGGCCATGCGGCTGTTCCAGGAACGCGGCTACGACAAGACGACGATGCGGGCCATCGCCCAGGAGGCCGGAGTCTCCGTCGGCAACGCGTACTACTACTTCGAGGGCAAGGAACACCTGATCCAGGGCTTCTACGACCGGATCGCCGCCGAGCACCGGGCGGCGATCCGGGACGTCCTGGCCCGCGAGACCGACCTGGAGGCACGGCTCGCCGGGGTGCTGAAGGTGTGGCTGGACATCGCCACGCCGTACCACGAGTTCGCGGTGCAGTTCTTCAAGAACGCCGCCGATCCCGACAGCCCGCTCAGCCCCTTCTCCGCGGAGTCGGAGCACGCGCGCGAGGAGGCCATCGCCATCCACCGGGAGGTGCTGGCGGGCGCCACGAAGACCAAGGTTCCCGACGAGCTCAGGGACGTCCTGCCGGAGCTGATGTGGCTCTCCCAGATGGGTCTCGTCCTGTACTGGATCTTCGACCGGACCGAGGGCCGTGAGCGCAGCTACCGGCTCGCCGAACGCGGCGCCAAGCTGACCGCGCGAGGCGTGTCGCTCGCCCGGTTCCGGGTGCTGCGCCCGCTGGTGCGCGAGGTGCACGAGTTGTTCACCGACTTCCTGCCGGGGATGACGAACGCCATCCCGGACCCGGCCCGCAAGAAGGCGGACAAGGCGGATGAGGTGGACCGCAAGGACACCGGCAAGGGGGCGCCCGCCGAGGACGAGCGCCCCTGAAACCGTCTCGGGCAAGCGTCAGTTGACGGCGTCCACGCCGCCCTCGGCGAGCTCGACGTCGTACACGAGCGGCCCTTGCGTCACGACGACCTGCCCGGCCCGGGACCCGTACGACTCGGCGGAGGTCGCCAGCAGGTACGTGCCCGGCCCCGGCACCGACACGATGTACGAGCCGTCGGCCAGGGACATCACCCGGTCCAGCTGACGTCCGCCCTTGGTCAGCAGCGTCACCGCGGCGCCGTCGACGGGCGCGCCGTCGGCGGTGCGGACGAAGCCGTGCACGACCGACGTCCGGCCCGCGACGACCGGCTCGGGCTCCTCGGCCGGCGGCTCCTCCTTGGGCTCGACCGCCAGATGCGGCAGCCGCTTCTCCAGCCAGTCCGGCAGCCACCAGTTCGCCCTGCCCAGCATGTGCATCGCGGCCGGCACCAGGGCCGTGCGCAGGATGAAGGCGTCCAGGGCGACGGCCGCCGCGAGGCCGATACCGGCCATGGCGCCCTCCATGTCGCCGCTCAGCACGAACGCGCTGAACACACAGATCATGATCAGGGCGGCGGAGTTGATGACCCGGCTGGTCTCCGCGAGGCCGACACGGACGGCGCGCGCGTTGTCCTTGGTGTGCACCCACTCCTCGTGCATCCGGCTCACCAGGAACACCTGGTAGTCCATGGAGAGGCCGAACAGCAGGGACAGCATGATGACCGGCAGGAAGGACGTGATCGGGCCCTCCTTGCCGACGCCGATGAGTTCGGTTCCCCAGCCCCACTGGAAGATCGCCACCAGCACGCCGAAGGACGCGGCCGCCGCGATGAGGTTCATCAGCGCGGCCGTCAGCGGCACCACCAGCGAGCGGAAGGCCACCATCAGCAGCAGGAAGCCGAGCGCGATGATCGTCGCGACGAAGTAGGGCAGCCGGTCCGCCGTCACCGACGCGAAGTCCTTGAAGACGGCCGTCACACCGCCGACGTGGGCCGCGGCGCCGGACTGCGGGATCACGTCGTCGCGCAGCCGGTCGATCAGCCGGTCCGTCTGCTGGGACTGCGGTGAGGTGGTCGGCACGACCTGGATCACGGTGACGCCGCCCGCGGGCGGCACGGCGGCCACCTGGGCGACGCCTTCGGTGGCCTTGATGCCGTCGACCAGGCCGGTCGGGGCGTCGCCCTCGACGACCACCTGGAGCGGGCCGTTGAAGCCGGGCCCGAAGCCCTCGGCGAGCAGGTCGTAGGCCTGCCGGGTGGTGGTCGACTCCTGGTGGTTGCCCTGGTCGGTGGCGCCCAGGCGCAGCGACAGCACGGGGATCGCGAGGACCGCCATCACGACGACGGCCATCGCCGCGACCGGCCGCGGCCGCCGTTGGACATACGACGACCAGCGCGCCGCGAGCCCGCTCGCCTCCGCCGGCTCCGGTCCCGCCGCGGCGAGCCGGCGACGCTGCCGGCGGCTGAGCACCCGTGTGCCCAGCAGGCCGAGCAGAGCGGGCAGCAGGGTGATCGCGGCCAGCACGCTGAGGACGACCGTGAGCGAGGTCGCAACGACGACGCCGTCCAGGAACCGCATGTTCATCACCAGCATGCCGGCGAGCGCGATGCACACGGTGCCGCCCGCGAACAGCACCGCGCGCCCGGAGGTGTTGAGGGCGGTCACGGCCGCCTCCTCGGGCTTCATCCCGCGCAGGATGCCGCGCCGGTGCCGGGTGACGATGAACAGGGCGTAGTCGATTCCGACGCCGAGGCCGATCAGCGAGCCGAGCAGCGGGGCCACTTCGGGCACGTCCGTGACGTGGCTCATCAGCATCGTCGCGATCATGCCGGTGCCGACGCCCGCGACCGCCACGACGATCGGCAGCAGCATCGCGAACAGCGAGCCGAACGCGAGGAAGAGCACGACGGCCGCGGCGAGGATGCCGACCGCCTCCGCGGTGCCCTGCGGGGGCTCCTGGGTGCGGGCGATGGCCTGGCCGCCCAGCTCGACCCGGAGCCCGTCGGCCTCGGCGGCCCGCGCCTTGTCGACGACGTCCTCGATCAGTTCCTTGGGGACGGCGTTCGCCTGCTCGGTGAACGTGACCTGGGCGTAGGCGATCCGCCCGTCCTGGCTGATCTGCGCGGCCCCTTGTGCCGCGTAGGGGTCGGTGACCTCACCGACGCCCTTCATCCGCCCGATCTCCTTCAGGGCGGGCTCGATCCGGGAGCGTACGGACTCGTCCCGTACGGATCCCTCGTCCACCTTCCACACCACCGTGTCGGTGTCGCCGGCACGCTCCGGGAAGGCCTTCTCCATCAGGTCGTACGCGGTCGCCGAGTCCGTGTCCGGGAGGGAGAAGACGTTCGCGTAGTTCGTCCCGGCGCCGGCACTCGCCGCGCCCAGTCCGAACAGTGCCCCCAACCAGAGCAACAGGACCACCAGCCGATGCCGATAGCACCACCGTGCCAATGCCGCCACGCTCAACGCTCCTTATTCGGTCCGGTCGGTCCCCCAGGTCCTGGGCAACAGCATTGGCGGCGGAACACACGCGTGGACATGCGTTGGCCGTGACTCTCAAGGAACTCCAAAGCAGAACCGGCCCGGTTGTCAGTGGGCCCGCCGATACTGGGGGCATGACGACGGGATCAGGCACGGTGCTGGTGGTGGAGGACGAGGAGTCCATCGCGGACGTCCTCGCCATCGCCCTGCGCTACCACCGGTTCGAGGTCATGACGGCGGGCACCGTCCGTGACGCGCTCAGCATCTTCGAGCGCACCCACGCTCGAACAGGCCCGCGCGGGGGGACCCCCGTCGACGCGGCCCTGCTCGACGTCATGCTCCCCGACGGCGACGGCCGCGCCCTCGGGCGCGAACTGCGGGCGCGCCACCCCGACCTGGCGCTGGTGTTCCTCACCGCACGCGACGCGCCCGCCGAGATCGTCGGCGCCCTCGGCTTCGGCGACGACTACATCACCAAGCCGTTCGACGTCGACGTGGTCGTCGCCCGGCTGACGGCCGTCCTGCGCCGCACCCTCCCCCACGCTCGGACACACCCGCGCGGGGGCAGGCCCCTCGCCGACGTCCTGCCGCAGCGTCCGCCGCTCAGATACGGCGATCTGGAGCTGGACGAGACGACGTACTCGGTGCGCCGTGCGGGCCGCACCGTCGAGCTGACCCCCACCGAGTACGCCCTGCTGCGCTTCCTGGTGCGCAACGGCGGCCGGATCGTGCCCAAGGACCAGCTCCTGCGCCATGTCTAGCAGTACGAACACACCCCGCCCGAGTCGACCGTCGTGGAGACCTACATCAGCTATCTGCGGCGCAAGCTGGACGCCCTGGGGCCACCGGTGATCACCACGCGACGCGGTGTCGGATACGGGCTGGCATGAGGATCCCCTGGAACCCCCGCGTCGGCCGCCCGCGCGGGATCCACTCCCTGCGCGGCAAGCTGACCCTGGCGAACGTGGCGCTGCTGGCCATCGGCATCGTCGTCGCGACCGCGGTCAGCCTGGTGACCGCGCGGTTCTACCTGCTCGACAAGGTCGACAGCGAGCTGAAGAGCGCGCGCACCACCCTGGGGCACGCCGGGTTCACGCTGCGCCAGATCGAGTCGCTGAGCGAACTGGGCGTCGCGCTGGACAAGTTCACCGACGGCAGCGCCCGCGACACGGATCCGCTGCCGAGCCCGAGCATGGTCTACGTCGCCGTCGACACCGCCGGGCGGCCGGTCGCCCTCGGCCCGCTGACGCCGACACCCCGCCAGCGCGCCCTGGCCGCCGCCGCGAAGGACCCGGTGGCCCTCGCGGCGGACGAGGATCCGCGGGACGTACGGGTCGACGGCGACCGCTACCGCATGGTCGGCACGCAGCTGGCGGACGGCACCATCGTGCTGATCGCCGTCCCGACCGAGGGCCTGCACGAAGGCATGGGCAAGGCCCTGCGGATGGACCTGGCCGTCGGCACGCTGCTGCTGGCGTTGCTCGGCTGCCTGACCATGTTCAGCGTGCGGCGCAGGATGCGGCCGCTGGAGGACATGGTGGAGACCTCGTCGGCGATAGCCGAGGGCGACCTGACCCGGCGCGTCCCCTCCAACAGCGATCCCACGCTGGAGGTCGAGCAGCTGCGGGTGGCCCTGAACTCGATGCTCCACCAGGTGGAGTCGGCGTACCGCACACGCGAGCGCAGCGCGGCCCAGCTGCGCCGGTTCGTCGGCGACGCCTCCCACGAACTGCGCACCCCGCTGGCCGCGATACGCGGCTACCTCCAGCTGTACGACCGGGGGATGCTGCCGGAGCCCGCCGAGCGCAAGCGGGTCTGGGACCGGATGAACGGCGAGGTCGGCCGCATGGGCCGGCTCGTCGACGAGCTGCTCACCCTCGCCCGGCTCGACCAGCGGCCCGAACTGCGCTTCCGCAACGTCGACCTGAGCCGGCTGGTGCGCGAGTCCGCCGAGGACCTGCGGGTGCAGCAGCCCGAGCGGCCGATCACGGTCGACGCCGACGGCGCACTGCTGGTGCACGCCGACGAGTCGGGGCTGCGCCAGGTGCTGGGCAATCTGCTGAGCAACGTCCGCACGCACACGCCCGCCGACGTGCCGGTGCGGCTGGGACTTGAGCGGACCGACGGCGTCGTGCGGCTGTGTGTCGAGGACAAGGGGGCCGGGCTGGGCGAGGAGGACGCGGCGCGGATCTTCGACCGGTTCTTCCGGGCCGGCGGGGGTGCGGGCAGCGGGCTCGGGATGGCGATCGTGCAGGGCGTGGTGGAGGCGCACGGCGGCGAGGTCGTGGTGCGGACGGCGCCGGGTGAGGGGCTGGCCGTCACGGTGATCCTGGCGACGGGGGCGGCTTCACGACCGTAACCGTCACACGGTCTCTCAGGGGCCCACGTCGGCGAGTATCAGCGCCCACACCGTCTTGCCGTGCCGTCCCCGACTCCACACCCCCCACGCGGCG
The DNA here is from genome assembly GCF_057710365.1 of Streptomyces sp. bgisy027. Taxonomy (NCBI): domain Bacteria; kingdom Bacillati; phylum Actinomycetota; class Actinomycetes; order Kitasatosporales; family Streptomycetaceae; genus Streptomyces; species Streptomyces sp. bgisy027. The sequence continues at coordinate 97,517 of NZ_JBYIVZ010000005.1, forward strand.
GCCAGGTTCTCCACCAGGTGCAGGCCGCGGCCGGCCTCCTCCCGCTCCCCCACCTCCCGCAGCCGCGGCTCCTGCCGGCTCTCGTCCGACACCTCGATCAGACAGGAGCCGTCGGCGAGGGCGGTGACCGCGACCTCGAACTCACGCTCCGGCTGCGGGTGCTCCCCGCTCCCGAAGCCCTGTGAGGGTCCGTGCCGGACGACGTTGGTGGCCAGCTCGGAGACGAGCAGCACCGCGTCCTCAAGCGCAGGATCGCGCGGTCCGTGCCCCCAGTCGGCCAGGTGGTCCCGGACCCGACGCCGCGCGAGACCGACGGACGCCGGATGCCGGGGCAGCCGGAAGGCGTTGCGTCTCAACACGTTTGCTCCTCACCCCACGCACACCTCCCTCACATGGTGCAGCGCCGGGTGCCGCTTCTGCACCACCGCCTGGAGGGCCGGGGCGACGAGATCGCGTCAGATCCAGGTGAGACGCCAGAGCCGGAAGACGCCGGTGCCGTCGGAGAGGTACTGACCGCCGCCGACCTCCTCGCCGGCGACGACGTACTCCTTGGCCTGCCACAGCGGGATCACCGGCACGTCGCGGGCGACGGCCTCCTGGAGCGAGCGGAAGTCCTTCGTCGCCTCGCCGCGGTCGGCGTACTGCTGGCTGGCCGTGATCAGCCCGTCCACGGCCTTGTCGCTGTACCCCGTGCTCATGGTGCCGTTCGTGCCGACGAGCGGGCCCCCGTAGGTGTCGGGGTCGGGGAAGTCGGCGACCCAGCCGACGGCGTAGGCGTCGAGCTTGCCGCTCGCCCAGCGCTTCTGGAAGTCGGTCCACTCGTAGCCCTTGAGCGTCACCTTGAACAGGCCGGTCGCCTCCAACTGCCGCTTGATCTCCGCGGCTTCCTCGGCCCCGGAACCGCGGCCGGTGGCATAGCCGTAGGTGAAGCGGACCGGCAGGCCGACGCCGGCGTCGGCGAGCAGGGCGCGCGCCCTGGCCTTGCTCAGCTGGGGGTAGGCGTCGAAGAACGACGTGGTGTGGCCGGTGATGCCGGTCGGGATCAGCGAGTACAGCGGATCGACGGTCCCCTCGTACACGGTCGCGGCGAGCTTCTCACGGTCGATCAGCCAGGCCATGGCCTGCCGGACGCGGACGTCGTGCAGGGGCGAGGTCCTGCGGGTGTTGAAGTAGAGGTTGCGGATCTCGGAGCTGTCGGCCTCGGAGACACGCTGACCCGGGTCGGAGGCGTTCAGGCCGGCGAGCACCCCGGGCGGCAGCGTGCGCGTGGCGACGTCGACCTGCTTGTCCTTCCGCGCCTTCTCCAGGGCGTCCCCGTCGCCGTAGTACCGCAGGTCCACCGGGCGGCCGGTGCCGCTGATCGCGCCCTTGTAGTGCGTGTTGGGGGCGAGGGTGGCCTGCTTGTCCTTCGTGTACCCGGTCAGGTTGTACGGGCCGGTGCCGTCGACACCGTTGTCGGTGCGCAGCGCCTTCGCCGGATACTTCTCGCGGTCCACGATCGCGCCCGCGCCGGTGGCCACCTTGAGCGGGAACGTCGCGTCGGGCGACGAAAGACGGAACGTGACGTCACGGCCGCTCGCGCTCACCGACACGAGGGTGTCCAGCAGCGAGGAGGGGCCGACGTCCGACTTGATCCGCTTGACCCGGTCGAAGGAGAACTTCACGTCCTCGCCGGTCATCGCGCGCCCGCTCGGGAAGGTGAGTCCCCGGCGCAACTCGCACCGGTAGGTGCGCAGATCGCTGCCGTCGAAGCCGCAGCTCTCGGCCGCGTCGGGCACGGGCGTCACGCCGCCCGGCTCGAACGTCATCAACGACTGGAAGACGTTGCTGAACAGCGCCCAGGAACCGGCGTCATAGGCGCCTGCCGGGTCCAGCGACGTGACACCGTCCGTCGTGCCGACCGTGATGGTCCTGCTGTCGTCCTGCTGCGCCGGCAACAACTGCCGGCCGCCCACTCCCACGGCCGCCAGCACGAGCAGCGTCGCGAGAATCCGCATGCGAACGGAACGCATGGGTGTGCCCTCTCCCCAGGCCCTCGACGGGCCCCCGCACGAGCTGTTGGAATGCGCCACTCCCCTAAGCGGCGCGCACACCTAATCACACGGATTTCGCCAGGGGGAAGAGGATTCTGACGACATGAGAAAGAACTTACCTACGGGTGTTTCCGGCAGGTTTCACAGGCCGTTCACAGGTTCGGGGTGGCGGTCAGGCCTGACGGGACGCCAGCTCGATGACGGTGATGTCCGACTCGGCGCCCACGCGCGTGGGCGGACCCCAGGCGCCCGCGCCACGGCTGACGTACAGCTGTGTGTCGCCGTACCGCTCCAGACCGGCCAGGGTCGGGTTCGCCAGGCCGGCGACCAGGTTGCCGGGCCAGAGCTGGCCGCCGTGGGTGTGGCCGGAGAGCTGGAGGTCGACGCCGTGGTCGACGGCGTCGTGGATCTGGACGGGCTGGTGGGCGAGCAGCACGCACGCACGGGCCCTGTCCCGGTCGCCGAGGGCCTTGGCGAAGTCGGGGCCCTGGCCCTCGCTCTCGCCCGCGACGTCGTTGACGCCGGCCAGGTCGAAGTGGGGCAGTTCGGCGCGGGCGTTCTCCAGCGGGCGCAGGCCCAGGCGGCGCACCTCCTCGACCCACTGCTCGGCACCCGAGAAGTACTCGTGGTTGCCCGTGACGAAGTACGCGCCGTGCCGTGCCCGGAGCCCGGCGAGCGGGGCCGCCGCCGGGCCGAGGTCCTTCACGCTGCCGTCGACCAGGTCGCCCACGACGGCGATGAGGTCGGGCTGGGTGCCGTTGATGGTGTCGACGACCTTCTGCGCGAAGCCCCGGCCGAGGACGGGGCCCAGATGGACGTCGCTGACGACCGCGATCCGGTAACCGTGCGCCGCGCGCGGGAGCTTGGCCAGCGGGACGGTGACCCGCTTGACCTTCGGGCCCCGCAGAACGCCGTAGGTGCCGTAGCCGACGGTCCCCACGGCGGCCGCGGCGGCGGTACCGGCGATGACCCGGGAGACGAAGAGGCGGCGGGTGGGGGTGGCCAGGGGGCCGCCGGGCGGTGTCGCGGAGTCCGCGGGCGTGTCGGTCGCCGAGGGCGGGGGCGGGTCGGCCGGACCCGCGGCGGCCACGGGCACCGGCTCGGGCTCCGGTGCCGGTGCGGCCTCGGTCTCCGTCTCGCGCGCCCGTCTTTCGAGCCAGCGGCGCAGCAGGGGCCGTACGACCTCGCCGGCCAGGACTCCCAGCATCAGGTACATCGCCAGGGCCAGCCACAGGAAACCCGGCCAGGCCAGGACCTGCTGGAGCCGGAAGGGCGCGCCCGTGCGTTCGGCGACCAGGCCACCGATCGTCAGCGCCCAGCCGCCGGCGATCACCACCACGCCCACCCGGCGCACGAGGCCGGGAGCGCGGGTCGTGTCACGGAACAGGCGACGCCACATCCACCAGTTGCCCACCACCACGACGGACAGCACGAGCAGCGCGACGAGCGCGAAGACGATGACCACGCGGACGTTCCCTTTCCCTTGCGTGACGAGTGAACGTCCCGGGCCTTGGCCGAGTTCCTATGACATCCGGCGCAGTGCGCGCACTCCACGCAACCCAATGACGCCGACGACCGTCCCCAATACGAAGGAGACGACGGCGAGCAGCAAGTGCACCCAGAAGTACGCCGTCGGGTGACCGTCGTCGAACGCCAGCCCGCTGCTGTCCTTGATCAAATTTTTGACGAAAGTGACCCAGATGACCCAGCTCCACACCCCGAAGGCGAGCAGGAACCAGGAGACCGGGCGGCTGAGCTTCATGAGTTCAGTATCAACGCCCCGTGTCGGGTCCTCCGAGCGGGGTGGGGACAGAAGCGGGACATCCATGGCAACGGCATGTACGTTCTCCGTCGTGCCCGCACCCATGAAGACCGCCAGGCGTGCCCTGCTGGTCGCCTCCGCCGTCGTGTCGTCCCTCGCGCTGACCGCGCCCTTCTCCCACGCGGCCCCCAACCCGTCACCGAGCACGAGCCCTTCGGCCACTCCCCCGGCGGGCATGTCGACCGTGGGCGGCGAGCGGCTGGGGCGGGCCGGCACCCAGGTGAACCTCGCGAGCGGCGTCCCGGTGCTGCCCAAGGACCTCACCGCGCGCTCCTGGGTCATCGCCGACGCCGAGTCCGGCGATGTGCTCGCCGCGCACAACGCGCACTGGCGGCTCCCGCCCGCGAGCACCATGAAGATGCTGTTCGCCGACACGGTGCTGCCGAAGTTCCCCAAGAGCGTCGAGCACAAGGTCGTGCTGTCCGACCTCGCGGACGTCGGGGCGGGCTCCAGCATGGTCGGGATAAAGGAGGGCGAGACCTACAGCGTCCACGACCTGTGGCTCGGGGTCTTCCTGCGCTCCGGCAACGACGCCGTGCACGTGCTGTCGAAGATGAACGGCGGAATCGGCAACACCGTCAAGGAGATGAACGAGCACGCCGAGGAGCTCCAGGCCCTCGACACGAACGCGGTGTCCCCCGACGGCTACGACGCTCCGCACCAGGTCTCCTCCGCGTACGACCTGACTCTGATCGCCCGGTCCGGGCTCCAGAAGAAGGACTTCCGCGAGTACTGCTCGACGGTGACGGCGAAGTTCCCGGGCTCGACGTCGAAGAAGAAGGGCAAGTCCGTCCGCGAGTCCTTCGAGATCCAGAACACCAACCGGCTGCTGGCCGGCGACAGCGACATCCCCGTGTACCAGGGCATCGCGGGCGTCAAGAACGGCAACACCACGAACGCGGGAGCCACCTTCACGGGCGTGGCCGAGCGGAACGGCAAGGTACTGCTCGTCACCGTGATGAACCCGGAGAAGAGCGAGCACAACGAGGTCTACAAGGAGACCGCGCGGCTCTTCGACTGGGGCTTCCAGGCGGCCGGGAAGGTGCAGCCGGTGGGTGAGCTGGTGCCGCCGAAGAGCGCGGCGCGGGCCAGCGCGCAGCCGGGTTCGAACAGCTCCGGAGAGGCCGGTGGCACCGGGGACGCCGAGAAGTCCTCGAAGTCGGCGGTCGGCGCGTCGGCCGCGAGCGGTTCGACCGGCATCGGAGTGGCGCTCGGGATCACCGGCGGGGCGCTGGTGCTGCTCGCGGCCGGTGCGTTCCTGATCAACCGCCGCTGGCCGCTGCCCGACCTGGTGCGCCGTCGGGGTCGCTCCTGACGCCGGACTTCACGGATTCGGCAGCGGGGGCCTCGGTAGCGGCCGCCGGGCCCTCGGCAGCAGCCGCCGGGCTCTCGGCAGCAGCCGCCGGGCTCTCGGTAGTGGCCGCCGAGCCCTCGGCAGCGGCTGTCGTGTCTTCGCGCTCTGCCGCGCCCTCGTCCTCGTCCTCGGCGTCGACCTCGGCGTCGACCTCGGTCTCCTTGTTCCCCGTCGCCGTCCAGGCGGCACAGAACACCACCAGCTTCGAGGTGAAGTTGATCCACAGCAGCAGGGCGACCGGAACGCCGAACGCGCCGTACATGCTCTTCGTGGCCACGCCCTGCATATAGCCGCTGAGCAGCAGCTTCAGCAGTTCGAACCCGATCGCGCCGATCAGTGCGGCCACCACCAGCCGGCGCCGTTGCGGCTCGACGCCGGGCAGCAGGGTCAGGACGTAGAGCAGCAGCAGGAAGTTCGCGAGCACGGCGACGAGGAACGCGGCGATCTGCAGCAGGACCCCGCCCCAGCCGCCCTCCTCGATGCCCATCTGCCGGGTGATCCAGCCGACCAGGGCGGAGGCGACGGTGGACGCCGCGATCGTCACGAGCACGGCGCCGCCGAAGCCGACCAGGACGCCCGCGTCCTTGGCCTTGCGCAGGACGGGGTTCTCCTCGGGGTCGGGCAGCTCCCACACCGCGCGCAGGCACTCGCGCATGGAGGTGACCCAGCCGATGCCGGTGAACAGCAGCAGGGCGCCCGCGATGAGTCCGACCGTGCCGGCGTTCTCGACCAGGCCGCTGATGTTCAGCTGGTCGGCGATGCCGGGAACCTGGTCGGCGAGCTTGTCCTCCAGTTTGTCCTGCTGCTCCTGGCTGAGCGTCGCGGCGGCGATCGCCGCGGCCAGGGTGAGCAGCGGGAACAGCGCGATGAAGCTGGTGAAGGTCATCGCGGCGGCCAGCCGGGTCCACTTCACCCGGTCCATGCGCTCGTACGACCGCCACGCGTGCGTGGCCATCAGCCGGGTCACCGCGGACCCGACGACGGGAAGTTTCTTCAGCCAGTCCATGATCCGACTCTGCCCTCCGTAGGAAGACCAATGTCCGTGTGCCCCAAAACCGCAGGACTGTAGCCAGCACCATGCCGATTCCCGCTCCCGAGACCGTGTAGGCGAGCTGGGAGGTGAGCCCGAGGCCGTGGTGACTCACGGTGAGGCACGGCAGCTGTACGGCCGCTCCGGCGGCGTTCACCGCGAAGAGGGCGGCGCAGGGACGCAGGCCCCGCGGCAGGTGTGACGGTAGGTGGCCACCGCCAGGCCGTACATCGCCAACCAGGACGTGCTTGAGGCCGACGCGGTACGCCGGTTGCATGCCGAGGTAGGCGGTGAGCAGGGCCGTGACGAGGGGCGAGGTCAGCCGGGCCGCGGCGGCCGGTGCGAGGACGCCGAGGACGCCGAGGACGCCTCCGACCGCGTGGGCGACCGGTACGGGGACCTGTGCGGAGGCGGCCGGGCGGTGCCGCTTGGTCGGGTGGGCGCGGTCCCCGTCGGCGTCGCGGGCGTCGTTGATCAGGTAATCGCGGTGGCCGGCGGCGCGATCGCGTACGCGCCGAGCGCGCCGAAGGCGACGGCCGCGGCGGTGGCCGTGACGGTGGCGGTGGCGGAGGCCGCGTGGGAGCCGGGGAAGGAGTGCCGTCCGCGGATGCGGACCCGGGGTTCGGCATGCGGCGGGCGCGGGCGGCGCACCACCCTTTCACCCCCATGCTGACGAGGTGCGCGCCCGCGGTGAGGCTCGTGCCGCGCAGTCGTCGAGTCGGTCCATTGGACTCACTGTTCACGCCCGCCGAGCCGGAACTACGACAACATTGGGCGACATCCCACTAATCACCCATTTCGGGGAGGAGAGGAATGTTTCAGAACTGATCGCTCACATATGGACGCTACGGTCGCCGACATGCCTGCCGACACCGTCTCCGTCTCGGGATGGGGCCGCACCGCCCCCACCAACGCCCGCCTGATCCGTCCCAGGACGTACGAGGAGGCCGCGACGGCCGTCCGGGGCTGCGGGGCACGCGGGGGCATCGCGCGGGGCCTGGGACGGGCGTACGGAGACGCGGCGCAGAACGCCGGGGGCATGGTCCTGGACATGACCGGCCTGGACCGGGTGCACGCGATCGACGCCGACAACGGCATCGTGCTGTGCGACGCGGGGGTCTCCCTGCACCGGCTGATGGAGGTGCTGCTCCCGCTCGGCTGGTTCGTGCCGGTGACCCCCGGCACCCGCTACGTGACGGTCGGCGGCGCGATCGGAGCCGACATCCACGGCAAGAACCACCACGTCTCGGGTTCCTTCTCGCGCCACGTGCTGTCGATGGAACTCCTCACCGCCGACGGCGAGGTCCGCGCCGTCGGCCGGGGCACGCCCCTGTTCGACGCGACCACCGGCGGCATGGGCCTGACCGGCGTGATCCTCACCGCGACGATCCAGCTCCAGCCGGTGACCACCTCGCTGATGTCGGTCGCCACCGAGCGCGCACGCAACCTCGACGACCTGCTGGACCGCCTGACCACCGGCGACGACCACCATCGCTACTCGGTCGCCCGGATCGACCTGCTGGCCCGCGGACCGGCGATGGGCCGCGCGGTGCTCACCCGCGGCGACCACGCCCCCCTGGAGGCGCTGCGCAAGGGCACGCGCGCGTACAGGGAGCCGCTCGCCTTCCGCCCGGCCCGCCTGCCGACCCCGCCGGCAGTCCTCCCGGAGGGCCTGCTGAGCCGCCGTGGCGTGAGCTGGTTCAACGAGCTCTGGTATCGCGCGGCGCCACGCGCGCGTACCGGCGAACTCCAGCGGCTCGCCCGGTTCTTCCACCCGCTGGACGGCGTGCCCCACTGGAACCGGATCTACGGCCGGGGCGGCTTCGTGCAGTACCAGTTCGTCGTCGGGCACGGTCAGGAAGAGACCCTGCGCGGCATCGTGCGGCGCGTCTCCGAGCACCGCTGCCCGTCCTTCCTGGCGGCCCTCAAGCGCTTCGGGGACGCCGACCCCGGCTGGCTCTCCTTCCCGGTGCCCGGCTGGACGCTGGCCCTGGACGTCCCGGCCGGCCTGCCCGGGCTCGGCGCCTTCCTGGACACGCTGGACGAGGACGTGGCCGCGGCCGGCGGGCGCGTCTGCCTCGCCAAGGACTCCCGGCTGCGTCCCGAACTGCTCGCCACGATGTACCCGCGCCTGGACGAGTTCCGCGCCCTGCGCGCGGAGGTCGACCCGCGCGGGGTGTTCGTCTCGGACCTGGCCCGCCGCCTCGGCCTGTAGCCCCGGTCACCGGGCCCCTGCCTCGGTCCGCAACCCCGGCCACCGGACCCCCGCCTCGGTCCGCAACCCCGGCCACCGGACCCCCGCCTCAGCCCGCAACCCCGGCCACCGGACCCCCGCCCTCCCCCGGACTCCCGATCTCCAGGAGCTCCGGACTCTAGATCTCTAGGAGCTGTCGTGAAGGACGCCTTCGGCATCCCCCAGTCCCTGCTCGTCCTCGGCGGTACGTCCGAGATCGCGCTGGCCACCGCGCGCCGCCTGATCGCGCGCCGTACCCGCACGGTGTGGCTGGCGGGCCGCCCGTCGCCCGCCCTGGAACAGTCAGCGGCCGATCTGCGCGCCCTGGGGGCCGAGGTGCGCACGGTTGCCTTCGACGCGCTCGACCCCGAGTCCCACGAGGCGGTCCTCGGCAAGGTCTTCGCGGAGGGCGACATCGACATGGTGCTGCTCGCCTTCGGGATCCTCGGCGACCAGGCGCGCGACGAACGCGAGCCGCTGAACGCGGTGCGGGTCGCGCAGACCAACTACACGGGCGCCGTGTCCGCTGCCCTGGTCAGCGCGGGCGCGCTCCAGTCCCAGGGCCACGGCTCGCTGGTCGTCCTGTCGTCCGTCGCCGGCGAGCGGGCCCGCCGCGCCAACTTCATCTACGGCTCCAGCAAGGCCGGCCTCGACACCTTCACCCAGGGCCTGGGCGACGCGCTGCACGGCACCGGCGTCCACGTCATGGTCGTACGCCCCGGATTCGTACGCTCGAAGATGACCGCCGGCCTGGAGGAATCACCCCTCGCGACCACCCCCGAAGCGGTCGCGACGGCGATCGAACTGGGCCTGCGCCGCCGCTCGGAGACCGTCTGGGTGCCGGGCACACTCAGGGTGGTGATGTCGGCGCTGCGGCACGCGCCGAGGGGGCTGCTCCGTCGACTGCCGGTTTAGGCGCCGGAGCAACGGCCGTGGGGGCGCGGGGCTGTGGCGCCCGAGCGGCGCCCGCGCCCGCGTAGGGGTGCGGGGCCGTGTCGATGTGCGGCTCCGCCGCGTGGTCGCGTCAGCCACGACGGCGCCGCGGACGAACAGAGGCCACTTCGTGGCACCCCGTCGCGGCACACCCTGCGGCACCCCGTCGCCGCGCACCCCGCGGCACCCCGTCGCCGCGCACCCCGCGGAGCTAACTCGCCGGGATCGACCCGCGCTCCACATGCCCCGCCTGCGGCGGCACCACCGCGCCGCCGCCGAAGGCGTAGTCCCGCAGCTTGCGCCAGACGCCGTCGGCGCCCTGCTCGTAGAGGGCGAAGCCGGTGCAGGGCCACTGGGCCTCGTAGTCGGAGAGTTCCTCGAAGGCGCGGTCCATCGACTCGTCATCGATGCCGTGGGCGATCGTGACGTGCGGGTGGTACGGGAACAGCAGTTCACGTGCGACCGGGCCGGAGCCGTCGCGGACCTGCTTCTGCAACCAGGTGCAGGCCTCGGCGCCCTCGACGACCTGGACGAAGACGACCGGCGACAGCGGCCGGAAGGTCCCGGTGCCGGACAGCTTCATCGAGAACGGCCGCCCGGATGCCGCGACCTCGACGAGGTGGGCCTCGATCGCGGGCAGCAGCGTGGCGTCGACCTCTGTCGGCGGCAGCAGCGTGACGTGCGTGGGGATGCCGTGCGCCGCGGCGTCGCCGAAGCCCGCGCGCCGCTCCTGGAGCAGGCTGCCGTGAGGCTCCGGGACCGCGATCGACACGCCGATCGTTACGGTCCCCACGTCGTCTCCTGTCGTCTCTCTCGTGAGCTCGTCCCTCGCGAGAAGCTCGTCCTGGGTGAGTGAGCTCGTGCCCTGTCGGTGAGTGTGAGCGGCCGCGTGTGCGACCGCCCGGTTATCGACTGTACGGCCACGACTGTGCTGCGGGCAGGCGCAACCGTGGTGATGTGCAGCGCTGTGCGGTGGTACGGCCGTGTTCCGGCCGCCTGCCGTGGTGCGGGCTCAGTGCTTGGCGGGCAGGAAGCCCACCTTGTCGTACGCCTGGGAGAGGGTCTCCGCGGCGACGGCGCGCGCTTTCTCCGCGCCCTTGGCCAGGATCGAGTCCAGCGTCTCCGGGTCGTCCAGATACTGCTGGGTGCGCTCCCGGAAGGGCGTCACGAACTCGACCATGACCTCGGCGAGGTCCGTCTTGAGCGCACCGTAGCCCTTGCCGTCGTACTTCTGCTCCAGTTCCGCGATTCCCGTCCCCGTGAGGGTCGAGTAGATGGTGAGCAGGTTGCTGACACCGGGCTTGTTCTCGGCGTCGTAGCGGATAACGGTGTCCGTGTCGGTGACCGCGCTCTTGACCTTCTTGGCGGTCGACTTGGGCTCGTCGAGGAGGTTGATGAGGCCCTTCGGCGTGGAGGCCGACTTGCTCATCTTGATCGACGGGTCCTGAAGGTCGTAGATCTTCGCCGTCTCCTTGAGGATGTACGGCTTCGGGACGGTGAAGGTCGCGCCGAAGCGGCCGTTGAAGCGCTCGGCGAGGTCACGGGTGAGCTCGATGTGCTGGCGCTGGTCCTCGCCGACCGGGACCTCGTTGGCCTGGTACAGCAGGATGTCCGCGACCTGCAGGATCGGGTACGTGAACAGGCCGACCGACGCCCGGTCGGCGCCCTGCTTGGCGGACTTGTCCTTGAACTGGGTCATGCGGGAGGCCTCGCCGAAGCCGGTGAGGCAGTTCATGATCCAGGCGAGCTGGGCGTGCTCGGGGACGTGGCTCTGGACGAAGAGCGTGCAGCGCTCGGGGTCGAGACCGGCCGCGAGGAGCTGGGCGGCGGCGAGCCTGGTGTTGGCGCGCAGCTCGGCCGGGTCCTGCGGGATCGTGATCGCGTGCAGGTCGACGACCATGTAGAACGCGTCGTGGGTCTCCTGCAGCGCCACCCACTGGCGGACGGCGCCGAGGTAGTTGCCGAGGTGGAACGAGCCTGCGGTGGGCTGGATTCCGGAGAGCACACGGGGTCGGTCAGAGGCCATGCTCATCATTCTCTCAGGTCTCGGGGGCCGGTTCGGAACTGGTCGGAAACAGATGGGAACCGATCCGTCCCCGGCGGTGTAACAAAGGTGTGAGGACGCGGGAGGGGGGCCGCATCGTCGATGAGGCCGCGGTGATCGCACGCGTACGCGCCGGGGAGCCGGAGGCGTACGCGCAGCTGGTGCGGGCCCATACGGGCATCGCACTCAGGGCGGCCGCCGCGCTCGGGGCGGGGGCGGACGCGGAGGACGTGGTGCAGCAGGCCTTCGTCAAGGCGTACTGCTCGCTGGGCCGGTTCAAGGACGGCTCTGCGTTCAAGCCGTGGCTGCTGGCGATCGTGGCCAATGAGACGAGGAACACAGTGCGTACGGCTGCCCGCCAGCGCACGCTCGCCGGTCGCGAGGCGGCGTTCGTGGAGGCGGAACCCCTGATACCGGAATCGGCGGACCCGGCGGTCGCCGCGCTGGAGATAGAGCGCCGTGCCGCTCTCCGGGCGGCCCTGGAGAAGCTCAGCGAGGAACACCGCCTGGTCGTCACCTACCGCTATCTCCTGGAGATGGACGAGTCCGAGACGGCCCAGGCCCTGGGCTGGCCCAGGGGCACGGTGAAGTCCCGGCTGAACCGCGCACTGCGGAAGCTGGGGCGGTTGCTGCCGGAGATTCAGCCTCGGGAAGGGGGTGATGAGCATGAGTGAGGGACGGACGCCTTACGGCGACGAAGGCCAAGGGGCGCACGAGAGCGACGGGCCGCGTGCGCATGGGCGTGAGGGCGCCGGGCGTGGCGAAGGCGCCGGTGGGACACGGCGGGAAGGCCGGGGTGACGGCTGGAGTGACGGCCGGGGTGACCGCTGGGGTGACGGCTGGCGTGACGCGCGCGCCGACGTGGGCGGCCCGGGGGGCGGTGATCGTGACCGGGATGCCGGTGGCCGGAGTTCCGGTGAGCAGGGTCGGGCTGCTGGTGGCCGGGGGCCAGGAGGGCGCGGTCCGGGTGGTTTCGCGGGATGGAGGCCGGGTGATCACGGTCGCGGCTCCGAGGGACGAGGCCCCGGTGATCGTGATCGGCGTGGGGACCCGGCCCCTCTGCCGGAGGAGCTGCGGGCGCTCGGGCGTTCGCTGGATCCGCCGGGTGGGGCTGACGGCGCCGAAACGATGGTCGAGCGGGTGCTGGGGCAGCTCCTCGCCGAGCAGGTGCCCGCGCCGGTGGCCGAGCCGACCGGTACGGCCGAGCGGCTGCGGGCGGTGCGGCACTGGACGCGGATGCGGTGGCGTTCGCTGACCGCGGCGCTGTGCGGCCTGCTGACGGTGCTCGTGCTCACGCCGCCGGTGCGGGCGGCGGTCCTGGACTGGTTCGACTTCGCGGGCGTCGGGGTGCGGTACGACCCGTCGGCGGCCCCCTCCCCCGGCGCCGAGGTCCCCGGCTGCGACCACCACGTGTCGCTCGCCGAGGCCGAGCGGCGGGCCGGGTTCGCACCGCTGGTGCCGAAGGAACTCGGCGCTCCGGACGCGGTCGCGGTGACCGGCGAGCCACGGGGACGCTTCCTGGTGAGTCTGTGCTGGCACGAGGACGGCAGCACGATACGGCTGGACGAGCGCCGGGCGAGCCTGGACATCGGCTTCGCCAAGACGGTCCGCGAGCCTCCGGAGTGGATCTCGCTGGACTCCGACGCCTCGAACGGCACGGCGGCCGAGCAGGCCCTGTGGTTCGCCCGCCCGCATCTGCTGGCCTTCTGGCTGGTGGACCCGAGCGGGGAACGCTTCACCCGCGAGGAGCGGACAGCCGGTCCGACGCTGCTGTGGAGCCACGGCGCGGGGGGCGAGAGCGTGGCGCTGCGGCTGGAAGGGGTAGCGGCGAAGGAGCGGGCCCTGGCGGTTGCGCGGTCGGTGGAGCAGCCGACGGACTTCTAGTGTTCGGGACGTGCGACGGCCTGCCGCTGGCTGGTGGCGGCGCTGCTCGGCGGAGAAGCCGGGCGACCCGGCGGGCATTCGGGGGCTGTGGACGGCTTGGACGGCTTGGACGGCTTGGCCGCTTAGACGGCTGGCCGGCTTGGACGGCTTCTGAGAGGGGCCTTCAGCTGGGCCTCAGAGGGGCCTCAGAGGGGCCTCAGAGGGGCCTTCGAAGCAACCGGTGCGGGGATTTCCGTCCGGATCGTGGCCCGAGAAGCCTGGTCCGGAAATAGTGGGGCGGGATGGGAACCCAGGCGGGTCGGGCGGTGTACCAGAAGTGACACGCGGCTCGGGGACGGGCCGCACGGGGATCGCTTGGGTTGGGGGTTCGGATGTGCGGACATGGGGTCGGCCGCTGGGGACACCGGCTGTGGGGGCGTGGGATCGAGCGCTCGGGAAAGTGCTCGCGCGGAGGCGGGGGCGGACGTGGCGGCGGGGGCGGACGTGGCGGCGGGGGCGGACGTGGCGGCGGGGTCGGCTGGAGGGGCCGGTGTCGTGAACTCACGGCGCTGACAGGTGCGTTGGGGGCGGCGCTCGCGCTGCTGGTCTGGGGCGCCGCGGCCCCGGCATCGGCCGGCGGGCCGACGAGCGTGCTCCTGGTGTCGCCGGAGAGCACGGAGACGGCGTCGCTGTACTACTCCGACAAGGAGTACGGACAGCTTGAGCGGCTGCTCGGCTCAGCCGGCCCGGGCACCGGGAACAAGCCGCCGGAGGCCGCTCTGGAGGCGGCCCGCCAGATCAACGTCACCTGGATGGTCCATGACGTGTCGCCCTGGCGCCTCGACCGGGTCTATCCGGTCGACGACGGGAAGGACGTCTGGATCCACACGGCGTCCAACCTGGGCAGCACGACGAACGGCACCTGGCACCGAGCCCGCCAACCGTCCGGGCTCCGCGCTCTGCTCTCGAAGCTGGGTCTGATGGGCAAGGACTCCTCCGAGGGCGGCGCGGCGATCTTCCCGCCGGATGAGGAAGAGTCCGGGACGGGCAAGGGCGCGCAGGACTCGTCCTCCGCCGCGGACCCGACGACCTCGGCCGCGTCGGGAGCAGGCTCCGGCTCAGGGGCGGGGTCGGCATCGGCTCCGGGGTCCAGTGACGGCACCGACTGGTGGTGGGCACTCCCGGGCGCGGCGGCCGGAGCCGTGCTGGCACTCGCCCTGCGCTCCCTCACCCTGCGACTCCCCCTGGACCGCCTGCGCGGTGAGCCGGGGCCGAGGCAGGAGCTGCGGGACGTATGAGGGCCGACCTCGGCGGAAAGCTACGGCTCGCGCTGCTCGTGACGGCGTCGGCGGCACTCGCCCTGTGGGGAGCCGGGGCGACCGCCCGGGCCACCCCGGCTCAGGCACGGGACGTCCCCGATGTGGCGATGGTCGTCGCCGGCGGCACGGGCCACACGGTGGCCCTGCACTCCGGCCAGCCGGGTTTCGCCCGTCTCTGGCAGTTGTTGCAGCCGACGTACGTCGGGACGGAGCGGGTGCCGGAGAGCTGGGCGGACGGGCGTCATCCGCCGATAAGGATCACGGTGCTCTGGGGACTTACGGGCGTCGGCGGCTGGCCGCAGACGAGCCGGGCGCCGGGCGGCGACGTGGCCGTGGCGAGGCAGGACCAGCTGTTCGTGGCCGGGGACGGCACTCCCTGGGTGCGGTCGGATCTCGCGCCGGACGTGGAGGACGACGACATCCGCTGGCATCGGGCACCCCGCTCCGTCTTCGAGCGGCTGGACCTGGCGGCTCTGCTGGGCGAAACGGAGGACGAGCTCACCGGGGCTGCCGTGGGCGTGGCGGCCAAGGACCGGCCCGGAGCGGGGTTGGGTGACACCGGGTGGGCTCTGGCGGGGCTGGCCGTCGGGTTCGCGGCGGGTGTCGGCGGCACGCTGCTGATACGCCGCGCGGCGGCCCGGCCGGATGCCGGACCGCCGCGTCGGGGGCCACGCCAGGAGTTGATCGACCTGGATCTCTAGGCCGTCGGTGCTGGTGGGCGTCAGCCCAGGTCGATCTCCGGGTACAGCGGGAAGCCGGTGACGAGGTCGGTGGCGCGGCGGGCGATCTCGTCGGCGACCTTCGGGTCGAGGACGTGCTGCGCCTTGGACGGGGCGCCCTTGCTGGTGGTGCCGGCCTCGGTGGTGGTGAGGACACGGTCGATGAGGGCGGCGACCTCGTCCATCTCGGCGGTGCCCAGGCCACGGGTGGTCAGGGCGGGGGTGCCGATGCGGATGCCGGAGGTGTACCAGGCTCCGTTGGGGTCGGCCGGGATGGCGTTGCGGTTGGTGACGATGCCGGACTCGAGAAGCGCGGCCTCGGCCTGGCGGCCGGTGAGGCCGTAGGAGGAGGAGACGTCGATGAGGTTCAGGTGGTTGTCGGTGCCGCCGGTCACCAGGGTCGCGCCGCGGCGCATCAGGCCCTCGGCCAGCGCGCGGGAGTTGTCGACGATGCGCTGGGCGTAGTCCTGGAACGAGGGGCGGCGGGCCTCCGCGAGGGCGACGGCCTTGGCGGCCATGACGTGCGGGAGCGGGCCGCCGAGGACCATCGGGCAGCCCCGGTCGACCTGGTCCTTGAGGGAGTCGTCGCACAGCACCATGCCGCCGCGCGGGCCGCGCAGCGACTTGTGGGTGGTGGTGGTGACGATCTGGGCGTGCGGGACCGGGTCGAAGTCGCCGGTGAGGACCTTGCCGGCGACGAGACCCGCGAAGTGGGCCATGTCGACCATGAGCGTGGCGCCGACCTCGTCGGCGATCTCGCGCATGATCCGGAAGTTCACGAGACGGGGGTAGGCGGAGTAGCCGGCGACGATGATCAGCGGCTTGAAGTCGCGGGCCGAGGCGCGCAGCGCCTCGTAGTCGATCAGGCCCGTGGCGGGGTCGGTGCCGTAGGAGCGCTGGTCGAACATCTTGCCGGAGATGTTGGGGCGGAAGCCGTGGGTGAGGTGGCCGCCGGCGTCCAGGGACATGCCGAGCATGCGCTGGTTGCCGAAGGCGCTGCGCAGCTCGGCCCAGTCGGCCTCGGAGAGGTCGTTGACCTGGCGGACGCCTGCCTTCTCCAGGGCGGGGGCCTCGACGCGCTGGGCGAGGACGGCCCAGAAGGCGACGAGGTTGGCGTCGATGCCGGAGTGGGGCTGGACGTAGGCGTGGCGGGCGCCGAAGAGTTCGCGGGCGTGCTCGGCGGCGAGGGACTCGACGGTGTCGACGTTGCGGCAGCCGGCGTAGAAGCGGCGGCCGACGGTGCCCTCGGCGTACTTGTCGCTGAACCAGTTGCCCATCGCCAGGAGGGTGGCCGGGGAGGCGTAGTTCTCGGAGGCGATCAGCTTGAGCATCTCGCGCTGGTCGGCGACCTCCTGGCCGATGGCATCGGCCACGCGCGGCTCGACGGCGCGGATCACGTCGAGGGCGGAACGGAAGGCGGTGGACTCGGTGGAGAGGGGCTCGGCTGACATGGGGACCTCCGGACGTCGTGTGCAGCGATCACGGTACGGCCCAGGCGCACGGCACTCGGTCTGGACTTCGGTCCAGGGGCCGCTCCCCGATGGTTGGTCCATCCCAGCGCGCCAGTCACGGCCCGACGATCAGCCTACCGGGCGGGCCGGCGCGCCATGGCCGTGCGTCCACCATGCGAGCAACGATAGAAGGGGGCGGCACAGCACGCGTGAGGCAGGAAATGGACAGTGGCCGTGAGCCTCGTGACTGCCGGGACACGAGCCCTCGCGGCGGCGGAAACGGAGAGCCCCGTGACTACGTCGAGCAGCACCGCATCGCAGATCGCCGCGATCGACGCGCACAGTGCGCACAACTACCACCCGTTGCCGCTCGTGGTGGCGACGGCGGACGGGGCCTGGATGACGGACGTGGAGGGACGGCGGTATCTGGATCTGCTGGCCGGCTATTCGGCGCTCAATTTCGGGCACGGCAACCGGCGGATCCTGGCAGCGGCGAAGGCGCAGCTGGAGCGGGTGACGCTGACGTCGCGGGCGTTTCATCACGACCGGTTCGCGGCGTTCTGCGAGCAGCTCGCGCAGCTGTGCGGGATGGAGATGGTGCTGCCGATGAACACCGGCGCGGAGGCGGTGGAGACGGCCGTGAAGACGGCCCGGAAGTGGGGGTACCGGGTCAAGGGCGTGCCGGCGGAGATGGCGAAGATCGTGGTCGCGGGCAACAACTTCCACGGCCGTACGACGACGATCATCAGCTTCTCGACCGACCCGGAGGCGCGGGCGGACTTCGGTCCGTACACGCCGGGCTTCGAGATCGTGCCGTACGGGGACCTGACGGCGATGCGGCAGGCGTTGACGGAGAACACGGTGGCGGTGCTGCTGGAGCCGATCCAGGGCGAGGCGGGGGTGCTCATGCCTCCGGCGGGCTATCTGCCGGCGGTGCGGGAGCTGGCGCGGGAGCGGAACGTGCTGTTCGTGGCGGACGAGATCCAGTCGGGGCTGGGCCGTACGGGGCGCACGTTCGCGTGCGAGCACGAGGGGGTCGTGCCGGACATGTATGTGCTGGGCAAGGCGCTCGGGGGCGGGGTCGTGCCGGTGTCGGCGGTGGTGTCGTCGGCCGAGGTGCTGGGGGTGTTCCGGCCCGGGGAGCACGGGTCGACGTTCGGTGGGAATCCGCTGGCGTGTGCGGTGGCGCTGGAGGTGATCGCGATGCTTCGGACGGGCGAGTTCCAGGCGCGGGCGGCCGAGCTGGGGAGTCATCTGCACCGGGAGCTGGGCCTGTTGACGGGGACGGGCCGGGTGACGGAGGTGCGAGGGCGCGGGCTGTGGGCGGGTGTCGACATCGCGCGGGCGTACGGCACGGGGCGGGAGGTCAGCGAGAAGCTGATGGACCGGGGTGTGCTCGTGAAGGACACACATGGAGTGACCGTCCGGATCGCGCCGCCCCTGGTGATCGGGAAGGAGGATCTGGACTGGGGACTCGCCCAGTTGCGGGACGTGCTCGGGGTGTGAGTGCGCCGTCGGGTGGGGGCGGCTGTCAGGGGAGGTGGTCACCGGGCAGCAGTCGGCCGTGCTCGTCGCGCCGGTTCGGATCGGGACTGTTGTCCCTGGTCCGTCCAGGGCCGGGAGTTCGCGCATCTGGGGCGGTTCACGGGGCGCTATCGGCGGGTGTACGGGGAGACGCCGTCACAGACGTTGCGGCGGAGTCCGGGCTATCCGCGAAAGGGTGCGGTTCCCGCCGTAAGCGGACAGCTGGGTGGTGGGTGCCGGCGCGATGCCGGAGGCATGCCGCCCGGGTCGTGGACGGTGGTCCGGGGGGACCGAGCCGGGCGGCAGCACCGGCGGCACCTGCCGTATCCGCCAGAACCCGCCCGGCGCTCGGTCGGTTGCTGCCTTCAGAGGATGACGTGCGGCAGGAAGCGGGCGTACTCGTCGGTGATCAGGCCGGAGGACTCGCGGATGCCCAGGCCCGCCGCTTCGTCCTCGACGACCCACGCGCCGAGGACGACGTGGTTGCCGTCGAAGGCGGGCAGCGGGGCCAACTGCTGGTAGCAGCAGGGTTCGTCGCGGACGACGGCCTCGGTGCCGGGTTCGTGGATGGTCACGCCCGCGCCCTCGCGGCCCAGCAGGGGCTTGGCGACATGGCCGGTGGTGTCCGCCAGCTCCCGCGGGCCGTCGAGGTGGGCGGGGAGCAGGTTCGGGTGGTCCGGGAACAGCTCCCAGAGGATGGCGAGAAGAGCCTTGTTGCTGAGGAGCATCTTCCAGGCCGGCTCGATCCACAGGGTCGTCCCGGTGCCGCCGCCGTTGTCGAGGGTGTCCAGGACGTGGTCGGCGAAGCGGTCGGTGGTGAGCCACTCCCAGGGGTAGAGCTTGAAGCAGCTGCGGATGAAGCGGAGTCGGCTGTCCACGAAACGGCCGGAGAGGCGGTCCCAGCCGATCTCCTCCATGGAGATCCAGCCGGTGTCCAGGCCCGCCTGCTCTGCGGTCTCCTTCAGATAGGCGACCGTCATCATGTCCTCGCCGAGCTCGTCGGCCGAGGAGTACGCGAAGTGCAGCGGGGCGCCCGGCGGGAGCAGGGCCGCCTGCTTCTTCCAGGCGGCGACGAGGCGTTCGTGCAGGGAGTTCCACTGGTCGGCGCCGGGGAAGCGGTCCTCCATCCAGAACCACTGGGGCGAGGCGGCCTCGACCAGGGAGGTGGGGGTGTCGGCGTTGTACTCCAGGAGCCTGGCCGGGCCGGTGCCGTCGTAGTGGAGGTCGAAGCGGCCGTAGACGGAGGGGAGTTCGGCGCGGCGGTGCCAGGACTCGGCGACCGCGTCCGCGATGCGCGGGTCGGTGATGCCGAGGTCGGCGAAGCGGTCGGCGGAGACGATGTGGTCGGCCGCGGCGAGGCACATGCGGTGCAGTTCCTCGACGGTCTCCTCCAGCGCCTCGACCTCGGGGAGGGAGAACACGTAGTAGGCGCTCTCGTCCCAGTAGGGGCGCAGGGAGTCGTCCGGGTGGCGGGTGAGGGGGTAGATGAGCCCCTGCTCCTCGACGGTCTGCTGCCAGTCGGGGCGGGGTTCGATCGTGCGGCGCTCCATGTCGTGGGTCCCGCTCAGCCGCCGCCGCTGCCGGAGCCCGAGCAGCCGAAGCCCCCTCGGTCGACCGCCTCGCTGCGGCTGAAGGTGCCGTAGTCGGCGCGGCCGCCGTCGACGTCGGAGTCGTAGTACCAGGCGGCGTCGGAGCTGCGGGTCTTCTTCTTGCCGCCCTTGCCGTACGAGGAGCCGGAGCCGCCGGCGGACTTGCAGTTCTTGTCCGCGACGACCTTGTAGCCCTCGTAGGTGTGGCTGTCGCGGTCGACGCAGCGGCGGTCGGGGTCGGAGCTGCACGAGGTGAGGGCTGCCGCGATGACTCCCATGCCGCCGAGTACGACCGTGCTGGAGCGCAGTCTGCGTCGTGTTTCCGCCATGTCTGTGTCTCCCCCGGTGTTCTTGATGTGCGGGTTGCCGGACTGGTTGTCCGTGGTTCGTCAGGCGGACAGCCTAGAGATCGGTGCGGGTGACACTGTCGGCGGGGCTGTGGATCTTCCGCTCACTTACAGTCGCTTTGTGCTGTTGGGGATGTTGTGTGCGCTGGCTGCGGCGGTCTGTTTCGGTACGGCGACCGTGTTGCAGGCGATGGCCGCGCGGACGGCGAGTGCGCAGGGGGGTCGGGGCGGCGAGGCGGGGGTGCTGCTGCGGGCGCTGCGGCAGTGGCGATATCTGGCCGGGCTCGGGCTGGACGGGCTGGGGTTCGTGTTCCAGGTCCTCGCCCTGCGGTCGATTCCCATCTACGCCGTCGGGGCGGCGCTGGCGTCCGCTCTCGCGGTGACGGCGGTGGTCGCTGCGCGGTTGCTGCGGGTGCGGTTGCGGCGGGCCGAGTGGGGTGCGGTGGGCGTGGTGTGTGCCGGGTTGGCGATGCTCGGCCTCTCGGCGGGGACGGAGGGGGACACCGGCGGGTCGGACGCGCTCGAGTTCTCGATGCTCGGGGTGGCGCTGACCGTGCTGGGGGTGGGGCTGGCGGGTGGGCGGCTGCCGGAGCGGGGGCGGGGGCTGGTGCTCGGGCTGGCGGCCGGGTTCGGGTTCGGGGTGGTGGAGGTGTCGGTACGGCTGATCGATTCGTTCGAGGTGCCGGAGTTGTTGGCGAATCCGGCGACGTACGCGTTGCTGGTGGGAGGCGGAGCGGCGTTTCTGGCGCTGACTTCGGCGTTGCAGCGGGGGTCTGTGACCGTGGCCACGGCGGCGATGGTGATCGGGGAGACGGTGGGGCCGGCGGTGGTGGGGGTGGTGTGGCTGGGGGATCGGACGCGGGAGGGGCTGGCCTGGCTGGCCGTGCTGGGGTTCGTGGTGTCGGTGGCGGGCGCGCTGGCGCTGGCCCGGTTCGGGGAGGCGCCGGGAGAGGACGGGGGAGCCTGAGTCAGGGCAGCACCCTGCACAGTGCCTCCAACGCCCCCGCCCACGCATGATCCGGCGGCGTCCCGTACCCCACGACCAGGGCGTCCAGGGGGTCCGTGGTCGCTTGCTCGTGGCGGTAGGCCGTCAGGCCGTGGAGGGCCAGGCCCTGCCAGGTCGCGGCCTGGAGTACGGAGCGTTCCGTGCCGGGTGGGAGGCGTAGGACCGCGTGGAGGCCGGCGGCGATGCCGGTGACCCTGAGGTGGGGAGCGTGCGCGGACAGGGCTCGGACCAGGGCGTCGCGGCGGCGCCGGTAGCGCAGGCGGGCGGCGCGGACGTGGCGGTCGTAGGCGCCGGACGTGAGGAACTCGGCCAGGGTCAGCTGGTCCAGGACGCCGCAGGTGTCCGAGCCGCCCTTCGCCGCGGTCACCTCGTCGACCAGTGCAGGGGGCAGGACCATCCAGGCCAGGCGCAGGCCGGGGGCGAGGGACTTGCTGGCGGTGCCGAGGTGGACGACGTTGTCGGGGTCCAGGCCCTGGAGCGCGCCGACCGGCTGGCGGTCGTAGCGGAACTCGCCGTCGTAGTCGTCCTCCAGGACCAGTCCGCCGGTGCGGCGTGCCCAGTCCACCACGGTCGCGCGGCGGTCGCGGTGCAGGGGCACGCCCATCGGGAACTGGTGGGCGGGGGTGAGGAGCACGGCCCCCTCCGAGGTCAGCTCCGCCGGGTTCGTGCCCAGTTCGTCGCAGGGGAGGGGGTGCGTGGTCAGGCCGGCCGTCGTGAGCTGGTTCCAGTGCGGGGGCAGGCCGTACGACTCCACCGCCACCGTCCGCAGGCCGCGTGCCCGCAGCACCCTGCCGAGCAGTTGGAGGCCGTGCACGAAACCGGAGCACACCACGACGCGGCCCGGGTCGGCGCGCACGCCCCGTGTGCGGGCGAGGTAGCCGGCGAGGGCGGCGCGCAGTTCGGCGTGGCCGCGCGGGTCGCCGTAGCCGAGGGACCGGTTCGGGGCGGCCAGGAAGGCGCGGCGGGCTGCCCTGAGCCACTCCGCGCGGGGGAAGGCCGCCAGGTCGGGGGTGCCGGGGACCAGGTCGTAGGCGGGGCGGGGGCGCTCGGGGCGGGGTGCGGCGGCCGGGCCCTTCGGCGGGGTCACCGTGCGGTCGGCGACCCGGGTGCCCGAGCCCTGGCGGGCGGTGAGCCAGCCCTCGGCGACGAGTTCGGCGTAGGCCTCGGCGACGGTGTTGCGGGCGATGCCGAGGTCGGCGGCGAGGGAGCGGGAGGACGGCAGGCGGGTGCCGGGGGCGAGGCGTGCGGTGCGCACCGCCTCGCGCAGGGCGTCGGTCAGGCCCCGGCGCAGGCCGGGTCCCGCCGGTTCCAGATGGAGGTCGACGCCGAAAGTGGCCCAAGGTTCTGCCATGGAAGTGGACCATACTCCTGGGCTGCTTCGCTCCTAGGGTCGAGATCATGACGACGACCGAAGAGAGCACGGCGACGACCGTGACGTACGCGACCGAACCGGCCCCGCGCCTGGACTGGGCCGCGCTCGCCCCCGACGTGTTCAAGGCGATGGTCAGGCTCGACGCGGCGGCCGGACGGGGACTCGAACCGGCCCTGCGCGAGCTGGTGAAGATCCGTGCCTCGCAGCTCAACCACTGCGCGTTCTGCCTCGACATGCACACCAAGGACGCGCTCGCGGCCGGTGAGAGCGTCGAGCGGATCGTGCAGCTGAGCGCGTGGGAGGAGTCGCGGCACTTCTACACCGAGCGGGAGCTGGCGGCGCTGGAGCTGACGGAGGCGGTGACCGTGCTGACCGACGGTTTCGTGCCGGACGAGGTCTACGAGCGCGCCGCCGAGCACTTCGAGGAGGCGGAGCTGGCGCAGCTCATCGCCGCGATCAGCGTCATCAACGCGTGGAACCGGTTCGGCGTGACATGCCGGCGCACTCCGGGCCACTACCGGCCGGGCCGGTTCCGGTGACGGTCCGCACGAGGCGGCTCGACGCCGGTGTCGCGCAGGCGATGTCGGCGGTCAGCGCCGCCGCGAAGAAGGGACTCGGCGACCCGGCCCTCGCCGAACTCGTCGTGCTGCGGGCCTCGCAGCTCAACCACTGCGCGTTCTGCCTGGACATGCATCTCGCCGTCGCCCGGGAACTCGGGGTGGATGAACGGCAGTTGGACATGCTGGCGGCCTGGGAGGAGGCCGGGGACGTCTTCGACGAGCGGGAACGGGCCGCGCTCGCGCTGACCGAGGCGGTCACCGCAGTGACGGACCGCTGCGTGCCCGATGATGTCTACGACCGGGCCGCGGCGCACTTCGACGGGCCGCGACTCGCCCATCTCGTCGGGCTGATCGTCGCCATCAACAACTGGAACCGGGTGATGGTCGCCCGCCGCATTCCACCAGGGGGATACACACCGTGACCGACAGCGTGGGCCGCACCGAGAGCAAGGTCGAGACCTTCCGCGCCCTGCACCGCCGCAAGGCACCCGGCGACCCGCTGGTCCTGCCGGGGCCGTGGGACGCCGCCTCCGCCCGGGTCTGCGTCGAGGCGGGGTTCCCCGCGCTCGCGACGCCGAGCGCGGCCGTCGCCGCCGGCCTCGGGTACGAGGACGGCCGCACCCCGGCCGGCGAGATGTTCGCGGCGGTCGCACGGATCGTCCGGGCGGTCGACGTGCCGGTGTCGGCGGACATCGAGGGCGGCTACGGAATGGCGCCCGGGGAGCTGGTGGAGCGGCTGCTGGAGACCGGCGCGGTGGGGTGCAACCTGGAGGACTCCGAGGGCGGCGTCCTCAAGGACCCGGGCGCGCACGCCGACTGGCTCGCCGAGGTGCGGCGCGCCGCCGCGGACCGGCTCTTCGTCAACGCCCGGATCGACACCTTCATCCGGGCCCCCGGTGACACCGACCCCAAGCAGGCCGCCGAGCAGGCGATCGAGCGGGCGGCGGCGTACGTCGCCGCGGGCGCCGACTGCGTGTATCCGATCGGCGCCCCCGTCGACGTACTGCCGCTGCTGCGGTCCGGCATCCAGGGGCCGGTCAATGTGCACGGCACCGTGACCGGGGACCCCTCGCCCACCGCGCTCGGTGAACTCGGGGCCACCCGGATCACGTTCGGACCGGGACTCCAGCGCGAGACCGCGCGGGCGCTGCGCGGGATCGCAGCGGACCTGCGCCGGCGGCTCGGGATCAGGACAGCCACGCCTTCCAGACGTCCTCGTTGGCCTTGACCCAGGCCTCGGCCGCCTTGTCCGAGCTCATCTTCTTGTCCGCGATCATCGCGGCGACCTCGTTCTGCTGGTCGTTGGTCCACTTGAAGTTCTTCAGGAACGCGGCCGCCTTCTCGTTGTCCTTGGCGAAGTCGGCACCGAGGAACTTCTGCAGCGGCGTGTTGGCGTAACCGCAGGCGACCTTCTTCGCGTCGGCGTCGCAGCCCTCCTTGTACTCGGGCAGCTTGACCTCGACCAGATCGAGCTGGGAGTTGAGCCACTGCGGCGTCCACCAGTAGCTGATGAACGGCTTCTTGGCCTTGTAGTTCTCCTTGATCTGGGTGATCTGCGCGGCCTCGGAGCCGGCGTAGACCGTCTTGAAGTCCAGCTTCAGGTTCTTGATGAGCGCGTCGTCGTTGGTGGTGTACGACGGCGATCCCTCCAGCAGCTGGCCCTTGCTGCCGCTCTCGGCGGTCTTGAAGAGGCTCGCGTACTTGTTGAGGTTCTTGTAGTCGGTGATGTCCGGGTGCTCGTCGGCCAGGTACTTCGGTATGAACCAGCCGATGTGGCCGGTGACGCCGAGATCGCCCGCCGGGACGACGGACTTCTTGTTGTCGACGTAGAGCTCGACCTTCTTCGGCGCGCCGCCCCAGTCCTCAAGGATCGCGTCCACCTTGCCGCTGTTGAGCGCGTCGAACGCGACCGACTCGTCGAGCTGGGTCAGCTTGACCTTCATGTCGAGCTCGTTCTCGAGGATGTACTTGGCGACGGCCGCGTTGGCCTCCGCGCCCACCCACGACGGTACGGCGATGGTGACCGAGTCGGAGCCGCCCGAGGAGGAGGAAGAGTCGGTCTTGGCGGCGCCGCACGCGCTCAGGCCGGTGACGCCGAGGACGACGGCGACGGCGGTGGCGGCGCGCAGGAGGTGCTTTCTGTTCTTCATGCCGTTCTTCATGCCGTTCTTCATGCTGTTCTTCATGTGAGTGTGTCTCTCGTTTCGGACAGGCAGGGTGTTCCTGCGGTGCGGTGTGCCGGGACGGGTACGGGGGTTGGTGGGGGCGTGCGGATGCCGGGGCCGATGCGGGCTAGTGCCTGCCCGTGCGCTGGGCCGGGCGCTGCGTGGTGCGGTCCAGGACCAGACCCAGCAGCACGATCGCGACGCCCGCGGCCAGGCCGGTGCCGAGTTCGCTCTTCTGCAGGCCGTAGACGACGTCGTAGCCGAGCGCGCCCGAGCCGACGAAACCGCCGACGATGACCATGGCCAGCACGAGCACCACGCCCTGGTTGAGCGCGAGCATCAGCGCGGGCCGGGCCAGCGGCACCTGTACCTGGCGGATCTGCTGGAAGGTGGACGCGCCCATGGAGCGGGCCGCCTCCAGCGTCGCGGAGTCGACCTGGTTCAGGCCCTGCACGGTGATCCGGACGACGGCAGGCAGCGCGTACAGCACGGCCGCGGCGACGGCGGCGGCGCGGCCCACGTTGAACAGGGCCACCACCGGGATCAGGTAGATGAACTGCGGCAGGGTCTGCATGGTGTCCAGGACCGGACGCAGCATGCGTTCCAGCAGCGGCAGTCGGGCCGCCGCCACGCCGATCAGGAACCCGAGCAGGAGCGTGACGACGACGCCCGCGATCGCCTGCGACAAGGTGTCCAGGGAGTGGCCCCACACCCCGATGACGCCGACGCCGGCCATCGCCAGGGCCGCGGTGCACATGGCGCCCCAGCCGCCCGCGAGCAGGGCGAACCCTGCGGCCAGGAGGACCAGCAGCCACCACGGCATGCCGGTCAGACCGTCCCGGAGCGGGTTGAGAAGCCAGGTGGTGAAGCCGTCCGCCCACGTCCGGGTGCCGCCCAGCACGGGCACACCCTCGGCCAGGTGGCCGGTGAACCAGTCGACGGCGTCGTTGACGGGCGGGGCGATGTTCACCTCCCAGGCCTCCGGCCACTCGGCGATCAGCAGCAGCCACCCGACCACGCTCAGTACGACACCCGAGGCGGCCGTCACGGTCCAGGCCCGCCCGCCGTGCAGCCAGGACGAACCGGCCGGAGCCGCGCCCTCGCCCAGCCGCTCACCGGCGACAGCGGTGGTGCGGTCCAGCCAGATGGCCAGCAGCACGATCGGGATGCCCGCGGCGAGCGCCCCGCCGACGTCGACGGTGGACAGCGCGCGGAAGACCTCCTCGCCGAGGCCGCCGGCGCCGATCACGGAGGCGATGGTGACCATCGACAGCGCCATCATGATCGTCTGGTTCAGGCCGAGCAGGATCTCCTTGCGGGCCAGCGGCAGCCGGGCGGTCAGCAGCAGCTGCGCCGGGCTCGTGCCCAGCGACTTCGCGGCCTCCATGACGGACGGGTCGGCGCCGCGCAGGCCGAGGGAGGTCAACCGGGCCATCGGCGGGGCCGCGTAGATGATCGTCGCGATCAGCGCGGACGGTACGCCGATGTCGAACAGCAGCACCAGCGGCAGCAGGTAGGCGAACGCCGGCATGATCTGCATGGTGTCCAGGACCGGTCGCAGGAGGCGCTCGAAGCGGTCCGACAGTCCGGCGCCCAGGCCCAGCAGGGCACCGATCACGGCGGACACGGCGACCGCGACCGCCATCAGGGCGAGGGTCTCCATGGTGGCCTGCCACATGCCGAGCGCACCGCACGCCACGAAGGCGGCGAGCGTGACGCCCGCGAGCTTCAGCCCGCGCTTGTGACGCAGCCCGCCGACCCGCCAGGACAGCAGTACGGCGGCCACGATCACCGGGAACCAGCCGATGGTCTCCAGCAGCTCGGTCAGCCAGGCCACCGAGCTGTCGGACCAGTTGCTCAGGTGCAGCAGGAAGTAGAGGAACACCGGGTTGGTGTCGCGGTTGGTGACGACCCAGGTGTAGGCGTCGTCCAGGGGTGTCTTGACGTCGACGGTCAGTTCGGACGGCCAGGCTCCGTTGCCCCACAGAATGGCGGCCAGCGGTACCAGGACGGCGGCCGCGACGCCCAGCGGCAGCAGGCGCCGTACGACGGGATGGCGCAGCCGCGAGCGCGGCTCGGCCAGGACGGCTTCCCCTGCCGGTTCGACCGGCGTCGGCGGCGATGTGGGGGTGACGACGGCACTCATGCGGTCCTCCCCCGGGTATGGGAGGCGTCCGGCGTGCCGATGTGGGTGCGTGTCACGCGGCCACCTCCTCGCGGTCCAGTCCGGCCACGATCCGCAGCAGCGCGGCGTGGTCGACCTGGCCCAGGCACGTGCCGTCCTGCGTCACGCAGGCGGCCCGGCCGGTGCGGGCGACGACCTCGATGGCGTCGGACACGACCGTGTCGGGGGTGACGGTGCCGGGGTGCTCGGGGCCGCCGCAGTCGCCGGCGCGCATGGCGGCGCGCACGGTCATGACCTGCTCGCGTGGCACGTCCCGGACGAAGTCGCGGACGTAGTCGTCGGCGGGCGAGCCGACGATCTGCTCGGGGGTGCCGAGCTGCACGATCTCGCCGTCCCGCATCAGCGCGATGCGGTCGCCGACGCGCAGGGCCTCGCTGAGGTCGTGGGTGATGAAGACCATGGTGCGGCCCTCCTCGCGGTGCAGGCGGATGACCTCCTCCTGCATGTCCCGCCGGATCAGCGGGTCGAGGGCGCTGAACGGCTCGTCGAACAGCAGCACTTCGGGGTCGGGGGCCAGTGCCCTGGCGAGGCCCACGCGCTGCTGCTGGCCGCCGGAGAGCTGACCGGGCCGACGCTGTTCCAGGCCGTCGAGGCCGACCTTGGCGACCATCTCGGCGGCTCGGGCGCGGCGCTGCTCCTTGGGCATGCCCTGGATCTCCAGGCCGTAGGCGACGTTGTCCAGGACGGTGCGGTGCGGGAGCAGGCCGAAGTGCTGGAAGACCATCGCGGCGCGGTGGCGGCGCAGTTCGCGCAGGCGGGTCTTGTCCATGGCCCGGACGTCCTCGCCGTCGATGGCTATGGTGCCGGCCGTCGGTTCTATGAGGCGGGTCAGACAGCGGACCAGGGTGGACTTGCCCGAGCCGGACAGGCCCATGACGACGAAGACCTCGCCCTTGCGGACGTCGAAGGACACGTCACGGACGGCCGCCGTGCAGCCGGTGCGGGCGCGCAGTTCGGCGGGGGCGAGCCCGGCGAGCTCCCGATCGGCGGGGATCCGCTCCGCCTTGGGCCCGAAGACCTTCCACAGACCCTCGACCGAGAAGACCGGCGTACCGGTCGAGGGCTTGCGGGTGTCGGGCGTCTTGTTCTGGGGCGTGCTCTGAGGAGTCGTACTCATCACGCCTCACCTCCCATCAGGTCCGCCGCCTTCTCCCCGACCATGAGCACCCCGATCATCGGGTTCACGGCGGTCATCGTCGGGAAGACGGAGGCATCGGCGATTCGAATGCCTTGCAAGCCGCGGATCCTCAACTGCGGGTCCACAACGGCCAGTTCATCGTCGGCGGCGCCCATGCGACAGGTGCCGGCCGGGTGGTACACGGTGTGCGCGACCTTGCGCGCGTACTCGCTGAGCTCCTCGTCGCCGGTGACCTCCGGGCCGGGGCACACCTCGCGCTTGATCCAGTTGGCCAGTGGTTCGGCCTTCGCGATCTCGCGGGCGATACGGATGCCGTCGACGAGGGTGCGGCCGTCGTAGTCGTCCTCGTCGGTGAAGTAGCGGAAGTCGAGCGCGGGCTTCACGGACGGGTCGGCGCTGGTCAGGTACAGCCGGCCGCGGCTTTTGGGCTTGGGGATGTTCGGGGTCATCGAGACGCCGAACTCCGGCCGCTCGTAGCCCAGGCGCTCCGGGTTGTCCGTGAACGGGATCTGGTAGAAGTGGAACATCAGGTCGGGGCCCTGGTGTTCGAGGTCGCGGCGCACGAACAGGCCCGCGTCGGAGTCCATCGCGGAGTTCTCCGGGATCGGCCCGTCGGTCTCCCACACGATCACCGACTCGGGGTGGTCGAGCAGGTTCTCGCCGACGCCCGGCAGGTCGTGGACGACCGGGATGCCCAGCGCGGTCAGGTCCTTCTCCGGGCCGATGCCGGAGTGCATCAGCAGCCGGGGCGAGTCGACGGCGCCCGCGCACAGGACGACCTCGCGCCGGGCGCGGATCAGCTGCTCCTCGCCGTCCTTGGTGCGCACGTGCACGCCCTCGGCGCGGGTGCCGTTCAGCTCCAGCCGGTACGCCCAGGTCTCCAGCAGGATCGTGAGGTTGTCCCGTTCGTCCATCACCGGGTGCAGATACGCCACCGACGCCGAGGAGCGCTTGTTGTCCTCGGGGTGGTAGGCGAGGTCGAAGAAGCCGACGCCCTCGGTGAAGGGCTGCTTGTTGAAGCCCTCGACGCGCGGCACGTCCAGCGCGCTGCGCGCCGACTCCACGAAGTCGCGGGCGATGGCGTTCCGGTCCTTCTCGTCGACCGGGACGATGTTGTTCTTGAGCCGGGCGTAGTACGCCTCCATCGGCACCGCGCCCCAGCCCTTGGCGCCGGCCTCCTCCCACTCGTCCCAGTCGGACGGCAGCGGCTTGAAGGCGATCAGCGTGTTGTGCGAGGAGCAGCCGCCGAGCACGCGGGCGCGGCTGTGCCGGATGTGCGAGTTGCCGCGGGGCTGCTCGGTGGTCGGGTAGTCGTAGTCCAGCTCGCCGCCGAGCAGACCCATCCAGCGGCGCAGGGTGAGGACGTCGTCCCGGCCGACGTCGCTGGGGCCGCCCTCGATCACGGCGACGGTGGTGTCGGGGTTCTCGGTCAGCCGGGAGGCGATGACGGAACCTGCGGTGCCGCCGCCGATGACCACGTAGTCGTAGACGGTGGGGTTCTCGGACATGAGGGGGGTACTCCAGTGGATCCAGCGCCGCGGGGGCGCTTGTGGTCTTCGGGTGCGGGTTCGTCGTGGCTGGTCGCGCGGTTCCCCGCGCTCCTCGGTGGGCTGCGGAGCCCGGAATCAGCCTGTGAACCAGCGGACCGGCTTCGGCGCGAGGTTCTGGTAGACGTGCTTGGTCTCGCGGTACTCGGCGAGTCCGGCGGGGCCGAGTTCGCGGCCCACCCCGCTCTTGCCGAAGCCGCCCCACTCCGCCTGGGGGAGGTAGGGGTGGAAGTCGTTGATCCAGACCGTGCCGTGGCGCAGCCGGCCGGCGACCCGGCGGGCCCGTCCGGCATCGGCGGTCCACACGGCGCCGGCGAGACCGTACTCGGTGTCGTTGGCGAGGGCGACGGCCTCGTCCTCGGTGCGGAAGGTCTCCACGGTGAGGACCGGGCCGAAGACCTCCTCGCGTACGACGCGCATGTCGCGGTGGCAGTGGTCGAGGACGGTCGGCTCGTAGAACCAGCCGCTCTCCGGGCGCTCCTCGGACGGCGCGGGGCGCTTGCCGCCGGACCGCAGCACGGCGCCCTCCTTGAGCGCGGACTCGACGTACGCCTCGACCTTGGCGCGCTGCTGCTCGGAGACGAGCGGGCCGCACTCGACGCCGTCGGCGGTGCCGCGGCCGAGGCGGATCCGCCGGGCGCGGCGGGCGAGCTCGGCGACGAAGCGCTCACGGACGGACTCCTCGACGATCAGGCGGGCGCCCGCCGAGCAGACCTGGCCGCTGTGGATGAAGGCGGCGTTGAGGGCCTGGTCGACGGCGGTGTCGAAGGCCTCGTCGGTGGCGCAGGCGTCGGCGAAGACGACGTTGGGGTTCTTGCCGCCGAGTTCGAGGGCGACCTTCTTGACGGTGGGCGCGGCGGCCTGGGCCACCTTGGTGCCGCTGGCGAGTCCGCCGGTGAAGGAGACGAGGTCGACGTCGGGGTGCTCGGAGAGCCGGGCGCCGACGGAGTGGCCCGGGCCGGTGACGATGTTCGCGACGCCGGCCGGCAGGCCCGCCTCGACGAGCAGCTCGATCAGGGCGATCGTCGTCAGCGGGGTGATCTCGCTGGGCTTGACGACGAAGGTGTTGCCGGCGGCGAGCGCGGGCGCGATCTTCCAGCTGGCCTGGAGGAGCGGGTAGTTCCAGGGCGTGATCAGCGCACACACACCGACCGGCTCGTGGACGACGACGCTGTGGATGTCGGGAGAGCCGGCGTCGACGACCCGGCCGGGGGCCTCGGCGGCGACGAGGTCGGCGAAGTAGCGGAAGGCGTCGGCGACGCAGTCGATGTCGACCCGGCCCTCTTCGAGGGTCTTGCCGGCGTCGCGGCTCTCCAGCAGGCCGAGCTTCTCGCGGTCGCGCACGAGCAGGTCGGCGACACGGCGCAGCAGGGCGGCACGCTCGGCGACGGGCGTGAGCGG
This sequence comes from Streptomyces sp. bgisy027, assembly GCF_057710365.1. Lineage (NCBI taxonomy): Bacteria > Bacillati > Actinomycetota > Actinomycetes > Kitasatosporales > Streptomycetaceae > Streptomyces > Streptomyces sp. bgisy027. Next base: position 129,152 of record NZ_JBYIVZ010000005.1, read on the forward strand.
CCAGGCGCCCCGGCCGCCGTCGAAGGCACGGCGAGCGGCCTCCACCGCCAGGTCGGTGTCCTTCTCGTCACCCTCGGCGACCACGACGAAGGGCGTCGCGTCCGCGGGGTCGAGAATCTCGCGCGTCGCGCCGGAGACGGCCGACCGCCATTCCCCTCCCACATGGATGGTGCCGCGCGCCTGGAGTTCCGTACTGTCCGCCATGATCGGTGTTGCCTTCCGTTCCTGTTCAGAGCCCCTGTGTCACACGTGTGTCACTCAGGGGGACCGAGTGCGCCTGCCCCCGGCACACGGATGCATGCGCGATTCACGGACAAAAGTGCGCTGTGTCACTGAACTGAGGCCGGATTCATGGACACAGCAGGAACGTTTGACTAAAGTCAAAGAAATATGGAGCCAGTGTCGACGGACCATGTGACGGCCTTCCGCCGCTTCAACCGCTACTTCACGCGCCGTATCGGCGTCCTGGACGACCACTACCTCGGCCAGGACCGCCCGCTCGGCGAGGCCCGGCTGCTGTTCGAGATCGGGGACGGGATGTCCCTGCGCGAGCTACGGAGCCGGCTCGGTCTGGACGCCGGATATCTGAGCCGGATGGCCAAGGCGCTCCAGGCCCAGGGCATGGTCACGCTGAGCGCGCACCCCGAGGACAGCCGGCTGCGCATGATCGAACCGACACCGGCCGGGCGGGTGGAGGTCAGGGAGCAGAACCGGCGGGCGGACCTGGTCGCCGCCGGGCTGCTCGACGGCCTGAGCCAGGCCCAGCGCGCCGAGCTGGCCGGCGCGCTGGCCACCGCACAGCGTCTGCTGCGCCTCGCGAGCATCACCGTCGCCCTCGTCGACGGCGCCGCCCCGGACGCCCGGGCCTGTCTGGACGGCTACGCCGCCGACATCGACGAGCGGTTCCCCGAGGGCTTCGCCAAGGACGACCTCGTTCAGCCGCAGGAGGTGTCCGGCGACGCCGGGGCGTTCTTCGTCGCGTACGAGGAGGACCGGCCGGTGGGCTGCGGTGCGCTACGGCGCCTCGAACCCGGCGTCGGCGAGATCCGCCACGTCTGGGTGCACCCCGCCGCCCGCCGCCTCGGCCTCGCCCGCCGGCTGCTCGGCGCGCTGGAACAGGAGGCCGTGGCACGCCACTTGGGCGTCGTACGCCTCGACACCCACGCCGCGCTCACCGAGGCGCAGGCGATGTACCGGGCGTGCGGCTACACGGCCATCCCTGCGTACGACGACAACGTCTACGCCAGCCACTGGTTCGAGAAGCGGCTGGCGCCCTGAGCGGATCCGTCAGCTGAGGAACCAGACGATCACGATGAGGATGGCGATCGCGCAGAAGGAGAGGCCGCCCGCGAGCAGACAGCCGGCCGTGCCGAACCCTTCGGTGATCCTGGCCATGGACGACTGCTTCCCGAAGGGCTGCGGCGGCGGTGTCATCGGCGCCGCAGCCGTGTGGGGCGACGGCAGGGACTGGGCGGGCGGCGGCGCGGAGTGCGGCGGCCTGTCCATCCGCGTCAGCGCGTTCGACAGCAGCCGGCTCCACACCACCGGCGGCAGATCGGGGACCCGGGCGCCCGGCGGGTCGATGATGCTCTGCCGCAGCCAGTTGCCCGTGGTGGGATGCGGGTCGCGGCTCAACCGGTAGAGCAGTTCCTGCAGTTGGCGCAGATGGCGCTCGTCCCTGGCCAGCGGTGCGACGGCCCAGGTGAACAGGCGGGCCGCCCGGGACGCACGGTCCGTTCCCGATCTTCCGTCCGCGACCGGCCCGTGCGGTGTGAAGTACAGCCCGTTGTCCAGCACTTCCGCGCACAGCGCGTGCCGCAGCTCCAGCGACCGCCCGTCCGCCCGGTGCGGCTCCCCCAGTACGTCGAGCAGCAGCTCCACGGACTGCGACGGGATTTCACGGGTGCACAGCTCGTACACCAGCACCTCGTCGGGCTGCCTGCGCAGCTCCGCAAGCAGCACGTTCTGCGCCATGACATCGCCACGCCGGTAGTCGCACAGCTCCAGGTGCAGGTCGGGCTGGTGGAGGGAGTGCGGAGGCACGGTGGGCGGAGACGGTGGGGGCAGGGGGGCGGAGTTCGCGTGCGGGGGCGGAGGCGTGTGCGGGTGCGGGTGCGGAGGCGTGTGCGGGTGCGGGTGCGGGTGTGGGGCCACGCGGGGCTCCGGAGGCGGCTCCGGACGCAGCTCGGCACAGGACTCCGCGTACGACTCCGCGTACGGCTCCGGGTACGACTCCGCGTACGGCTCCGGGGCGACGGCGGCCGGCGCCGGGGCGCGGTCCCACTCGGGCGCCTCCAGCGGCTCCTGGAGTTCCCTCGTCCGGGGCGCCGGCGCCGGGACCCGGGTGCCGTTCGGTCGTGTGCGGTCGGTGCCGAGGATCTCCTTGAGGCGGGCCTGGCGGCGTTCCCAGTCCAGTGCCGCGCCGCCGCGGAGTGCGTCGGTCAGTTGCGGCACACCGGGGTCCGCCTCCGGGTGCCCGAGCAGGTGCCGTACGAGTTCGGAGCCCGCCCAGAGCTCGAACCTGGAGTTGGCCGGCCTGCCACCTCTGACCCGGGCCAGCGGGCCGGAGACGCCGGTGTCCGGCTCCCAGCGCGGGACGGACGTGAGCCGCAGGGGGTGGCTGTCGGCCGTGTCATAGGTGGCGAAGGTCCACTGCTGCTCCAGCCAGGGACCGAAGAGCAGGAACAGCCCGAGGTAGACCAGCGGCACCGCGTCCTGGTCCGGCCAGCCCCGGTGCCCCTTCTCCTCCATCAGCAGCGAGAGCCGCTGGGTGGGATCGCGCAGCCACTCGGCCGCGGTCAGGGTCAGCGCGTGGTTGACCGACGGCAGCCGGTCCAGCATCTGCGGCAACCGCCTGAGCGCCAGCGCGTCGAGCTTCGCGCTCTCCACCGGGTCCTGCTTCCCGGAGACCGACTCGGCCTTCTCCCGGCTGCCCCAGCCGCCGTACGCGAGCCCCAGGCACTGACGCACCTTCAGGGTGCCGCGGTCACCGACCAGGACATGGCTGACGGTGCTCGGCCGCCCGCCCGGGTCGGTGGTGGGCCAGCGCCGCACTAGCAGCACGTCGCCGTCGCCGGACAGTGTGCGCACGACGCTCGGCCGGGCGGCCGCCGCGCCGGACACCCACAGCAACGGGCCCAGTTCCCGGCCGAGTTCCGCGGCGCGCCCGGCGTCGCAGGAATGGGCGACGGCGTTCATGCCGGTGCCCTGGCGGCCGTGGTTGCCGTCCCAGCGGTAGACGACCTGATGCACCGGACCCCGGTCCTGGAAGTCGTTCACTGATGTTCCCCTCCCTCGGACCCCTCGGGCTCATCGGTCCCTTCCGGCGTCTCGAATCCCTCGGCCTGTCCGGCTTCCTCCCACGGCACCGCCTCCAGAGCGGGCGCCTCCCCCACCGCCAGCGCGTCGGCGCCGCCCGGCACCTGGATCAGCCCGTGCAGGGCGAACAGCGACAGCAGCGGCTCCAGCACCCGCCGGGGTCCGGCCCCCGCGGGATAGCGGCCCTGGTCCTCCTGGCCGCCGGTGGCCGACGCGATGTGCAGGGTGCATCGGCGGATCGCGTCGAAGGGGCGCAGCCACGCCTGGCCCGCGTGCCGGCGCAGCAGCCCGTACAGGTCGCGGCTCTCCTCACGGATCAGCGCCGGGTCCAGCGAGGAGGCCGGCGGCCGGGTCAGCCACCGGTCGACCGGCGGCTGGAACCTGAGCAGGTCGGCCTTGCCCAGCACCATCGCGGCCGGCACGTCCAGATACCCGCCGCTCTTCGGCAGCCGGTCCAGGACCGTGCCGAAGGCCAGGTCGCCGTCCCGGTTCACCTCCAGGCCCAGGCGCTCCCTGGCGTGGTCGAGCTGCGGCAGCGGCAGGGCCAGCACCGGATCGATCACGAACACCAGGGCGTCGACGCCGAGCAGGAAGCGCAGCGCGGCGTCCGTACGCACGAGGTCCTCGCCGCCGAGGTCGAAGAAGGCGACGGGGCGCACCTGCCCGCGCGCGTCGGTGATCAGCAGCGACTCCTCGAAGCGGGCGAAGTCGTCCCTGCCCAGCCCCGGGGTGTGGGCCAGGACCTTGCCGCTGCGCGGCGGCTGCACCCGGTCGCGCACGAACCGGGCATGCTGCTCGGGGTTGACGGACTGCCACTTCAGGCCGAACGGTTCGAGACCGCCGTCGGTGACGGCCGCGATCATCTGGGTCAGCAGATGGCTCTTGCCGGTGGAGGACTGGCCCACCATCGCGACGGTCAGCGGACGGCCGTAGGTCAGATAGGGCACCGGGATGTAGTGCGTGGGGAACGCCGGGTCCGCCGCGCACTTCTGCACCGCGCCGCGCATGATGTCGGTCCGCCGCACGGGGTTGTTGATGCCCTTGAGGTCCAGTGGCTTGTACTGCATCCGGCTGTCGGTGACGTACAGCTTGCCGAGGTCGAGCCGGATGGACTCCAGGCAGTACGGGCAGAGCACCTCGGCGCCGGTCTGCCCGGACCCCGATCCCGCGCGCGAACGGGCGGCGGGCACCTGCCGTTTGAGCCGCAGCGCCTCCTCGAAGGCGTCGTGGTGCGGGCGGGTCTCGTCCGGGGGCACCGCGAGCCGGACCCGGCGGGCGGCACCCGGCGCCACCAGGTCCAGGACCTGTGCGGGCGTCGGCCGGTCGGCCGCCCTCGGCGCGAAGGCGTCCCGGAGCGTCCGGTCGAGCTTGCGGTGATCGCCCAGGTCGGCGGGTGGCCGGTCGGCGGGGCCGGGCCGCCCGGTCGCCAGCCGGTACAGCACCTGGGCCGCGCTCCACACCGCGTCGCGGGGGTCGGCGAGCCCCTCGCCGCCGCGCTGTTCGGGCGGGCAGAACGGCGACCGGCCCCACGGGCGCCTCGGCCGGCCGATCCGGGTCGTCGACTCCAGGCCCCACAGCTGGACCTTCGCGCCGTCCCAGAGGACGGACGCGGGCGAGATGCCGCGCGGCACCAGGCCCTGGCCCTCCAGCAGACACAGGGCCAGCATCAGGTCACGGGTGAAGACCTCCTGGTCGGCCGCGCCCATCACATGGATCCGCGAGACGGCGGTGCCGCGCGGCGGCTCGTACAGCAGGAACGGCTCGGCCGTGTCCAGCTCGTGGCCGATGAGCCGCGGGAAGAGCGCCGTGTACTCGGTGTCGCCGAGCGCCTGGAGCAGCTGTACGGCGGCGGACGCCTCGGTGTCGAGCAGGGCGCGCGCCGCCGGGTTCGCCGCCTCCTTGGCGCTCAGGCGTACCTGCACGCACTGCTGGCCCTCGTCGTCGAGCACGGCCTTGCGCAGCAGTTGGGGCAGCAGCCGGTCGCGGCGGAACTCCCGGCCGACCCGCACCGGGGTGACGCGCCGGCGCCCCGACGGCACGGTGAAGCCGAGCTTGTCCGGAGGCTGCCCGCCCGGCCCCGACGGACGGGAATGCGTGGTGCTGGTCACCGGCGGTCCTTTCGTTCGTGCAGGTGCGGCGGGCCGCAGGGGTCCGTGCGCGGCGGCGGTACGGGACGTGCAGTGCCGGTCACCAGCGATCGCCGTCCTCTCGGCCGCCGCCCTCTCGGCCGCCGTCCGCGCGCTCGCCGGAGCCCGCCCAGTCGTCCGAGGCCAGCCAGTCGTCGGAGTCCGCGCGGTCGCCGTCGTCGGAGGCCGTGCGGTCGCCGCCGTAGGCCGTGCGGTCGCCGTCGTACGAGGCGGTGCGGTCGCCGTCGTACGAGGCGGTGCGGTCGTAGGCGTCCGCCCGGCCGTACGGGTTCGTCGCCTCGGCCCGGTCGTAGGTCTCGGCCCGGTCGTAGGAGCCGGCCCTGTCGTACGAGTCGGCCCGGTCATAGGCGTCGGCCCGGTCATAGCTCTCGTCGTAGGAGCCGGCCCGCTCGTACGGGTTTCCCGTGCCGTACTGCTCCGTCCTCGCCGGGTCCGGGTCCGTGCCGTCGGGGCCGGAGCCGTGCCGGGCGCGGACGGTGTGCACGGCGCCCACGCGCAGCGGGGTGAGCCGCACCAGGCCGGCGTAACGGCCCGACGACGTCCACAGGACCTGCTCCGGGTGCACCGAACCGCTCGCCCGCCAGGACTTCTCGACCTCGTCGCGTACGGCACCCGGCGCGAACCTGAGCCAGGTCGCGGACGCCGGGTCGCGGCTGAGCAGCGTGCCCTGCTCGGGGGTGGACAGCTGCACCACCGCCTGCCGGTCGGCGTCCGCGCCGACCAGTTCGGCCAGTCCGTGCGGGTCGGTGCCGAGCAGGTTCGCCGAGGTGGCGCGGACGCGGCGCGGGGCGGCGAACGGCGGCGGCGCCAGCACCCCGTTGTGCCGGAGGTGATGGCGGGCCGTGGACAGCAGCTCGTGGACCCGCTCCTCTGTGCGCCGCACGGCACGCGCGCCGGCCTGGCCGCGCTCGACGGCACCCCAGTAGTGCTTCATGGCCTCCAGGGCGGCGTCCGTCAGATCGGCGGACAGCGTGGCGACCAGCTCCGGCCCGCCCTCACCGTTCTCCCGCTCCAGCCAGCGCGGCACCTCCTTGGGACGGTCCGCCCAGGCGGCCCCGGAGCTCTTCGCCCGGTCCCGGTCCCGGTCCCGGTTCCCGTCCCGGCCCCTGTCCTCGCCGGCGTCGTCCCACTGCTCGCCGTCCTCCCACGCGTACACGCTCGCCCAGTCGCCGTCGCCGTCGTCGGCCCCGGCGTAGGCGTCGTCCGGTTCGAGGTCGGCGTCGCTGGAGAGCCAGTCGTCGTCGCCGTGCGCGCCGGCACCGGAGGCACCGGACGCCGCGCCGGCCGCGACCCGCGCCGCATCGGGCACGGCCTCCGCCTCCGCCGCGGCGGCCGTCGCCCGCAGCATCCCGGCGACGGAACGGGCGGCGTCGGCGCAGTACAGGCGCTCCTCGACGGCCCAGTACTCGCGGACCGCCTCGGCCAGCAGGCCGTCCAGACCGTCAAGGGCCCGACGCAGTACGGCGGTTGTGTGGCCCGGGGCCCAGGCCGCGGCCGCCGCCCGCCACAGCCGGCGTACGGTCTCCACCGCGATCCCCAGTCCGGTCAGCAGCCCGATCGTGCCCATCCAGACCGGCGAGTCGGTCGCGTACCCCGCTCCGGCGCCGACCGCGGCACCGAAGAACGCCGCGACCCTCGGTGCGAGGGCCCAGCGGCCCGGGCGCCCCGCGCCCCGCAGCCGGACCGCCCCGAGGACCGCCATGCCGACGAACAGCAGCGGCACGAGGACCGCGAGGGCGAGGAACGGCCCCGACCACAGCGCGCCGAGCAGGCCCGCGCCGGCCGCCGCCAGCGGTCCGGCCACCGGCAGCCCGGGGACCTCGGTGCCGGCCGCTCCCGCCATCTGCCGGTCCACCGACTCGGCGGAGTGCGGGGCGAGTTTCGGCAGCAGGGCCGAGCCCGGCACCGGCTCGACACGGCCGGCGAGTCCGGTGAAGCGCTGCGCCACCGAGCGCAGGGCGAGGCCCTGGCCCAGCAGCTTCAGGGCGAACTCCCGCAGCCCCTCCCCGATCCGCTCGCCCATGCCCTCGGCGGACGGCACGCGCAGCCCGAGGGCCGCCAGCCGGGTCGCCGACTCGGCGGCGGACGGAGCCGTGCCGCCGCCGCTGCGCAGGGCCGTGGCGACGAGGTCCCGGTAGTCGTCGAGCGCCTTGCGCGCCTGGTCGACCTCCGTCTCGAACGTCTCCCGGCGGGAGGCCCGCAGCAGGCCGGGCAGGGTGCGCAGCCCGGCCATCGCGTCGTCCGCGTAGTCCAGGGCGTCCGCGCAGGCGCGGTAGGCGTCGTCGGCGATGCCGCCGGGTTCCCGGTGTCCCAGGTCCCGGTCCCGGCGACCGGCCACCAGCCCCCGCAGCGGCTCCGGGAGATCGGCTCCGGAGGAGGCGGTCAGCACCACGTCCGGCGCCAGGTCGTCGTCCGCTCCGGCGAACCGGGTGAGCGCGTCGCGCCAGGCCCGGTCGCGCACCTCCGGCGGCAGGTCCTGCTCCAGCAGCCGTACGCCGGGCGCGGCGACGGCCCCGGGCAGCGCTTGGATGCCGTCGAGCACGCCGAGGTAGACGTCCGGGACGGACAGGACGTCCACCAGGACCGCCAGTGCGTCCGGGTCGTCGGGTGCGGGCTGCTCCAGCGCGGTGCGGGCGGAGCGCAGGTCGCCGGCCCACAGCAGCCCGCTGCCCGAGGTCCGCAGCACCGAGGGGCGCAGCAGCCGGCGGTCGGGCTGGAAGCCGCCTTCCTCACCGGCGAACGAGCCCGGCGCGCTGCCCACCAGCAGGACGAGCAGCCGGACCTCGCCCACCGCCCGGTAGCCGGTGAGCAGTTCGTACTGCGTCTGGTGGTCGTTGAGCCCGGCCGGGGTGTCGACCACCAGGAACAGCGGGTCGTCCGGTTCGGGCAGCCCGGCCCGGCCCAGCTCCTGGGCGACCCTGGCCCGCAGCGCCGAGGGGCTGTGCAGTGCCGCGGCACCGGCGCGCAGGTCCAGGTGGATGACGGTGCGGAAGGCCTGAGGCGTGCTCACTGCGCGTCACCGTCCCAGGGGTTGCTCCGGCCGGAGTCGCCGGACCCGTCCTCGGCACCCCAGGTGCCGCCCCGGCGCGGGTCTGCGGGCTCGTCCGCGTCCCAGGGCGCCCGCCGCCGGCCGCCCTGCCCGTCCGCGCCCCGGCGATCGTCGAGGTCGGGACCGACGTAGTCGTCACGCCGACGGTCCCCACCGGACCGCCCGAAGCCCTCACGGTCACCACCCGACCGCCCGAAGCCCTCACGGTCACCACCCGACCGCCCGAAGCCCTCACGGTCACCACCCGACCGCCCGAAGCCCTCACGGTCACCACCCGACCGCCCGAAGCCCTCACGGTCAGCGGCCGACCGCCCGTAGTCCTCACGGTCACCACCGGACCGGCCATAGTCCTCACGGTCCCCACCGGACCGCCCGAAGTCATCACCGTCCCCACCGGACCGCCCGAAGCCCTCACGGTCACCACCCGACCGGCCGAAGTCATCACCGTCCCCACCGGACCGCCCGAAGTCATCACCGTCCCCACCGGACCGCCCGAAGTCATCGCCGTCCCCACGGGACCGCCCGTAGTCCTCACGGTCACCACCCGACCGCCCGAAGCCCTCACGGTCACCACCCGACCGGCCATAGTCCTCACGATCGGCACCCCAGCGGCCGTGATCGTCACGGTTGGCGGCCGAGCGGCCGGAGTCGTACGGTCTGCCCTCGCCGGGCGGCCTGGCGTAGTCGTCGCCGCCCCCGCGGCCGCCCGGCGGGACCGGTGCCGTGCCCCAGTCGTCCTCGTCGGGTGCCGGGCGGCGGGGCGGTGCGTAGTCCTCGCGGGAGCGCGGGCCGGCCGGGGTGCCGCCGCGGACGTGTTCCAGCAGGGTGCGCAGGGTCGGCTGGACCGCGCGCTGGTCGCCGAACTCGGTGTCCAGCGCGGCGGGCAGGGTCTCCGCCCAGAACTCCCACAGCGGGCGCACCCAGCCCTCGACCCGCTCGCCGCCCTGCTCCCGGCGCTCCGCCAGCAGCTCCAGCTGGCGCGGGGCGACCTTCTCGACGAGGTCGACGAAGAGCGGATGCGGCTCGCTGCCGGCCCGGGCCAGGCCCACCGGCTGGGCCCCCATCAGCTCACGGCAGTAGTCCTCGACGATCCGCTCGTCGTCCAGGACCGTCCAGCGCTCGTACGCCCGCATCAGCTCGGCCCAGCTGGACACCCCGCCGGGGAAGTCCCCGAGCCGCAGCCGTACGCCGGGGACGTGCGCGCCCTTGTCGGGGTGCAGCCGCAGCCGGATCCGGTCCGGCGAGGCCGGGTCGCCGTCGACGACGTCCACCTGGCCGTTCCACATGCAGCACAGCAGGCGGTGCAGGATGACGCGGCGGTCCTCCTCGCTGCTGACCATCCAGCTGTCCCGGTAGCCGAGCCGCTGGCGCCACCGCAGGACGTCCTGGGCCTGCTCGGAGTCCTTCGCACGCGCCCACTGGCGCAGCACCTTGCGGGCCTCGGGCACCTGGGTCAGGCTCATCTCGCTGCGGAAGAGGACGACGGTGACGGAGTCGCTGTCCACGCCCCGGTACTCCACGGAGTTCTTCGCGTCCGAGGGCAGCCGCAGCGTCTTGCCGAGGAACTCCTGCACCTCTTCCACGGCCTGAACCCGCGGATAGGTGACCAGGACCCGGAGAAGTCCGGTGCCCTCGGGGGTGAACCCGACCGGCAGCAGCCCGGTCAGCTTCCGGCCGAACAGGTCGAGGGCCTCCTTGCTGACCTGGTCCTTGGCATCCGTGTCCCCGGCCGCCGCGGCCAGCAGCGTGCCCATGGACGGCAGCAGCGGCCGCTCCTCCAGGTGCGCCCCGCTCTCGGCGAACAGCCGGGTGATCCGGGCCTCCAGCTGCCCCTTGACCCGGGCCACCGAGCCCTCGGGGTCACGCCGGCTGAGCCCGTGGACCTGCCGCCAGGTGTCGCCGCCGACCAGCTTGAGCAGCAGCGCCGACTCGTCGTCGTTCTCGCGCAGTCCCTCCCGGCGGATCAGCCGGGTGACGACGTCCTCGTAGAAGTGGTTGAGGGTGCGCTGCGGCGGCAGCAGATACGAGATGCCGGTGCGGTCCTCGTACAGTTCCAGGCCCTTCTGCTGGGCGCTCTTGCGTTCCTGGTCGCTGTGCCGGCGGAAGGCGCCGACCAGCCGGCCGAGGTCGGTGCCGGCCGCGTCGGCCTGCGGCTGCCAGTGCATCTGCTGTTCGCGCCAGGCCTCGTGCCAGACCAGCCGGCAGCGCCACTGGTACCAGGCGTTCTGCTCCTCGATGGCGGCCTGGACGTCGTCGTCGCCCCAGCGGGCCGGCGCGAGTCCGCCCAACTGGCCCTTGATCCGGGGGATCTTGGGCGGCTGCTCGCTCACCCCGGGCGGCCGCTGCGGGGTGCGGGCACGATGGTCCAGCATGCCGAGGAAGCCGAGCCGGGCGATGGGTTCCTCGCTGTCCGGGACGCCCCTGACGACGCGTTCGGCGAGGAAGGGGTCCACGGTCTGGAGCAGTTTGTCGATGGCGGGGCGAGGGGCGAACCGGTCGGCCATGGCGATGGCCGCGCGCTCCGCCTCGGACCGCAGGTCGGACAGCAGCCGCTGCATGTCCGCGATGCGTTCGCCGAGCGCCTGCTCGATGTTCTTGCCGCCGCGGGGCAGCGGATCGGGCTCGGGCACCGGCAACTGCCTGCGCTCCCACAGCTCTTCGAGGTGGGAGTCGGCGAACAGCTGCCGGATCATCGGCACCGCCTCGTCCCGCAGCGCCGCGCGCGGCGCCTCCACGAGGTCGGTGACCGCGAGCCGCAGCAGCCGTCCGGCCACCAGGTCGGCGAGTTGGTCCATCGGCGCGGTCATGGAGGCGACCAGGCTGGTGGACACGCCCTGGCGGCCGATGCCCGTCGGGGAGACGGCGCTGCGTTGCACACCGCGGTTGATGAAGCTGGCCGCGAAGGTCTGGAAGTCGTCGTCTGCGGCCGTCTTGCGGCCCCGGGCGCGGCCGTCGCCCAGCTCGGTGCCGATCAGCGACATCACCAGGGACACGATGGAGCGGCGCAGGTCGTCGGCGCGGATGCCGGCGGTGGGGCTGAACAGGAACGCGGTGGGCAGGATGCCGGTGCGCAGCCGGATCGGGGTGGTGCCCGGGTAGCGGACGCCGAGCCCGAGCTCCTGGTCGAGGTCGCCGATCTCGTGGCCCTCCGAGGGCGCGTTCTGCGTGTCCACCAGCCGGAACAGGTCGACCAGGGACCGGGCCGCGTTCAGCTCCGCCTCGCGCCCGCCGCCGGTCGCCGCGGAGAACGACGACGGCATGACGACCAGCGGGTAGATCTTCACGCCGTCGAAGCGGCGCAGCTGGAAGGCGTGGTTGATGAGGTGCAGGTAGTCGAGGAAGATCCCGGCGCCGGTGCCGCCGGCCACCGAGAAGGCGACGAACACGTCGCAGCCGTTGACCTTGCCGCCACCGAGTTCGCTCAGCTCGCCCGCCGACTTGGCGATCGCGTCGATGGCCTGGAGCAGCGGTTCCAGGACCGGGCCGAGGCCGTGCCGGAGCGTGGCGAACAGGGCCGCCCGGCCGACGGTCGGCAGCTGGCCTGCGCCGGCGTGCAGCGGGGTGACCTTGGGCTCGTCCATGCGCGGCGGCAGCCAGTCGGCGACCTCGTCGCGCAGCACCGCCCGGAGCATCTTGGTCACTTCCGGGGAGGCGTCGAAGTTCGGCAGCAGGTTGTGGGTGGCCCGTGAGGTCCGGGCGTACGCGGCCCGCAGCGACGGGTCCACGTTGAACTGCGGCAGCCGCTGGAGGTCGCTCTCGCTGTAGTCGGCGTACACGAACTGCAGGCAGTCGGGCAGCTGGAACGGGGCGTGGCCGCTCTGCCGGTGCAGTGCCATGCCGTCGGGTCCGCACAGTTCGGCGCGCAGTCTGCGTTCCAGTTCGGCGCCGACGAGCCCGCCGGTGCCGCCCAGGCCGACGAAGAGCATCGGCTGGAAGATCTTCATGGTTTCCTCCCCGCTGTACGGCCGACCGGGGCCGCAGGTCTGTGCTGGGTACGTCCGTGACGCCGCGCGGCGGGCCGGCCGCGCGGCGGTGATGCGATGAGGGCGGGCCGGGGGTGCCGGGTCCGGCCCGCCCCCGGGGTCACAGGAAGTCGTCGTAGGCGCCGCCGCCCGGGGCCGACGGCCTCGGGTCGGGGCCGCCGGCGAAGGCGCCCTGCGTCGGGCGTGGCCCCTGTCCGGGGGTCCCGCCGAGCGCGAGGCTCAGCGTGTCGGTCAGCTGGACCTGGCCGTTGGTGGGCAGCGCGCTGCGGCTGCTGCCCTTGCGGACCACCGCGCCGCCCTCCCGCCTGCGCCGGACGGCGTACGGGCCGTGCGCGCGCCGCTCGATGCGCGGGCTGCGGTGGGCCTCGGCGACGGCGAACTCGTACCACTGCTTGTTGTTGCCGTGCCCGGCCCGGTGCTCGTTGACGACGGTGCCGTCCGCGGAGACCAGTTGCAGGATCAGCCCGGACGGGTCCCGCCGGCGCCTGCGCAGTCCCAGCCAGGCGACGGCCCCGACGACGGCGAGCGCGAGCACGACGGCGCCGGCCACGAACGCCCACCAGTACTTGTCCCAGATCCCGGGCTCGGGCGTGACCCGTACGGAGACCGGGGCGCGTTCGAGGATGCGGTCGTCGTCGGTGGTGTCGACGACGGTGAAGGTGCCGGAGAGGTCCAGGCCGTCGCCGAGGCGGTCGCCGAAGGCGCTCTTCGGGGAGACCCGGACCGTGACCTCGCGGGTGCCCTGCTCGCCGGGCTTGAGGGTGATCTGCTTCGGCTCGACGGAGAGCAGCCCGTCCTTCACGTCGGCGACGGACAGCCGCAGGGTGTGCGGGGCGTCGGTGGTGTTGCTGACGTCGATCGTGCCGGTGACGGTGCCGCCGGGGTGGGTGCTGCCCTCGGGCAGTTCGAGCGGTGCCTTGACGGGCAGTTCGCCGGGCGCGACCTTGCCGGTCTCGCTGCGCGTGTCGGCGCTCAGCCCGGAGGCGGTCAGCGTGGCACTGACCGTGAGCGCCCCGTCGGCGTCCTCGGGGATGGTCACCGTGCCGGTGAAGGAGCCGTCGCTGGCGTCGGGGTCGGGCCCCTTGCCGTTGTCGGCGAGGTCGAGCGCCAGCGCGGAGAAGCCGTCGCCGGTCAGCTCGCTGCGCACGCGCAGCCCTTCGTAGTCGCGCGGGTCCCTGATCTCGTAGCCCTCACGCGTCTGCAGCCGCATGGTCACCGTGACCTTCTCACCGGCCTGCGGCGAGGGCGGGTCCATGGTGATGGCGCCGCGCAGCTCGCCCTGCCAGAGCACGCTGACGGCGACCGGCAGCGAGCGGTGGCCCTCCGGGGCCTCGGCCTTCACCTTCCAGGTGCCGGGCAGCGGGTCGACGATCTTCAGCGCCTCGACGGTGCCGGTGCCGCCCGCCAGCTCGAAGCGGGATTGCTTGTAACGCCCGGAGGTGGTGGGGATCTTGTCGCCGGCCGGGTCGATGTAGCTGATCCTCACCTCGGGGTCGCCCTTGTCGACGACGATGCTGCCGACGGTGGCCAGCGGGGAGATGCCGATCTCCAGGGTGGCCGGCGGCCGCTTGCTGGGGCCCTCCTCGTGGCGCAGGCAGTGCGCGGCGGCGAAGATCCGCTCCAGTGTGCCGCCGACGTCCTTCGCCCCGTCGACCTTGTGGGCCCTGGGCGAGGCGGAGGGCAGTTCGACGCAGCCCTTCTGGTAGCCGCCGGCGGCGATCTGGTCGAGCTGCTTCTTGTCCGGGTCGGGCCCGAAGCCCAGCGGCCAGATCTGGACGTTCTGCGCGGCGGCCTCCTTCAGCGCCGCCTTCAACTGGCGTTCGCCCTCGGCCGCGCGGTGCGCGGGGTCGCCGTACTTGAAGCTGTCCTCGACGTCCATCTTCCCGTCGGTCAGCAGGAACAGCACCCGGGGCACCGAGGCGTCGGAGCCGTCGGTGAGGTCGTCCACGCCCTGCCGGATGGCGGTCGGGAGATCGGTTCCGGTGCCCTCGCTCTTCTTGCGGCCGCGCAGTTCGTCGACGCAGCGGCCGACTTCCTCGCGGCCGGCCGCGTCCAGCGTGGTGCGCGGGCACACCGGGTCCACCACACGCTGGCCGGCCTTCTCCGCGGCGGCGAAGCCGAACACGGTGACCCGCGAGGACGAGGAGACGTCGCCGAGCGCGATCCGCTTGGCGGCGGCCTTCTCGGCCCTCATGTCCTCGGGTGCGAGACTGGCCGACTCGTCCACGGCCACCGCGTAGTCGACGGCCGGGAACGCGGGGGTGGAGTCCGCCGCCGGCACCGGATCCTGACCGGCCGGTGCCAACAGGGACACGAACACCGCGGTGCCGCCGAGCACCGAGGCCGCGGCCCGGCGCACCCGTGGCCTTCCTGTCTGCCGTCTTCCCGTGACTCTTCCCACGGCCGTCCCCTTGGTCCTCGACATACGTGCGTGAAGTTCGTGCTTGCGGTGCGTTGTTGTGCGCGTGCTCGCGCTCGGTGCTCGAAGTTCGATCTGGAGGTTCTTGATTCACTTGTGGCGTGTAGGTGGTGACGCGTGTGCGTCGCCGCTGGTGCGCGTGCGTGCCGTGAACGGCGATGCGTTGGCGCGGGCGCGGTGGTACATCCGTCGCGCGTGCGCCCCCGTGGTCAGCCCGAGGTCAGTCCCCAGAGCACGGCCAGCGCCGCCGACGGGGCGAGCGCGCCCACCCCCCAGCGGATGGCCCGGTACTTGGCCGACAGGATCGAGCTGACGTCGACGGCCTGGACGAGGAGCCACTTGGCCGGGTCGCGCCCGGCCTCGCCGACCCGGGCGGACAGCCCCGCGAGGTCGCGGGAGTCCACCAGGTCGCCGAAGTACGTCACCCCGTCCCCGCCCCGGACCGTGCCGGTGCGCGGCATCAGCGCCGCGACCAGCGCGGCCACCGCGACGGCCCAGAGCACGCCGGACAGGACCAGCGTCAGGTCGGCGAGCCCGTCCCAGCCGGGGGCGCCGCGCCACCCGGCCAGGAAGGCGGGCAGCGCCAGCGTGCCCGAGAGGAGCACGGCCGCCTTGGAGTCGGCGCGGCCGAGGTCCTCCCGCACCGTCGCCAGCAACCGCTCGGCGACGATGCGCTCCCCCGCCCGGTCGTTGCAGTGCCGACCCCCGTCCGGCACAAGCACGACCGGGTCGGGGGAGGTCCGTGCGCCGCCCTCGGCGCTCATCGGTCCTCCTCAGCCCAGGACCAGCCGTCGTCCTCGGCGCGCCTGCGGCGACGCGACCGCTCCCACTCCCGCTCGTCGTCGGGGTAGTACGGCTCCGGCCGATAGGTCCGGGGCCGTTCACCGGAGCGCGGCCCGTCCTCCGGCTCGGCACCGGGGACCGGTCCCGCGGAACCGAGCTCCGGCCGCCGCGGCAACCGCCGCACCTCGACCTCGTCGTCGGGGCGGTAGGGCTCGGGCCGGTAGGTCCGACGACGGTCCCGGGCGCGGGCCTCGTCGTCGTGATCCGCGTAGGCACCCGGCCGCTGATTCCCGGTCCGGTCACCGATGAGCGAGTCGTCGCCCCGGTCCGCGTAGCCACCCGGCCGCTGATTCCCGGTCCGGTCACCGATGAGCGAGTCGTCGCCCCGGTCCGCGTAGCCACCCGGCCGCTGGGTGCGGGTCCGGTCGCCGATGCGCGGGGCGTCGTCGTGGTCCGCGGAGGGACCCGGCCGGTGGCCCTGGCGTCCGTCCCGCGAGCGCGGGTCGTCGTCGTGGTCCCCGTAGGGGGCGTACGGCTCCGCGCGGTACGTCCGCCTGCGGGCCCCGGCGCCGGACTCGTCGGACTCGG
Organism: Streptomyces sp. bgisy027; assembly: GCF_057710365.1. Lineage (NCBI taxonomy): Bacteria > Bacillati > Actinomycetota > Actinomycetes > Kitasatosporales > Streptomycetaceae > Streptomyces > Streptomyces sp. bgisy027. The sequence goes on from NZ_JBYIVZ010000005.1 coordinate 145,439, forward strand.
CGTCGTCGCGCGCGTCGTACCGCTCGCCCCGGTCGGGACCGCCCCGCCCGGGCCCGCGCCGGTCGGACCCGTACCGATCGCTTCCGTACCGGTCGGAGCCGTACCCGTCGCCTCCGTACCCGTCGTCCCCCCGGTACCCGTCGGACTCGCCCCGGCGCGGTGCCGGCCGGTGGGGCCGGCGCCTGGGCGGTTCGTCCGAGGCCCAGTCCGGGTTGAACTGCCGGTCGCCGGCGGACGCCTCCAGCTCCCGGGGCCGGCGCGCCGGCACGGTCCCGATGGGCCCCACCATGGGCCGGCCGTCGCCCTGGTTGAGCAGGTTGAGGACCTGCGTCTCCACGTCCACGGTCGCGAGTTCGCCCCGCTGGGCCATGGCGAAGAGCCGGGCGACCCGGTCCTTCTCGTCCTGCCTGCCCTCCTGGCGGATCTTCTCCAGGAAGTCCTTCGCGCCCTCGGGGTCGGCCGCCAGCATGAAGCTGAGCTGCTCCAGCTCCCCGCCCTGCAGCATGCGCCGGTACGACTCCTGCCGCAGCCGGATCACCTTGGCCTGGGCGTGCGCGTTCCGCTCCTCGTCCGCGTGCTCGATGGTCCGGTCGTCCACCCGCAGCCTGACGTACAGCCGTACCCGCAGGCCGAGTTCGGAGCCGAGGTCGGCCCAGCGCCCGCCCGCGCACTCACGGGTGATCGCCCGGTTGGCCTGCTCGGCCTCGGTCACCCGGTAGGTCGTGGTGACCTCCCGCAGCCGTTCCAGAACGGGGGAGGTGAGCCGGTTGGCGACGTCGGTGACGACCTCAAGAGCGGCCAGATGCGGGTCGGTCACCGCCCACTCGATGTCCACCTCCGCCTTGAAGAAGGTGGTCCCGCCCGCGGCCGGCAGCTCCATCTGGAGCGGTGTCACATAGGTGCCGAGCGCGATCTCGCAGATGCTGTGCGGCCGGGCCAGCACCGGCTTGTCGACGTGCTGGACCCCGGAGGCCCGCTTCACCGTGTAGCCGCCGTTCCGGTAGAACTGCACCACCGCCGAGCGCGGACTCACCCGTGGATAGCCGTCCGTCAGCGGGTTGAAGTCCCGCAGGAACGGGCCCGCCGGCGCCGTCGGCTCGGGACCCTCCGTCTCCTCCGACTCAGGCGCCCGGTCCTCGTTCTCAGCCATGCCTCTCCTCCTCCCGCGTCCTGTCCCGACGCGGCCGTGCCTGACGCGGCCTGCCCTCCGGCTCGACGGCGAGCCACCACAGGTCGCGCGCCTTCGGCTCGGGGAGCGGCTTCTCCGGGTCGTTCATCATTCGGCGCAGCAGCCAGTCCAGCCGCCGCCGGTCGTGCTCCTCGGTCGACAGCGCGGGCAGCAGCGCCGCCAGCCCCGGCCGGGTCCACTCGGCGCCGCTCTTGCGCTCGGCCGAGCGCAGCAGCTCCTCCAGCGAGTCCATCGCCACGTCCTTCGACCGCGCGGTGTTCAGCGCGGTCCACATCAAGTCGGCCATCGCGGGCACCAGTTCGGGCCGGATGGCGGCGAGCGCGAGCAGCACCGGCCAGTCCCCGCGGTCCCCCCACGCGCAGTCGCTGTCCTCGGCCGGCGAGTCGGGGTCCATCAGCAGTTCGTCGACCGTGGTCAGGGCGAGCCGCACGGTCGCCGCGAGCCCCAGGTCCTGGTACGGCTCGCGCTTGTGGTGAGTCCACTCGGTCATCCGCTCCAGCACCTCGGCCGCATCCGGCAGCACCAGCAGCCGTACGACGTTGTGGGAGGCGACGCCGGCCAGTTCCCCGTCGTCACGGACCCCGATCCTGGCGAGCGCGTCGAGGGTGTCGTCGGTCGTGGCGGCGGCATTGCCGTAGCCCAGCGCCCAGGCCGCGGTCCAGCGCTGGGAGGCGGTGCCCTTCCTGCTCCAGTCGCCGACCAGCTTGTGCACGGCCCTGCGGTGCGAGTCGTGCCCGGCGGCCTGGTCCAGGGTGGTGGCCGCGAAGATCAGCCGGCGGTTGGTGGTGGCGTCGGCGAGCGGGCGGACCAGCTCGGTGTAGCCGTGGTCGAAGTCCCGTACGCACAGCTCTCCGGCGGCGACCGCGGCGCGCATCCACACCTGGGAGCGCGGGTCGTCCGCGAGCAGCCGCAGCCAGCGCACCACCGGCGCCCGGACCGGGAAGTGCCGGTCCCACAGCTCGGTCAGCACGGCGGACGGCAGGGCGGAACCCCGGTAGAAGATCAGCCGCGCGGGCACGTCGTGGCCGTCCACCTCGACCTTGCCGTCGGTCAGTTCGGCGCGCGAGAGCGCCACGTCGGCTTCCGGGTCGTCGCAGAACAGCGGGCGGGCCGGGGTGTTGTCCGGGTCGGACTGCACCGACAGTTCCCAGGTCAGCAGGTGGGCGGCGGCAGCCACGGCACTGTGCGAGGCACCGCCGAGGACGGCCAGCGCGATCCGGAACGCCACGGGATGGAACAGGGTCGCCGTGCCCGAGCGCGTCCGGGCACGGTCCGGCCGCTCCGGTTCGGCCGGCGGCGCGGTCAGCGCCCGGTCCACGCCCGCGAACCACTCCTGGGCCTGTTCGGCGGCGATGCTGCGGCAACCGGACAGCAGGTCGTCGTAGGAGACGTCCCCCAGCACGTGCCCGGCCAGCAGCGACGCCAGCAACTCGGCCTCGGCGGGCCGCAGATCGGTCAGCCCGACCGCGTCCGTGACCTCGTCCCGGGCCGCGAGGTCGGCCGCGCGGGCCAGCAGGTCGTCCAGGGACGCGGCGTCCTCGCGTGCCTCGGAGGTACGTTCCTCCAGGCGCTCGCGCAGCCGCGTGGTGAGCAGTTCGTCGGTGGGCGCGGGCGGGCAGAGCATGCCGTAGCGTCCGGCGAGCAGCGGGTTCGCCGCCGAGCCGACGGTGACGACGATCACCGCGAAGGCGTCCCGGCGGGCCAGGGCCGCGGCGAGCTCGTCGAGGTCCATCTCGTCCGGGGGCAGCGCGTCGGGCCGGTTCAGGGACAGCTCCAGCAGATGGCCGGTGCCGTGCCACGCCTGGCCGCCCTCGCCGTCGAGCGTCTCGGCCAACTGCCGGATCCCGCCGTCGGAATCGACCCGGCGCAGGCGGGCGGCGGGCTCCTCGTCGGTGCCGTTCGCCGCGGCGGTGGTGACCTCGTCGAGCAGGGAGAGCGCCGTACTCGTACGCCCCGTGCCGGGCGCGGCACCGAGCACCAGCAGGCGCCGGGCGCGCAGGGTGTTGCGCAGCCGTACGTACCCCTCCGGCGGCACGTGCGCCCGGCGCAGCCTGCGCAGTTCCTCCTCGGGGACGGGGCCGCTGCGCATACCGGCGCCGGGACGGCGGGCGCCGAGCATGAGGTTGATGTTGTCGCCGATGTGGGCGCTCTGGAGCCGTGAGTGGGCGAAGCTGATCAGGTCGCGGCGGACGTCGAACAGCAGCCGGGTGGCCCTGCGGGTGCGGGCCGCGGCGGCGAGGTCGGTGGGCCCCTCCTCGCCCTGGTCGTCGGCGAGGGGGTCGCGGGTGCGCTCCTTGAACCGGCCCGCGGCGCGCTCGCGTTCCGCCTCCCGCTCCTTCTCCTTCTCCGCTTCCTCGTCCTCGGCGGTCTTCTCCTCGTCGGAGTCGTCCGCGTCGTCCCGGTCCCGGCCGTCGCGGCCCTGCCTGCGGTCGTCGCCGCTCTTCCTGCCGTCCCGATCGCGCTTGCGGTCGTCGCCCTTCCTGTCGTCGCCGCTCTTCCGGCCGTCGTCGGACGACCGGCCCCCGCCGGGCTCCTCCGGGGCGTCGTCCGCCGCGCCGCCCTGCTCGTCGTCGCTCACTCGGCTCAGCCCCTCCCCTTCTCGGTGGCCTGGTTGCCGGACCCGCCCATCTGCACGGTGCCGCGGTAGACGTTGTGCTCGTTATGGAAGGCGTCGCGCCTGACGTTTTGATGAATCCCGACGTGACCGGGCCGGTGGCCCTCCGTGTCCACGGCCTCGAAGCCGTCCTCGTCGCCTTCGCCGGGGTCGTCGTCGAGCCGGTCGTCGGCCGCGGCGGCCGGCTCGGGGCCGGAGGGCGCCGGCATGGCCCCGGGGATCGCCGGAGCGGGCCGCCCGGGCAGCTGGAACCAGGCGGTGACCTCGCCCTCCTTGAGCGCCAGCCGGGCCGGTGCGTAGTGCGCGGGCTCGATGAACTTGCCGCCGGCGCTGACCACGTCCTCGTACAGGGACTGCGAGGTCACCAGCACGAGGTCCGCCTTCTCCGTGTCCAGCAGCCGCCGCGCGACGGAGGAGTCGGCCAGCCGGCAGGCGAGGTCGACGGCACGGCCGCTGATGCCCCGCGCGTCGTGGCGGACCGGGCCGACGTGCATGCCGATGCGCAGGCCGAGCGGTACGGCCAGGCCGCGGTTCTCGTCCCGCAGCTTCTCGTGCACCTCGACCAGCCACAGGCCGAGCAGCCGGCTCGCCGCGATCCGCCCGGCGACCGACACGAGCACGCCGTCGCCGCGGTCCTCCAGGTGCACGGCGTCGCGCGCGACCTTGGCATGGGTGAAGGCCGTCTCCAGCACCCGGTAGATCCGGGCGCGCATCCGCGGCTTGTCGACGTCGTCGTACTCGCCGGAACGTCTGGCGTCGACGCTGATCACCAACTCGTAGTGCGCCTCGGTGAGTTCCGGTGCGTCGTGGTTCACCCGTGCCCCCTGCATGATCTGTTCGCTTGCCGAAGAGGTGGTTGGTGCTGATGGCCGGCGCCGAGGAACCTCGGCGGCCACCGTCCGGACGGCCCGTGACGGGTCGTCGGCCGAAGGGTCCGTCCCCTCAGGGTCGGTGCCGGAAGGAGATGCGTCTGTAGCCGTTTACACACGGCGGGGCGTGGGTCTACTCCTGATGACCGTCCGCGAGGAGGGCGAGCAGGGCGGGATCGAGGATCTCCACCATCCGGTTGCCGGTGCGCACGATGTTCTGGGTGCGCAGCAGCCGCAGCGCCTTGGCGACGGCTTCGCGGGTGGCGCCGATGGTGGCGGCCAGCTCGTCCTGGGCCAGCTGGACGACGGGGCCGGAGACGGCGGTGCCGCTCGACGGGGCCGCCGCGGACGGGGCGTAGGGGCCGGAGGTGTCCGCTCCGGACAGCTCGATGAGCCGGCCGGCCAGGCGTTGGAGCACGGTGAGCGAGGCGAGCGCGGACCGCTCCTGGTCGGCACTGCGGAGCCGGAAGGTGAGCTGGCGTATCACCAGACCGCTGACCCGGGGGTGCAGGGCGAGAAAGCGTCGGAACGCGTCGCCGGCTATGACCTGGGCCTCTGTGGGGCCCAGCGCGCGCACGGTGGCGCTGCGGGGATGCTGGTCCAGCGCGGCCATCTCGCCCAGCAGTTCACCCGGGCCGCGCAGGCCGAGTATCAGCCGGGTGGCCCCGCGGTCCGTCGCCACGGACACGGTCACCCACCCCCGAATGATGATCACGACGTGACTGGACCGGTCGCCCTCGGTGAGGAGATGGGCATCGGCCGGATAGCGCTTGTGATGACCGAGGGCCATGACGCCCTCGTGCTCCTGGGGAGTCAGCGTCTGTGCGAACGCCAGCTCATTTCCGAGCAGCCCCATGGCCAGTCCCCCGCCGCAGTCCTGACGCCTGGATTTTCGATGGGTGTCGATGGTGGCAGGGCGAAGGTTCACGCCGAGCGGATTGCGCCATACCGGGGGTACTGGCCGGTAGTTACGGAATGCCAGGTTGGTCGCCCCGTCACCCCACCCCTCCGTTACGTCCCGCCCCTCACCGAACACGGCGGATCGCGCCCGGCACGCCCGCACCCCGGCGAACGACCGTGAGGTCAGACCCGACGCTCGAACACGGAGCCGCCTCGACGCCGTGATTCGGTCAGCGGACGGAGAGTTGGCGAAAAACTCGGGTTTGGGCCGCGACAGCGGTGATGGTGGGGTGGTTGCGAGGTGACGAGTCGGTGGGCGGCACGACGATCACGCACCCTCCGTCCTCCGCTGCACGCGGATGCGCCGGTCGTCGTGAACTCTCCTTTCACCTATGGGAGTTACGTCACAATGGCGTCGTGTCCACCTATCTGGAATCAGAGTTCAACGACGGTACGCCCGTAAGGTTCCTGCTCACTCCCTCGACGGCAGCCGCCGAACCGCTCCCCGGACGGGACGACGACCTCCCCGAGGGCATGGGGCAGGCCGTCCCCGTCGCCACAGGCGGGAGCCGAGCCGTCGCCAACCTGGCGGCCGGTGCGCTGCGCGGCGCGCTCAGACCGCTCGGGCCGCTGCTGCAGGAGGTGCACGACGCCGCCTCGGCCGTACCGAATCCGCCGAGCGAGTTCAGTGTGACCTTCGGCGTGCAGGTCGGGCAGGACCTCAAGCTCGGCATCGTCGGTGGCAACGGGCAGGCGCACCTCACCGTCAGCGCCAGCTGGAAGCCGACACCCGGCGCGGAGTGACCGTGGGGTGGTTCAAGCAGATCGGGACAGGGCCCGGGGACGGGGCAGGGCCTCGAGTGGCGACCGTGCGCCGGACGGCAGACGGCAAGACGGCGGGCGCGGCGGTCGTACTCGGCGTCGACACGGTGCTCACCTGCGCACATGTCGTCAACGACGCTCTGGGCAGGTCGATGTTCGAGCCTCGGCCGCCCCGGCTCGACGAGTTGTTCGTCGAGGTGAAAGGAGCGCGGAAGACCGAGCAGTACCCCGCGCGTGTGGCGCACTGGATCGAGCCGCGCGCCCGCGACGGAGGAGCCGTGCGGGACGGCGACGGGGAGTGGCACGGCGACCTGGCGGTGCTGCGGATCGACGCGCCGCCCGGTTGGGCACCCGCGCCCGATCGCCGTACGGCCATGGTGCCCGGCCAAAGGGTCCGCGCCTGGCACGGCAGCGGGCACAGTGCGACCTTCGCCGATCTGCGGGTCGCGGCCCTCGACGGCCCGATCGGCTATCTCGACGGCGAGGGCACCGGCATGGCGGTCGGCCCCGGCTACAGCGGCGGCCCGCTGTGGTCCGAGCAGGACGGGGCCGTCGTAGGACTCGTCGCCGCGCACTTCATGCCGCCGTGCGATGCCGGCGGCGCGCCGCTGCCGCACAGTCCACAGCATCTGATCCGGCGCAGCTGGGGCATCCCCTGGCAGCGCATCGAGGCCGAACTGCGGCCACTCGGCGTCCTCCTCGGCGAGGATGCCGAGGACAGCGAGGACATCGACCGGGACGAGCCCGCGTTCGGCATGCTCGTCAACGCGGTCCGCAACGCCCTGCCGTCGCCGTACTCGCTCGGCGACACCGCCCGCCAGCTCGCGCTCGCGTGCGACGTCGGGCAGGGCAGCCCCGTCAGCCCGCCCCCCATCGAGGAGTTCGTGACCTTTCTGCTCCGTCACCCTCGTGCCCTGGCGGCCTTCAGCGAGATCCTGCGGCCCAGGAACCCCGCGGCCACCGACCGCCTGCTGGTCGCCGGCCGGCTCTCCCCGACTCCGCTCCTGCTCTCACCGCGCGAACGCCACCGGCTGCACCAGTTGCTGCGCAAGGTCGACCGTCCGGTGCTGGAGCGGATCCCCGAGGCGGTGCGTGAGGCCGCCAAACGGGTCACGGTCCCGGCGGACGGGGGCACCCTGGACGTCCTGCTGGACAAGTTGGAGGAGCTGTCCGGGGACGGCTACTCCGACGACGGCGAGGTACGGGTCCCGGCGCTGCTCAGGGTCGTCGAGTACGTCGCCGTGCTGTGCCCGCCGCCCCGGCAGGCGGAACTGCGGCTGTGGTCGGACGGTGTGCGGGTACGGCTCGGCATCCCGGAGGCGGCTCTGCGGGAGCGGCGCTCGGACGCCCAGGACTGGTCCCGTGTGCTGCGCGGCCGTGCCCCGCGCAAGCGGGTCCTGGTCCAGGTGGCGCGGGCCGGGCGGGGCCGGCACCGGCTGCGTATCTGGTGCGACGAGGGAACCGGGCTCCGGCAGGTGTCGGCGGACAGCAGCGCCTCGTACGCGGCGTCCCGAGCGGCCCGCGAGCTGCTGCGCGTCATGGAGGCCCTCACGCCCTCCGCACAGGACGGCGGGCGGCCGTTGGTGGAGGTCCTGGTGGACCGCGCCGATCTGAACCTGCCGGTCGACGAGTGGGCGGCCCAGGTACCGGGCGAGGTCGTGCCGGGCGTACTCGGCGTGGAGTTCCCGCTGGTCGTGCACTGCCCGGAACTCCTGCGCCGGCACGAGCGTTTCCTTCCCGACTGGCGAGAGCGGTGGAGACAGCTCGATTCCGGCGAGACACTCGTCGTCTCGGACCCGACGCAGGACCCTCATCAGATCTACTACGAGCTGATGGGCCGGCTGGACACGGTCCGGGTGTCCGTCGACGTGCCGCCGGGGCCGCGTGACGCCATCGTTCAGATCTGTCTCGCCGTGGGCATACCGGTGGTGGTGTGGGACCGCGGCCGGGACACGCCCTCGCATGTCACCAAGCACATGTCGGACGTCGCCACCCGTGAACTGCCCGACGGGGTGAGGATCTACCGGGCCAATGCCCGGGGCACCCGTGCCCCGGAGTTCCCCGGCCGCCCGGTTCTCGCGTGGGCGGACGCCGACCGCACCGTCCCCAGACTGCATCTGAGCGAACCACAGGAGAGCGCATGACCTCCGTCTTCGAGGCCGACTGGCGCCTCTTCCGCGGCGATGGCGTCCCCCGTGACGTCGCACTGCCCTCGGCGCCGCCCTGGCGCCGGTTCAGCCCGACACCGGCCCTCCGCCCCGAACTCCCGTATCTGATCCAGCCGGAACACGCCGACATCGTCAACGCCGCGCTGCATCTGCGCCGCCCGCTGCTGGTGACAGGACCGGCCGGCACCGGCAAGTCGTCGCTCGCGCGGGCGGTCGCGCACGAGCTTCGGCTCGGCGGGCTGCTGCGCTGGTCCATCAACAGCCGGTCGACGGTACGGGAGGCTCTCTACCAGTACGACGCGATCGGCCGTCTGCGTGAGACGACGCTGAGCCGCGACCGTGGCGAACGCGAGCCGTCGATCGGCACGTTCATCAGGCTGGGCCCGCTGGGCTCGGCGCTCGTCCCGTCCGCAACCCCACGGGCACTGCTCATCGACGAGATGGACAAGGGCGACGTCGACCTGCCCAACGACCTGCTCACGGTCTTCGAGGAGGGCTACTTCGACATTCCCGAACTGACCCGTCTTCCCGAGGACATGGCAGACATCGAGGTCCGCACGGCCGACCACCGGGGCACTGTGACGGTTCACCAGGGCCGGGTCCAGTGCGCCGAATTCCCCGTCGTGGTCATCACCAGCAACGGCGAGCGCGAGTTCCCGCCGGCCTTCCTGCGCCGTTGCGTCCGCCTCGCCCTCCCGGTGCCGGACGAGGCCCGCCTGCGCGCCATCGTCACCGCGCACCTCGGCGAGGACGCCCTGCGCGACGCGGACGACCTGATCGAGGCCTTCCTGCGCCGCCGCGCCCCGGGCGAACTGGCCACGGACCAACTCCTCAACGCGGTCTTCCTGCGCAACGGCGGGGTGGACCTGGACGCGGAGGGCTTGCTGGACGCCGTTCTGCACCAGCTGACCGGGGCACTGTGACAGCGGTGGGCGTCGTGCGGGCGGAGGCGTCGTGAGTGCGGGCGGGGGTGGTACACGGCTCACCGAGGCGCTGCGGGTGCTGGCGGCCGCCGGACAGGAGCTCGACGCCGATCAGGTGCTGGACGTGCTGTGGCTGGCACGACGGTTGCCCGGTGGGGCTCGGGCGCCACTGAAGCGGCTCGCGCGCGTCGAGCAGCCGCTGCCGCAGCCGCCGGCCCACGACGCACCGGAGAAGGCCGTGTCGTCCCCGACCGCGCCGGAGCCCGATCCCGACGATCCGGACCTGCCCGACCTCGCCGCGCCCTCCCTCTACGCGGCCGCCCAGCAGCCCCTGCCGACGATCCCCGAGATCCGGCTGCGGCAGGACCCCGGGCCGGGCAAGGCGCTCCCCGTGCGGGTCCCCGAGAACAAGGCCCTCACCGGCGAGCTCGAACTGGGCCGGGCGCTGCGGCCGTTGCGACGCCGTCAGGCCAGCCCGCACCGACTGGAGATCGACGAGGAGCGCACCGCCACCGAACTCGCCGAGACCCTCCTGCCCGACGTCGTGCTGCGCCCCGTGCAGGAGCGGTGGCTCCATCTCGTGCTGCTCATCGACGACGGCCTGTCGATGCTGCTCTGGCACCGCCTCGGCGCCGAACTCCGCACCCTCCTCGAACGCCTCGGGGCCTTCGCCGTCACCCGCGTCCTGGGGCTCGACACGAGCGGTTCCGATGAACCACGCCTGCACGCCCGCCCGTTCCGCCGCGACAGCGCCCCCGTGCCGCTGAGCGCGGTCGGCGACCCGTCGGGCCGTACCCTCGTCCTCGTCGTCAGCGACGGCATGGGCGCCTCCTGGCGCAGCGGCGCCCTGCACGACCTGCTGTCCGTCTGGGCCTCCCGAGGCCCCGCCGCCCTGCTGCACACCCTGCCGCCGGACCTGTGGGAGGGCTCCGGCATCCAAGCGGAGCGCTGGCAGGCCACGACCCGGCGGATCGGCGGAGCCAACACCTCCTGGGAGATCACCGACCCGGTTCTGCCGCCCGACCTCGCCCGCTTCGGTGGCGTACCGGTCCCGGTCCTGGAGCCGACGGCCACGTCCCTGCGGAACTGGTCCCGTCTGCTCGCCTCACCCGGCGCCACGGTCGAACTGCCGCTGCTGACCCGACCGCGGCGGTACGGCGACGCGGTCACCGCACCCCCCGGCCCGGGCGACGCCCAGTACTTCAGGGACGCGGCCAGCCCGGAGGCATACCGGCTCGCCGCCCATCTGGCGGCCGTGTCGCCGCTCACGGTGCCGGTCATGCGGCTCGTGCAGACGGCGGTCCCGTGGCGGGCGCGGACCTCCCACCTCGCGGAGGTCTTCCTCGGCGGTCTGATGCGGCCGCATCCCGCACCGGTGCCGGGCCCACTGCCCGCCAAACACCAGGTCTTCGACTTCTCCGACGCGTCGAGGTCGGTGCTCCTCGACGCGGTCCCGCAGTCCGAACTCCTGCGCACCAGCCGCAGCATCGGCCGGCACCTGGAACAACTCGCCGGCAACTCGCCCGATTTCCCGGCCTGGCTCGCCCACCCGGACGGCTCCGCACAGCTTCCCGGGTCGCACCGTCCGTTCACGAGCGTGGAGCGACGTCTGCTGACCCGGTTCGGGGTGTCCTTCGACCCAGGGGTGCACGGGCTGGAGCGAGGCCCGCTGCAGCGGGACACCTCCCCGGACGGCTGGCAGCCACTGACCGGCGACGACCCCCGGCAGCTGGGCCGGTACCGGCTGCGCGCCCGACGACGGCTGCGGCGGACGGTGGAGTACGACGGCATCGACCGGCAGGGCACCCGGGCCATGGTGCACGTGGCACGCCGCGATCTCCCCCTGGACACCTCCGACTTGATCCTTCAGATGTCCGCGGCTCTGCGCTCGCTGGCCGGGCACTACGCGCCCGCCGTGCTCGCCGAGGGGACCGACACCGCCGACGGCGCACTCTGGCTGGCAACGGCCCCGGTCCATGACGACTCCGGTACGCGGCCGCCGCCACGGCTCGCCGATCTCTTCAACCAGGCCCACCGGACCGGCACCGCCCCCTTCGACAAACTCACCGCGCTCCTGGTCGGCTGGCATCTGGCGAGCGGGCTGGCCCTGTGCCACCTCCACGAGATCGTGCCCGTGGATCTCAGCGCCGAGAACATCTTCGTGCTGCGGCGGACGGTCATGTTCGCCGACCTGTCCGACTGCGCGGTGGCCGGCCAGTACCTGGGCACAGGCCCCATGCCGACCTCCGAGGACAACGTGCGCGCGCTGGGCGAACTGCTCCAGCTGGTCAGCAGCAAGGCGGGGTGGGAGCTGCCAGGACAGCCCGAGGGCATGCACCTGTGGCAGGGCGACACCTGGGCTCCGCTGCGGCGGGTGGTACTGCGCTGTCTCGGCACGGATCCCGCCGAGCGCCCCACTGCCGGCGAGGTCGCGGACGTCCTGGCCAATTACATCGCCCACGAGCACGTCCCGGCACGACAGCCCAGCTCCAACGCCCCGCGGGCAGTGCGGGTGCCGCTCGTCCTCCCGCCGACCGCCGTGTCGCCCACTGCCGCGCCTCCGATCCGCTCGCCCCGGTTCGCCGCGGCCCGCCGTGATCGGGAGGCCCGGCTGGCGCGCCTGCGGCAGCCCCTGCGCCACGCTCGGCGCGTGACCCTGATCGGCGCCTACCACTACAGCGGCCGGGCCACCACGACCATGGCACTGGGTTCGTTGCTCGCCGCTGTCCGGGGTGAGCCCGTACTCGCCCTTGACGGGGCGGCCGACGAGGCCGCCCTCGGCGCCTTCCTCACCCGCCGGAACCCGGCCACCGTGCGCGATCTGGCCGACCTGCCGACCGGAGCGTCGTACGAGGAGGTCCGTTCCCACACCACGCGCCTGTCGTCGGGCCTGGAAGTCGCCGCATGCCCGCCGGGCCACGTCCGTCCGAACCTCGTCCACGCCCAGGCGTACACCCACGCGCTGGCGCGCACCGCGCCCTACTATTCCTTCGTCCTCACCGACTGGGCGCCGCTGCGGCTCGACCGGTCGGCCGACACGGTCCTCGATCTCACCGACCGGCTGATCCTGTGCTGCGGCAGCGCCGGCTGGTTCTTCGACGCCGCGTGGCGGATCCTCGACCGGCTGCGCAGCAGCGGGCGGCGGCACCTGGCGGACGAAGCGATCATGGTCGTGACCCAGGTCGAGGGGGTTTCCGGCCGCCCCGTGCCGGACGACCTCGCCGCGCGCTTCGACATCGGCGCCGACCAGGTGGTCGCCGTCCCGTTCGACAAGACCCTGCACGCGCCGGGGTTCCGGGAGCTGGACCGGCTGCGCACACCGACGCTGAACGCGTTCCTGGACCTGGCCGAGTTGGTCGTGGCGGACCGGGACGAGGGGACGTGAGGGATCGGACGCAACGATCCCCGGGCGGCCGCAGCCGCCCGGGGATCGCGTGTCGGGGCCGGAGGACGGCCGTCAGATGAGGCCGAGCGAGCGGACCGCCTCGCGCTCCTCCGCCAGCTCGGCGACGGAGGCGTCGATGCGGGTACGGGAGAACTCGTTGATCTCCAGGCCCTGGACGATCTCGTACCGGCCGTCCTTGGTGGTGACGGGGAAGGAGGAGATGAGCCCCTCCGGCACGCCGTAGGAACCGTCGGACGGGATGCCCATCGACACCCAGTCGCCGTCGGCGGTGCCGTTGACCCAGGTGTGGACGTGGTCGATGGCGGCGTTGGCGGCGGAGGCCGCGGAGGAGGCGCCGCGGGCCTCGATGATCGCCGCGCCGCGCTTGGCGACGGTCGGGATGAAGTCCTCGGCGAGCCACTTCTCGTCGCTCACGACCTCGGCGGCGTTCTTGCCGGCGATGGTGGCGTGGAAGATGTCCGGGTACTGGGTGGCGGAGTGGTTGCCCCAGATCGTCAGGCGCTTGATGTCGGCGACCGTCGAGCCCGTCCTCTTCGCGAGCTGGGTCAGCGCGCGGTTGTGGTCGAGGCGGGTCATCGCGGTGAAGCGCTCGGCCGGTACGTCCGGCGCGGCGGCCTGCGCGATGAGCGCGTTGGTGTTGGCCGGGTTGCCGACGACGAGGACCTTGATGTCGTCCGCGGCGTGGTCGTTGATGGCCTTGCCCTGGGGCTTGAAGATGCCGCCGTTGGCCTCCAGCAGGTCACCGCGCTCCATGCCCTTGGTGCGGGGGCGGGCGCCGACGAGGAGGGCGACGTTGGCGCCGTCGAAGGCGACGCTCGGGTCGTCGCTGATGTCGATGCCCTGCAGGAGCGGGAACGCGCAGTCGTCGAGCTCCATGGCCGTGCCTTCGGCCGCCTTGAGCGCCGGCGTGATCTCGAGAAGTCGCAGCCTGACCGGCACGTCCGCGCCGAGCAGCTGGCCGGAGGCGATGCGGAAGAGCAGGGCGTAACCGATCTGGCCGGCCGCGCCGGTGACGGTGACGTTCACGGGAGTGCGGGTCATTGCGTTCTCCGTATGACAGCTGGCGGTGGGGCGTCCTTGCCCCCGGGGTGCGGGACCTAGGCCCTGTCGACCTAGAGATGATCGATCTCTTGGCGTCGAGAGATCCACCGGTCAGGCTATCGCGCATCCGGGATCCCGCACGGCCGGGTGCGTGTGGCCCACCCCACAGAACTGCCACGAGTGCCACAGAAGGGGGCGGCCGCCCGGTTCGGGAGAGGGAAACCCGGGCGGCCGCCTGTGGGGGTACCGATGCCGGACTCCCGTGGGGGGTACGGTGCGCGTGCCCACTTTGCGCTGCCGCATTCCTGCCCCACCGGAATTCATTCCGCCCGCGCGGGGCGGCCGCGGCGACCGGACGGTGAGCGGCGCGGGGGCTGCGCGGACACCCCTGGAACGCGAACGGCGGCCGAAGGGGCCACGCCCCCTCGGCCACCTCGGCACCGGTCTCGGCGGCGCCCCGCTACTGCGTGCAGCCCTCCGGCCCCGCGGCCAGGGTCGCGCAGGCGATCGCCTCGCCCGCGTCCTTCACGGCCACCATCGGCGTGTACGCGATCGTGTCGCCGACGGCTGTGATCGCACCGGTCTCCTTCGCCTTGCCCGCGGTCACGGCCACCTCGTCGCCCTGCGCGGCCTGCGTGATGCGTCCCCACGCCGCGCCGCACGTCTTGCTGTAGCGCACCTCGACCACGGCCGTGCCGACGGTCGCGGTCCTGGCGGTCGTCACGAGGTCACCGCTGCACCCCATGACCTCCGCGTCCTTGCCGGTGCAGGAGGCACCGCTGCACTTCACGCCGGGCGGCAGCTCGGTGTCGGCCGAGGCGGTCGGCGAGGGCGACCTGGCGGCCTCGTCGTCCTTCTTCGCGCTGGTGCCGTCGGTGAAGTAGAACACCGCGGCGATCACGACGAGGACCCCGACGACCCCCGCGAGGAACATCGTCAGCCGGCGCTTCCCACCGCCCCCGCCGGAGGGCCCGGCCCCCGGACGCGGCCCCTGCGGCGGCTCGCCGTACGGATTCGGCGTCCCCGGCGTCCATGCGGCCCCCGACGCCGCGGCGGACGGCCCGGACACACCGGACGCGCCGGATGCCGAGGACGCTCCCGTGGCACGGCCGCCGCCCGTCGGCGACGGTCCCCGATACCCCGCGAGGCCCCACGAGTTGGCCCCGGAGGCCCCGGCGTCCAGGCCGTCGCCCCCGCCGGCGCCCCGCACGGGAGCGTCCCGGACCGCGGAGTCGCGCGTCTCCGGCGCCGTGGGCTGCACCGGCACGGACGGCGGCACGGTCGGTGCGACGCCGGCCGGACCGGCCACCCCGGGCTTGGGGGCGGTCGTGGCGCTGCCGCCGCGGTGCGCGCCCTTGCCCGTCTTCGCGCCGCCCTTGGCGTTCGCCGGGGGTGCCCCGAACTCGCTCAGGGCCGCGCGGGCCTGCGAGATCCGGATGGCCTCCATGGTCATGTCGTGACGCATCTCCGAACGGCTCCACGCACGCTCGGCGAGCTCCCACATGGTCGTCAGATGAACCGGATTCGTACCGGTGACCTCGGCGAGCGCCACGATCGCGCCCTTGGGCGCGAGCAGCCGCCCGTTCAGATACCGCTCCCAGGACGTCTTGCTGTATCCCGTGCGGTCGGCCACTGCCGCGACGCTCAGACCACTGCGGTCCACGAGCCGACGCAACTGGCTCGCGAACTCCCTGACCTGCGGATCGAGTTCATCCGGCAAGGCCCTCCAACGAGGCATTGCTTCCCCCCTCTTCCCCCCGGTTCGTGCTGGTGTTTCACGCGATCCCCCGCGCGTGGTGCCCTCTGCCGAGTCCCCGATGTGGCTACCCAAAGGGATGCGCCCAGCAAGGATCTCAGTTCCCGGGGTGGGGGCGCACGGGAGCATTGGGACTGTGGGCATGCACCGTCGCACGCCCACCGGACAGCGTCCAGTGTTCCACCGGCTCCCCGCACCGGCGGACACAACCCTGGCAGTAAGCCCTTGCAGGCCGACGGGACGCCCCGGACGTCCCGATCGACCACGCTAGCCCGCTTACTGAACGAATTCCTTGTAAATCAGCGAACTTGTCAACACATCGGCACACAAACATCACATGTACGATCACTCACGCCACATGCCTGCCATTCGGGCAAGTCGGACGCGCTCGCCACGGCGGGCTCACCCCAGCGCAACGGCCCCGATCACGGCCGCCAGCACCAGCATCACGGCGAGCACGACGGCCACCATCAGCAGCCTGCGCGACGGCGGCCCCGACGTCCTGGGCGGCGCGTCCCACCAGGGCAGGGTGGGGTCGTCCTCGTACTCCTCACCCTCGGCCTGCGCACCACCGACGGCCGGCGTCGCCCCCTCGGTCTTCTCCGGCACCGTGACCGGCTTGGGCCACGCCTGCACGGCCAGTTCCCAGCGGACCCCGAAGCGCTCCGCCTCGTCCTTGTCGATCCCCGCCACCCGGCACAGCGCGACGACCGCCTGCCGGGGCGGGGGCTGGGTGGCGTTGAGGTAGCGCTGCCAGGAGGACTTGCTGTACGCGGTGCGCGCGCCCAGCGCGACCAGGCTCAGGCCCGTACGGTCCTTGAGCTGCCGCAACTGCTCCACGAAGTGCCGCACCTCCGACGGCAGATCGTCGGGCAGCGGCTGCCACGCACCCATCGCTCACCTCCGAACCGAACCCGATCGGGTGACGACACGACATGCCGCATTGGTTCCCCCGGCGTATCCGACGTAGCGGAACGGTCACTTCCGTGCCACAGCGCACTGACAGGCGTTGAACAGCGCCTTCGCCGTGCCCGAGGGTTGACGCAGACGGCGGTCCGTCCTTCCTCGGGGGAGAGGGCGGACCGCCGTCACGTCGAACGCTCCTAGTTCTCCACCGTGAAGTGCAGCGTGTCCTTGAGGAACGGGACCTCCAGCCATGGCTTGGGCTGCGCCATCATCGCCAGCATCACGATCGCCAGGCCCAGCACGCCGTACGTCACTATGTCCGTGAAGCGGGACCGTACGGCGAGCATCCCGACGCTCGGCAGCAGCCACCGCATCACCGCAGCGGCGAGCAGGGCTCCGCCGACCAGCAGCGTGCCGACGCGGAACGCGTCGAGCGCGGTGACCAGCAGGCCGGCCCCGGCCAATCCCAGGACGACGAGCACGGGCCACTGCCGGGCGGGCGCCGGCAGATCGCCGGACGCCGCGCGGCCGCCGCCCTCGGGGCGTGCCGTGTCGCGGGTGAACAGCGGGAAGCGACGGGTGGTCCGGCGGGGCCGGCCCTCCGCGTCGGGCGCGCTCACCGGATCCCGGACCTCGATCTCCTCGACGTCCTCGGTGTTCCCGGTCTCCTCGACGCCCTGGATCTCCTGCGCCTTTCCGGCGCCCGGCTCAGCCGACACTGCGCTCCGCCGCCTCGACCACGTTGACCAGCAGCTGCGCCCGGGTCATCGGACCCACGCCACCGGGGTTCGGAGAGATGAAGCCGGCCACCTCGGCGACGCCGGGGTGGACGTCGCCCACGATCTTGCCGTCGGCGCCCCGCGAGACACCGACGTCGAGGACGGCCGCGCCGGGCTTGACGTCCTCCGGGCGGACCAGGTGGGCGGAGCCCGCGGCGGCGACGATGATGTCGGCGCGGCGCAGGTGCGAGGCCAGGTCACGGGTGCCGGTGTGGCACTGCGTGACGGTCGCGTTCTCGCTGCGGCGGGTCAGCAGCAGCGGCATCGGGCGGCCGATGGTGACACCGCGGCCGACGACCACGACCTCGGCGCCCTTGATCTCCACGCCGTACTGACGGAGCAGGGTCAGGACGCCGTTGGGGGTGCAGGGCAGCGGGGCCGGCTCGTTCAGGACGAGGCGGCCGAGGTTCATCGGGTGCAGGCCGTCGGCGTCCTTGTCCGGGTCCATCAGCTCCAGGATGCGGTTCTCGTCGATGCCCTTGGGCAGCGGCAGCTGGACGATGTAGCCGGTGCAGGCCGGGTCCTCGTTCAGCTCGCGGACGACGGCCTCGATCTCCTCCTGGGTGGCCGTGGCGGGCAGTTCGCGCTGGATGGAGGCGATGCCCACCTGGGCGCAGTCGCGGTGCTTGCCGGCGACGTACTTCTGGCTGCCGGGGTCGTCCCCGACCAGGATCGTGCCGAGTCCGGGCGTGACGCCCTTCTCCTTCAGCGCCGCCACGCGGGCGGTCAGGTCCGACTTGATCGCGGCTGCGGTGGCCTTGCCATCGAGAATCTGGGCGGTCATGACTCCCATCTTCCTGGATGACGCCCTCCCGGTTCCAATCCGGGTCCCACGTGGCCTCCGTCACGCCATCCACGCCCGTATCCGCCCATGATCAGCGATGTTGCACTTGCACAACGCATAGGGAATGCGGCTGGACAAGTAAGAGCACACTAAAGAACGATGTGACTGCAGTGCCGCGGGCTGTACCGGGGGGACGAACCGCATTCAGTCAGATCTCCTCCGCACCGTGCCGCGCGTCCCCGCACTCGGACAACGGAGGAAAGACCGCCATGAGTTTCGGCGACCCGAACAACCCCTACGGCCCGCCTCCCCAGCAACCGCCGACCGCTCCCGGATACGGCTACCCGCAGCAGGCCCCTCCCGGAGTCCCGCCCCAGCAGGGCTACGGTTACCCGCAGCAGCCGGCGTACCCCGGTTACCCGGGGGGCAACCAGATGGTGCCGCAGTCGATGCCGGGTCTGCTCGTCACCGCTCGCGTCTTTCTGTTCATCATCTCGGCGGTGCAGATCCTGGCGGGTCTCGGCTGGCTGTACGTTGCGGCCATCGCCAACGACGTCTCCGACGCTGCGGACGACCTGAGTTCGTCCTCCGACGACCCGTTCAGCGCGATCGGCGAAGGCGGCGACATCGCGGCCGGCGTCCTCGTGCTGATCGCACTCATCGCGCTCGGCCTCGCGGCGCTGTCCATCACGCTCGGCGTGAAGTTCAGCAAGGGCGGCCAAGGGATCCGGATCACCACTGTGGTCTATGGCGCGCTCGGCACGATCGTCGGCCTCATTTTCCTGTTCATCGGCCTGGACTCGGGCCTGGCCACGGCGGTCATCTTCCCATTGCTGTGGGTCGTCTTCGGCGGAATCATCACGGCCGCGCCGGTGGTGAGAAGCGGCACGGCCTGGTTCAACCGCCCGCGCTACTGACGTACACCGGACCTTCACGGAAACCGCAGTAGCAGGGGCGCAGTTTCACGCCAATAACAGCCGAGGGCCGTGTCTCACCTGTTCGAGGGGGGCACGGCCCGGCTGCGTCGTCCTACTCTGACGTGGGTAGCCGTCAGGCACGGGGAGACGCACCTTGTACAGCCTCATCGTGGTACCTCCGCCGACCACGGAGGACGAGAACCGACGCAGCCGGCACAGGCTGGCGCCCGGCGAACTGCTGGGCTTCGGGCGATCCGTTTCCGACAACGACCTCGCGATCCCGCACGGCGGGGTGTCCCGCAGGGCCGGTGAGATCACCGCTCAGGGCGCCTTCTGGATACTGAGCAACCTCAGCCGGGAGCAGACGTACGTCGTCGAGAACCCGGAAGGCGCGGGCGAGCACATCAAGGTGGGGCCGGGGCGGCTGGACGCGCCGATCCCGTTCGAGTTCTCGCGGATCGTGCTGCCCGCGGCCGGCGACCTGCTGGCGATCGAGGTGTGGGCGCCGCGCCACGACTACCTCAGCTCCGAGGGCAGCCCGGACGGGGCGACCACCGCGCCGGCCTTCTCGGTGGACCGCACGAAGCGCTACTTCGCCGTCCTCGCCGCCCTGTGCGAACCCCGCCTGCGCGGTGAACCGCACGCCGCGCTGCCCACCGTCGACCAGGTCGTGGACCGGCTGCGCCCCAACTGGCCGGCCGCCTCGCGCACCTCGGTGCAGTGGAACATCGACTACCTCGCCGTGAAGCTGCGGCTCAAGCCCGGCCCCGAGACGGCGGACACCGGCCCGCGCCTCAACGGCAAGAAGGAGTCGCTGGTGTCGCTGGCGCTCCGGTTCGATCTCGTACGGGAGGACGACCTGGTCGTGCTCCGGGAGAGCGCGGCCGGCCGGGTCGCCCGGTGAGCGAGCCCTACGCCGTGCCGGTGCCCAGGGGGTACCGGGTGGGCGAGTGGGAGGTGCGGGAGCCGATCGCCACGGGAGCGTTCGGGAGCGTGTACGAGGCCAGACGCACCGGGGACGCCGAGGACCTGCCGAGGACCGCGGCCCTGAAGTTCCTGCCCACCGGCACCGGAACACCCCGCCAGCTCACCCACCTGCGCGAACTCGTCGAGCGCGAGGTCGAGTTGCACCGCCGGCTGAAGCAGCCGCGGCTGGTCCGGATGTACGACACCCTCACCGTCGACGACCCGGTCCACCCCACGCTCGACGGCGCCACCGTCCTCGTACTGGAGAAGGCGGAGGGCTCCCTGTCCACGCTGCTGGCGGCGGACCCGCGCCCCGCCGCCGGTCCCGCCCTGCTCGCGCAGATCTGCGAGGGGCTCGCGCAGCTGCACCACGCGGGCTGGGTGCACGGCGACCTCAAACCGGCCAACGTGCTGCTGATGGCGGACGGTTCGGCCCGGCTCGCGGACTTCAACATGGCGGCGGAGCTGGAGGGCACGCACGCGTACACGCCCGCGTTCTCCACGCCCGACTACACCCCGCCGGAGCTGCTGTGGTCGGAGATCGGCGAGCGGGGCCGCCGTATCCGCCCGTCGGCTGACGTCTGGGCCTTCGGGGTCCTCGCGCACCTGCTGCTGACCGGCGCCTTCCCGCTGCCCGGCGGCACCCCGACGGCCCGCCGCGACGCGGCCGCCGCCTATGCGCGCGGCACCGACGAGCTGCGGCTGTCCCCCGAACTCCCCGACGCCTGGCGGCAGATCGTCCGGGACTGCCTGACCCGTACGCACGAGGACCGCGTCGGCACCCAGGACCTGCTGCGCCGGGTCGAGTCCGCGGCCGGCACGGGCCGTTCGCCGCGCCTGCCCCGGGCCCTGTTCCCGCGCCGCCGCTCCCGCCGCACGTCGGCGCTGGCCGCCGCGACCGCCGTGATGGCGGTGTCCGCCCTCGGGTACGGCATCAGCAGCTGGGCGGACGGCGGCGGCAACGGCGGGGCGCCGGGCGGCGGGAGCACGAAGGTCACGGCCGCCACGTACGGCGCCGCCGAACTCCGCACCGACAAGGGCGTTCCGGTGTCCTACCGGCGCCTCATCGTCGACTCGGCCCACGACTGCGTCCGGCCGCAGGTCACGCCCGCGCTGATCGCCGCCCTGCTGAAGGCCGAGAGCAATTTCGACCCGGACCTGTCCGACCCGTCCGCCGGCAAGGAGGGCGAGTACGGCATCGCCCGCTGGACGCCGAGCCTGCTGCGCTGGTGGATCCGCTCGGACGGCGTCCCCGCGGAGGCGACCCCGCGGCCGCCCCTCACCCCGGCCGAGTCCATCCCGGCCGTGGGCCGCTACCTCTGCTACATGGAACCGCTGCTGCACAGGACCGGCCTGTCCGGCGACCGCCAGGTACTGCTGGCGGCGGCCTACCGCACGTCGACCAAGGTCGTGAACAACGCGGGCGGGGTTCCCCCGAAGTACCGCGACTACGCCACCCGCGTCGCTCACTACCTCAAGGAGTACACGCCGCCCGGGAAGAAGTGACCCTGGGAGTTCTCAGGTACCGCTCACGCGGGGTGTGTGTGACGCATGCACGCAACAACGAGCGGCTGAGACTGCCCACTTCCGGCAGTGAAACCGTGGTCCAGCATGAGGGAGCATTCGAGCGCCGGCACACTTCGGAAGAAAGGCTCACCTGTGAGACCGACCCGCGCTGCCCTGACCCTCGCCGCAACCGCCCTCGCCCCGGCGCTCCTGCTGGCCAGCCCGGCCTTCGCCGCCCAGTCGGCCCCGGCCTTCGCGACCACCGTGTCGGCCGCGTCCGACGCGCCCGGCTCAAACGTCGACGAGATGTCCGACGACGACGTCCGAGTCGAGATAGCGCGCATCATCGGCGACCCCGACACCGGCAAGGCCGTCTACGCCGCCGCACAGAAGGCCCTGGACGGCACGATCGAGGATCAGCGGTACTTCCTGAAGACGGGTCGCTGGATCGCGCAGTTCGAGGACGACCGCGTCGCCACCTTCCGTATCCTTCACATCGCCCGGCAGAACAACGACAAGGCGGTCATCAGGGAAGCCACGAAGGCCCTGGAAACCGGCACCCCGGAGGCCCTGCGCGCCTTCCTGGAGACCGGCTACCGCCTCGCCCGGGCCGAGGACGACGCCGTCGCGATCGCCCGCATCCTCGCCACCGCCGACCCGAAGACCGACAAGGCCGTCATCAGGGAGGCCAACGAGGCCCTCGACGCCCACACCCCGGAGGCCCTGCGGGCCTACCTGGAGACCGGCTACCGCCTCGCCCGCGCGGAGGACGACCGCGTCCGCGTCTTCCGGATCCTGGCCGACCCCACGATCAGCGACGCGCTGCGGACGGCGGCGGAGGAGGTCATCGAGGGTACGCCTGAGGAGCTGCGGTACTTCATCGAGGTCGGGCAGTACGAGGTCGGCTAGGGCGACTTGCCGAAGAGGACCCGGGCGCGGGTGGGGAACACCAGTGCCGGGGCCTCCGGGCTCTTGGCGTCGCGGACGGGGATGATGCCGGGGAGGTGGTCGGCGACCTCGACAGGGCCAGACGGTGTGGTGCGAGTCGCCGCCCCGAGGGGCCTGCGTGACACACGAGCACGCGATAGCCTCGTGTCAACCGGGCTTACACACTCGGGGCGTTGGGACATAGGCACATCGGGGGTTCCATGTCGGAGCAGCGGCCCACGCCGCCACACTCTCCAGCATCCGCCGACGCCGCCCTGGCACAGGCCGGTGCCACGCCCCTGCGGTCGTCGGATCCCAGCCGTATCGGGCCGTACCTACCCCTCGGGCTGCTCGGCAGCGGAGGGATGGGGCACGTCTATCTCGCGCGGCCCGGTGACAGTTCCGCCGGGCTGGCGGCCGTGAAGGTGATCCGTCCCGAGTACGCCGAGGACGCCCGGTTCAGGCGGCGCTTCGAGCGGGAGGCGGCCGTGCACTCCCGGGTGCACACCCCGCGTACGCCGCAGTTGCTCGGCACCGGGTTCGACGACTCGCTGCTGTGGATGGGGACGCAGTACCTGCCCGGCCTGAACCTCGCCGAGGCGGTCCGCGAGTGCGGCCGGCTGGAGCGTACCGGGGTGTGGCGGCTGATCGCGGAGCTCGGGCAGGCCCTGGCGGCGCTGTCCGCCGCCGACGTCGTGCACCGCGACCTCAAGCCGTCCAACATCGTCCTGTCCCTCCAGGGCGTGTACGTCATCGACTTCGGCATCGCCCAGGCCGCCGACGGCAGTGCCATCACCTCGACCGGGAGCCGCGTCGGCACGCCCGCCTTCATGGCGCCGGAGTATCTGCGCGAGGGCCACTGCGACACCGCCTCGGACGTCTTCTCGCTGGCGGGGAGCCTGATCTACGCCGCCACCGGGCACGCCCCGTTCGGCGACGGCACCGGCGTCGACGTGATGCACCGGGTGGCGTTCGAGGAGCCCAAGCAGGACATCATGGCCGAACTCTCGGCCGTGGACCCCGCGTTGGCCGCCCTGATGGCCGCCTGCCTCGCCAAGGATCCCGCCGCGCGCCCCCTTCCGCGGCAGCTCATCGAGGCCGCCACGGCCGCCGGGCACACGCACGGCACCCCGCCCGCCTGGCACGAACCGCTGCGCGCCCGGCTGCGCGCCCGGCAGCAGGCCTGCGAGGTGCTGGAGCGGGTCGCCGTCGAGGAGACCGTGCAGTTGCGTACGCCGGTGGCGCCGCCGATGTTCCCCGGCTCCGGCTCCGGCTCCGGGGCGGGGGCGGGGGCGGTGTTCGGGCAGCCCACGCCACCCATGTCGCCCGCGGCACACACATCGCCCACGTCGCCCACTGCGCCCCCAGCGCCCACGCCGCCCTGGCAGCACCCCACCCCGGCCCCCGAGAGCGGCAGCCCGCGCAGGAAGCGCAAGGTCCTTCTCGCCCTGGCCGCGAGCCTCGCCGTGTGCGCCGTCGCCGCGGGCGCCTTCCTGCTCACCCGGCCGCCCATGGACGAGACGGCCTCGGCGGCGCCCACGGCAACGGACAGCGCGGCCCCTGGCGGATCTCAGGCGTTGGCGCCGCCCGGTGTGTCCACCTCGCCCTCCGGCGAGAAGAAGGAGTCGGAGAAGGCCGAGCCGCGGGAGTCGGAGCAAGGTGCCTCCGAGAGCGCGAGCGCGACAGCCTCCGTGGGCGAGGGCGGAACCCGGCCGACCCCCGGCGACAAACCCTCGGCCACGTCCGGCAGCGGCGGAGGCGGTGGCAGTACCCCGGCCGACACCCCCACCCCGACGGCCCCCGCCACGCCCGCCACCCCGCCCTGGATCTCCCAGTGCACGTACTACTCCGGCACCGAGCTGACGGACTACGGCGACAAGGGGCAGAGAGTGGTTCAGGTGCAGTGCATGCTCACCAAGCGCGGCTACAGCGTCGGTTCGTCGGGCGTGGACGGCGAGTTCGGCAGCGCCACGCTGGCCGCGGTGAAGCAGTTCCAGGGCGCCAAGGGCCTTGAGGTGGACGGCGAGGTCGGCCCCAACACCTGGGCTGCGCTGCGCAGTTCGACATGAGGCGGGCCCGCCGTTCACCGAACGACGGGCCCCCGGAAGCAATACCGGTCAGTGGAAGAAGTGCCGCGTCCCGGTGAAGTACATCGTGACGCCCGACTTCTTCGCGGCCTCGACCACCTGCTCGTCGCGGACCGAACCGCCGGGCTGGACCACGGCCTTCACGCCGGCCGCGGTGAGGATCTCCAGGCCGTCGGGGAAGGGGAAGAAGGCGTCGGAGGCGGCGTAGGAACCCTGCGCGCGCTCGGCGCCGGCCCGCTCGACCGCCAGCTTCGCGGAGTCGACGCGGTTGACCTGGCCCATGCCGACGCCGACCGAGGCGCCGTCCTTGGCGAGGAGGATCGCGTTGGACTTGACGGCCCGGCACGCCTTCCAGGCGAAGGCGAGCTCGGCCAGTTCCCCGGCGGACAGGGCCTCGCCCGTCGCCAGGGTCCAGTTCGCCGGGTCGTCGCCGTCGGCCTGGAGGCGGTCTGTGACCTGGAGGAGGGCGCCGCCGTCGACGGGCTTGATCTCGACGGGGTTCCCCGGGCCCTCGGGGCAGCGCAGCACGCGGATGTTCTTCTTCTTGGCGAGGGCTTCGAGGGCGCCGTCCTCGTAGCCCGGCGCGACGATGACCTCGGTGAAGATCTCGGCGACCTGCTCCGCCATCTCCTTGCTGACCGGGCGATTGACCGCGATCACGCCGCCGAACGCCGACAGCGGGTCACAGGCGTGCGCCTTGCGGTGCGCCTCGGCGACGTCCGCGCCGGTCGCGATGCCGCAGGGGTTCGCGTGCTTGATGATCGCGACGGCCGGCTCGGCGTGATCGTACGCGGCACGGCGGGCGGCGTCCGTGTCCGTGTAGTTGTTGTACGACATCTCCTTGCCGTGCAGCTGCTCGGCCTGCGCGAGACCGCTCCCGCTGCCGTCCACGTACAGGGCGGCGGGCTGGTGCGGGTTCTCGCCGTAGCGCAGGGTGTTCTCGCGCTCCCAGGTGGCGCCGAGGAAGTCGGGGAACTGCGAGTCGTCGACGGGGGCGTAGGAGGAGGCGAACCAGCTCGCCACCGCGACGTCGTACGCCGCCGTGTGCTGGAAGGCCTCGGCCGCGAGCCGCTTGCGGGTGGTGAGGTCGAAGCCGCCGTCGCGGACCGCGCCGAGGACGTCGGCGTAGCGGGCCGGGCTGGTGACGACCGCCACCGACGGGTGGTTCTTGGCGGCGGCGCGCACCATCGACGGACCGCCGATGTCGATCTGCTCGACGCACTCGTCGGGGGTGGCGCCGGAGGCGACGGTCTCACGGAACGGGTAGAGGTTGACGACGACCAGGTCGAACGGCTCGACGCCCAGCTCGGCCAGCTGCCGCCGGTGGTCCTCCAGGCGCAGGTCGGCGAGGATGCCGGCGTGCACGCGCGGGTGCAGCGTCTTGACGCGGCCGTCCAGGCACTCGGGGAAGCCGGTGAGCTCCTCGACCTTGGTGACGGGGACACCGGCCGCGGCGATCTTCGCGGCCGTGGAGCCGGTGGAGACGAGTGCGACGCCCGCCTCGTGCAGGCCGCGCGCGAGGTCTTCGAGACCGGTCTTGTCGTAGACGCTGACGAGCGCCCGTCGAATGGCCCGCTTGTTGCTCTCGGCGGTCACTGGATAACTACCTTTCGTCCCTCAATGCGATAGCCGTTGCGGGCGAGCCGCCCCACGACCTCGACGAGCAGCCTTCGCTCGACTTCCTTGATGCGCTCGTGCAGAGCGCTCTCGTCGTCCTCGTTGCGGACCTCGACCACGCCCTGAGCGATGATCGGCCCGGTGTCGACGCCGTCGTCGACGAAGTGGACGGTGCAGCCGGTGACCTTGGCGCCGTACGCGAGGGCGTCACGGACGCCGTGGGCGCCGGGAAAACTGGGGAGCAGGGCCGGGTGGGTGTTGACGAACCGGCCGCCGAACCGGGCGAGGAACTCCTTGCCCACGATCTTCATGAACCCGGCGGAGACCACGAGGTCGGGCTCGTGGGCGGAGACGGCGTCGGCGAGGGCGGCGTCCCACTCCTCACGCCCGGCGTGGTCCTTGACCTTGCAGACGAAGGTCGGCAGCCCCGCGCGCTCGGCCCGCGCCAGCCCCTCGATGTTCTCGCGGTCGGCCCCTACGGCCACGATCTGGGCGCCGTACGCCTCGGGACCGACGGCGGCGATCTCGTCGAGGAGCGCCTGAAGGTTGGTGCCGGATCCGGAGACCAGCACGACGAGGCGCTTGGCCACGGGCTTGGCGGCCACGGTGGGGGCCCTTTCTCGGGGGTGCGTTCTTCATGCGGCCGACGCTTTGTATATTCGTACGATTGCATTACGCCCCGGGATACGGGGAAGTCTACGAAGCGGGCGACCGTCCGCAACGATACCGGCACTCCCGAGAGCCCCCACGGGACGGGGGCGTGGCCGGAAGGTAGCGTCTGGGGGGAGCTGGCCCGGGAACGCGGTCGTGGTGCTGTGCGTTCAGAAAATGACAGCTCATGTCGGATCAGTCGTTCACCAAGGGGAAGACGCTCACTTGATGCCGGACCGCAGCTTGCGACTCCTCACGCTCCCCCCGCAGTCCTTGCAGGGAGGGGAGCACAGCGGCGTGCTGCTGCGGGAGCGCCCCGCCTCGCCGCCGGACGCCCCCTCGGGCGGGCAGAACGACGGCCGGCAGGGCAGCGGTGGCCAGGGCAGCGGTGGCCAGGGGCAGGATGACAACCCCTTCGCCCCGCCGCCGGAGGGCACGCCCGACCGCCCGTGGCAGCCGCGCAGGCCGTCGGGCGACGACGGCTCGCAGGACTCCGACCAGGGCAACGGCAACTCCCCGTGGGGCAACCAGTGGAGCGACCGGCAGCCGGGCCGCTCCTCCGGCGGGTTCGGCCAGAATCCCCGGGGCGGCCAGGACGGCTCCGGCGGGAACGGCGGGCCGGGCGGTGGCATGCGCTGGGACCCGACCGACCCGACCCAGCGCCGGGCGCGTTACGCCCTGCTGTCCGGCATGTGGGCCTTCTTCTTCGCCCTGTTCAGCTGGCCGTACATGGCCCTGCTCCTGGGCGCGCTCGCCCTGTACTGGGGCATCAGCAGCCTCCGCGCCAAGCCCCGCACCCCGGACCCGGACAACCCCGCGCCCCAGAACAACGGCCGGCCCCAGACGACGGCGGCGGTGAGCGGGCTGGTCACGGCGTCCCTCGCCATCGCGGTGGTCGCGGCCGGGTTCGCCGCGCAGGTGGTCTACAGCGACTACTACACCTGCCGCGACGACGCGCTGACGCATCAGGCGAAGCAGTCGTGCGACGAGCATCTGCCGAAGGAACTGCGGGGGGTTCTGGGCGCGGAGAGCTGACGCGGTCGCGGTCGCGGTCGGGGTCGGGGTCGGGGTCGGCGGGGTGGCTCTAACGGGCGTTCGGTGAGTCCGGGGGCTCTTTGGGGGTTGGTTCCGAGGGCTCGCGGGAGGCTGGTTCCGAGGGCTTCCCGGTGGTCGGTTCCTTCTCCTCGGCCTGCGCGGCCGGTGGCTTCTTCGCAGCCGGTGACCTGTCAGCGGTGAGCGGCTTGCGTGCGGCCGGGGCGTCGGGTTCGTCCTGCGGGTCCGGGGCAGCCGGCACCCGGGCCGTTTCCTGCGCCTCCGGCGCGTCCGATGACTTCGGTACGTCCGGCTCGTCCTCCGCGTCCGGTCCTCCGGAGGCCTTCGTCGACTTCGAGGCCTTGCTCCCCTGCCAGGCCGACGGTGGTGGCGGGGGCACCGACAGCGACCCTGCGGGCGGGAAGTCGTCCGGCTCGAAGGTCGTGTCGTGGTCGTACGTCGCGTACGGGATGTCCTGGGTGAGGGCCTCGTACCGGGCGTCCTCGCCGTACGCCGCGGCTTGAGCGCCCTTCTCGTCGGTCCGGTCCGCACCACCGGTCCGGTCCTGCGCCGACGCCTTGGACGGCGCCTTGCGGCCGTTCCCCGGAAGCCTCGCCTTCGAGTGCGCCACCCCGTCCGCGCCCGACCCGGCCGTCGCCGATCCGCTCGCCCCGGCAGACCCGCTCGCCCCGGCAGACCCGCCCGCCCCGCCCGACTCCCCCGCCCCCGGCAACCACCCGCCGACCAGCGGCAGCCGATCCCGCAGCGAGCGCTCCTCCCCGGCCGATCCGCCCTCCCCCGGCGCTCCCGCGCGAGGCCTGCCGATCCGTGCGCCCTGGGTGTCGCTCACCGCCCCCGCACGGTGCCGCCCCGTCCAGCACCGCCAGCCGCGCACCAGCACCGCCACCGGAACCGCCGCCAGGGCGACCCACCCGAGCGTCGCCGCCCCGGCCTGCCACCACACCGGCCCGAACCGTGCCAGCGCCCCCACACCCAGCGGCCCGCCCGACAGCATGGCCAGCACGGCGACCGCAAGGGCGCAGAATCCGGCCGCCAGCACGGCCGTGACGGCGGTGAGTCCGGGCGACCAGGTCGCCACGGACGCCGGCCCGCGCCCGGAGCGGCCGGCCGAGGACTCCTCCTTGGCCTGGAACCGGCCTGTCGAAGGCCCCTGCCCGGCCCGCGACCGGCCCCTCGCCGCTCCCTGTCCGGCCCGTGCCCCACCCGTCACCGACCCCTGCCCCGCCCGGATCCGAAGCGTCGCGGAGGTGTCCGGGTCTGCGGACCGCTCGCGGAACCCGTCCCCCCACCCCGCCGCGAACCACCCCACCACCAGGCCCGCCGCGATCGGCACCACCGCCACGCCCCACCGCAACGGCCCGGCGACGGCCGTCTCCGGTACCGCCTGCAGCAGCGGGAACGGCGGCAGCAGCGGCGCCGGCGTCGAGGACAGCGGCCCCACGACATGCCCCGACCCGAGCACGAACCCCGGCCCGAGCGCGTACGCCGCCGCCCACACGGCCGCGTTCGGCACCAGGGCCGCGCACAGCAACAGCACCGCGAACCGCCCCGACCAGCCCTGCGTCAGCTCCAGGAAGGACCCCCGCACCGCCCCGCCGTGCCACACCAGTGCCCCGCCCACCAGCAACGCCCCGCCGCCGGCGAGCGCCGCGACCCCCGCCCCGGCCGCCCGGGCCGCCGTACCGACGCGGGCCCGCCCTTCCGTCCCCGGCACCAGCCTCCGCACCCGTTCCGGCAGCACGAGCAGCAGGCCGTCCACAACCTCGGGCCGCCGCTCGCACGCCGTCCACACCCCGACGCCCGCCGCCGCCATCGTGACCAGGGGCACCCGCAGCACCGTCCACAGCCAGGACGGTTGCAGCTCGCCCCCGGCCGAGTACACGGCGGCCGCCAGGCCCACCCCGAGGTACCCGAGGACGACGCCGGCCCACGCCGTACGGATCGACACCAGCGGCACCCCCTCACCCCCGTCGGCCGCCGCGTCCCGTGCCGCCCGGTGCACCAGCCACACCGGGAGCGCGAGCAGCAGCAGCGGGGTGACACCGACCGGCGCGGGGACGCCGGAGAGCGTGTCGGTGCGGACCAGTTCGGCACCGTGCGCCAGCAGCCACAGCACGGAGGCGATCCGCAGCGCGCCGCCCGGCCCGCTGTCCGCGTACGGCGAGCTGATCCACAGCGCGATCACCATCACGGCGAACACACCGAGCCCCAGCCCCGCCGCCACCGCACCGCTGAAGAGGCTGGCACCCAGGCCGGGCGAATGGCGGCGCATGCGCGTCAGCAGGGGCGTTCGACGAGCGGTCATCTCGATCACGCTCGCCATGCTCCCAACGACACGCGCTTTCCCGTCGTAACAGGCGAACCTCCGATGTGTCGCTCAATATATGTTTATGTACTTTTTCGTGCGAAAGGGCGCCCGGTGACGCAGACCCCCGCAGTCCCGCTCCCTCCGCCCGAGGAACGCCGACGCCTGCGTGAGGCCGGTGCCTTGACGCAGGCTCAGCTCGCAAAACGGGTGGGCGTCAGCCGCGAGACGGTGCGCGCGTGGGAGAGCGGCCGCACGACACCGCGGGGACGGAGGAGGGAGGCGTACGCACAACTGCTGCTGTCCATCGCCGACAGGACGGGGGGTCAGGAACCCGAGGAAGTACATGACATGACGGCACTTCAGCACACGGCCGAGAGCACGGCGGGGGCCCCCGAACCCCCGCCCGAGCGGCCGTCCGAGCGGCCGTCCGAGAGCCGGCTCACCCCCGCCCAGGCCTTCGACGCGCTCTACGCCTTCTGCGCCCCCGCCCTCGTACGGCAGACCTTCCTGCTGACCGGTCGTCGCGAGCTCGCCCGGGAGTCGGTCGAGCGGGCCTTCCAGCACGCCTGGCAGCGCTGGCCCGAGGTGGCCCGGGACCGCGACCCGGCGGGCTGGGTGCGGGCGGCGGCGTACGAATTCGCGCTCTCTCCCTGGCACCGGTTCCGCCCCCGCTACCGGCACCCCGAACCGCCGCCCTCCGACGCGTTCGACCGCGCCCTGCTGGACGTGCTCCTCCGACTGCCGCCGCCCCAGCGCCGCACCCTCGTCCTCTACGACGGTGTCGGCCTGGACCTGCCCGAGACGGCGGCCGAGACGGAGGCGAGCACACGGGCGGCCGCGAACCGCCTCATGCACGCGCGCACCGCGGTCGCCGCCCGGCTGCCGGACCTGTCCGACCCCGCCGCGCTCCACCGGCGGCTGGCCGAACTGGCCTCCACCGAGCGGCTGCGCGCGGCCAAGCCGACGGTGGTGCGGGACGGCAGCGAACGCCGGGCCCGCTTCTGGACCCGGGCCGCGATCGCCTTCACGGTCGCGCTCATCGGCACGACGGCACTGACACTGCGGACGGCTCCCACGCACTACGAGCCACCCGTCCCGCCGGGGTCGACGGTGCGGGGCGTGCCGCCGAGGATGGCGCCGGGGCCGTTGTCGGAGAAGGAGCGGGAGCTGCGGGAGAAGCTGCGCAAGCAGCTGCAGTCCGGCCCGGAGCGGCTCCTGCCGCAGGTCACATGACCAGCGCGGACCCCACCGTGGTGGCCCGACGCGGCCGGACACGACGGTGGGCCCGCCCCCGCACGGGAAGCGGACCCACCGGCTAACGGCTCACTGCCGTGACTGCGTTCAGCCGCCCAGGATCTCGCGGGCCAGCTTCGCCGTCTCGGTCGGGGTCTTGCCGACCTTGACGCCCGCGGCCTCCAGGGCCTCCTTCTTCGCCTGCGCCGTGCCGGAGGAACCGGACACGATGGCGCCGGCGTGACCCATGGTCTTGCCCTCGGGCGCGGTGAAGCCCGCGACGTAGCCGACGACCGGCTTCGTCACGTTCTCCTTGATGAACGCGGCCGCGCGCTCCTCGGCGTCGCCGCCGATCTCACCGATCATGACGATCAGGTCGGTGTCGGGGTCGGCCTGGAACGCGGCGAGCGCGTCGATGTGCGTGGTGCCGATGATCGGGTCGCCACCGATGCCGACGGCGGTCGAGAAGCCGATGTCACGCAGCTCGTACATCATCTGGTACGTCAGCGTGCCGGACTTCGAGACCAGGCCGATACGGCCCGGCTTCGTGATGTCGCCCGGGATGATGCCGACGTTCGACTGGCCCGGGGTGATGATGCCGGGGCAGTTCGGGCCGATGATGCGGGTCTTGTTGCCCTTCTTGCCGGCGTACGCCCAGAAGGCGGCCGTGTCGTGCACGGCGATGCCCTCGGTGATCACGACGGCCAGCGGGATCTCGGCGTCGATGGCCTCGACGACCGCGTCCTTGGTGAACTTCTCCGGCACGAAGATGACGGAGACGTTGGCGCCGGTCTTCTCGATGGCCTCCTTGACGGTGCCGAAGACCGGTACCTCGGTGCCGTCGAAGTCCACGGTCTGACCCGCCTTGCGCGGGTTCACGCCGCCCACGACCTCGGTGCCGTCACCGAGCATGAGCTTGGTGTGCTTCATGCCCGTGGCGCCGGTCATGCCCTGGACGATGACCTTGCTGTCCTTGTTGAGCCAGATAGCCATGGTGTGTTGTGTCCTCGTCCTGAGTGCTTACTTGGCGGCGTGAGCCAGTTCGGCGGCCTTGTCGGCCGCGCCGTCCATGGTGTCGACGCGCTGCACCAACGGGTGGTTGGCGTCGGTGAGGATCTGCCGGCCGAGCTCGGCGTTGTTGCCGTCGAGGCGGACGACGAGGGGCTTGCTGACGTTCTCGCCGCGGTCCTCGAGGAGCTTGAGGGCCTGGACGATGCCGTTGGCGACCTCGTCGCACGCGGTGATGCCGCCGAAGACGTTGACGAAGACGGACTTGACGTCCGGGTCGCCGAGGATGATCTCAAGGCCGTTGGCCATGACCTGGGCGGAGGCGCCACCGCCGATGTCCAGGAAGTTGGCCGGCTTGACGTTGCCGTGGTTCTCACCGGCGTACGCGACGACGTCCAGGGTGCTCATGACGAGACCCGCGCCGTTGCCGATGATGCCGACCTCGCCGTCGAGCTTGACGTAGTTGAGGTTCTTCTCCTTGGCGGCCGCCTCGAGCGGGTTGGCGGCGTCCTTGTCGTGGAGCTCCTCGTACTCGGGGTGGCGGAACTCGGCGTTCTCGTCGAGCGACACCTTGCCGTCGAGGGCGAGGACCTCACCGGAGGCGACCTTCGCGAGCGGGTTGACCTCGACGAGGAGGGCGTCCGACTTGATGAAGGTGTCCCACAGCCTGATCAGGACGTTGACGACCTTGTCCGCGACCTCGGCCGGGAACTTCGCGGCCTCGACGATCTCGCGGGCCTTGGCCTCGTCCACGC
Source organism: Streptomyces sp. bgisy027 (assembly GCF_057710365.1). Lineage (NCBI taxonomy): Bacteria > Bacillati > Actinomycetota > Actinomycetes > Kitasatosporales > Streptomycetaceae > Streptomyces > Streptomyces sp. bgisy027. The sequence goes on from NZ_JBYIVZ010000005.1 coordinate 178,624, forward strand.
CGTCGATGGCGTCGATCGCGATCTTGGCGACGGCCTCCGGGCGGGTGGCCGCCACCTCCTCGATCTCCATGCCGCCCTCGACCGAGGCGATGGAGAGGAAGGTGCGGTTGGCACGGTCGAGGAGGAAGGAGACGTAGTACTCCTCCAGGATCTCCGGGGCCGTCTCGGCGATCATCACCTTGTGGACCGTGTGGCCCTTGATGTCCATGCCGAGGATGTCGGTCGCCCGGGCGACGGCCTCGTCCGCGTTCGCGGCGAGCTTCACGCCGCCGGCCTTGCCGCGGCCGCCGACCTTCACCTGGGCCTTGACGACAGACTTGCCGCCGAGGCGCTCGGTGGCTGCGCGGGCCGCCTCAGGCGTGTCGATGACTTCACCGGCCAGCACCGGTACATCGTGCTTGGCGAAGAGGTCCCTCGCCTGGTACTCGAACAGGTCCACGCGCTTCCGTCCCTATCAGTGATCTCGCGGTTCGTTGGATGCGTGGGCGTGCCGCGAAGGGCAACGTGACGTCCGCTGTCACTAGGGAGGCGCACACGGTGTCCGAGCGCGCGGCATGTCCGTCTCGCAGGTTATCGCTGCTTGCGGAGGGCCCCTAAATCGAGGGTCACACCTGAGCGGTGATACCTGTCACATGATGCCGCGATCAGGGGTGATCACTGGCACGGCGTGCCGACGGTGAGGTGCCGGCGATACGGCTGTGACACGACCGCACGGCTGTGACGGCACCGGTATCGCGGGCAAGGGCCTCACCGGGCTGGGGTTGACCCGGTGAGGCCCTTCGAACTGCCCGGAGGGGCACGAATGGGCCGCCCCTGAGGGCTCTGGACGGGTGATCCCCACCCCAATGGGGACCACCCGCCCGGTCCGCGAGATCCCGGCCGGACGAGGCCGACGGCTTTCGGCCGTCCGGACCGGCTGCCACGCGGAGTCTTCGGTCGCCGGGGCGGTGATCAAGGAGTGTGATCAAGAGGTGTGATCAAGAGGTGTGATCACGGATGGCGATCTCTGTTGCTGATCCCTGTTACTGATCACTGCTGCTGATCACTGCTGCTGATCCCTGGTTGTGATCGCGCCGCCCCGGCGGAGGGGGTGCGCTCAGACCCGGTAGGCGCCGGCTCCCTGGCCGAGGTCGTCGCGGACCTGGTCACCGAGGTACTGCGCGTAGCCGGGCGTGACCGAGTGGGCGACGCCCTGCACGCCGCCTGCGGCGTTGCCCGCGAGCGGGCCGGCCGAGTCGCGGACCGTCCCGGTCAGGTCCCCGGCGAACGGCACGGCCTGCCCGGCCACCCCGTGCGCGAACGGGCCGACCTCACCGACGACACCGCCGGCGAACGGACGGACGTCTTCCGCGACGCCGTACGCGAGGGTCGTGGCGCTGCCGCCGACGCCGTCCGCGACCGGTCGCACGGTGTCCACGACCTGGTCGACGACCGGCTGTACGGCACCGGTGACGCCGTACGCGAAGGGCGGCACCTGCTCGGCGACACCGCCGGCGAAGGGCACGGCCTGCCCGGCCACGCCATGCGCCAAGGGGCCGACCTCACCGACGACACCGCCGGCGAACGGACGGACGTCTTCCGCGACGCCGTATGCCAGCGTGCCCGCGTCGGCGACCGCCCGACCGGCGACCGGCAGCACGCCGTGCACGGCCTGATCGGCGACCGGCGGCAGGACCGAACCGGTGACGTCGCCCGCGACATGGCCGGCCAGGCCGGTGGCGTAGGGGGGTACGTCGGTGGCGACGCCCTCCACGACCGGCTGCACGTCGGCGACGGCGCCCGACGCGACGGGACGGACGTCGGCGACGGTGCCGTGGGCGAGGTGCCGGACATCGCCGACCGCGCCGTGGGCCACCGGCACCGCGCCCTGGACGACCCCGCCGGCCGCCGACCGAACCTCCTGGACGGCCCCGCCGACGACCGGGCGCACGCCCGCGACGGCTCCGGTGGCCACCGGCTGGACGTCGGCGACCACGCCGTACGCGAGTGCGGTCGCGGCGTCGACCGTGTGCCCGGCGGTCCGGCCGACCCCGGCGACGGCACTGTGGGCGACCGGGACCACGCCGTCGACCGTCCTGCCGACGACCGGCGTCACCCCGTTCACCGCGTCGCCGGCCACCGGCTGGACGCCGTCCACCACGTGCCCGGCGACCGGGGTCACCCCGGCCGCGGTGCCGGTGGCGGCGGGGACGACACCGGCGACGGCATGCCCGGCGGCCGGGACGACGCCCTCGACGGCGCGACCCGCGACCGGGCCGACTCCGTGCACGGCCTCGGTGACGACCGGCGGGACGACCGCGTCGGCGGTCTGCTCCACGACCGGCGTGACCGTGCCGGGGACGGCGGCGACCGTTCCGACGACCCGCTGCTCCACGCCGCCGGCCGTGCCGGTGACATGGCTCGGGACCGCGGAGACGGATGCCTGCGCGGCCGCGGTGACCGCGCCGACCCGGCCGGTGGCGACGGTCGCCGTGTCCGTGATCCTGCCGTCGGCGTGGGCGACGGCGGCGTGCGTGACGTCGTCGACGCCCGCCGCGGTGCGACCCGCGCCGGCGACGGCGTACTGCGCCTTCGTCCGTACGACGCCCTCCACGCCCTGCGCCTGCGAACGCGCCGCCGCCTGCGCGCCCTGCACCTTCGTCTGCGCGGCGGCGAGCGCCTGCTCCAGCTCAGGGGCGAAGGCGGCGAGGGGGCCGAAGAGGTAGTCGATGGTGCCGGGGTGCTGCGGGGTGTTGTGGGGGAGGTGGTCGCGGACGTCGGTCACGGCCGCGGACACATGGGCCTCGGCGTGCGCGGTGACCTGCGCGGTCGCGTGTGCCGCGGCCTTGTCCGCGCGGGCGGCCCTGGCGCCCTGGACGGCCTGCGCCGCGCCCTTGGCCTTGGCGGCGGCGGACGTTGCGGTGTTCGTCGCGGACGGGACCGTGAGGTCGGCGTCCACGTAGCGGCGGGCCTGGTCGGCGGTGTTCGCGGGTGTCGTCCGGGCGGTGTCGGCGACCTCGCCGGTCGCGCCCTCGGTGACGCCGGTGACGGTGTCCGTGACGCCGGAGACGACGCCGTCGACCGTGTCGGTCACGCCGCCGAGAAGGCCGGGGGCGTCGGCGCCGTCGGCCGTGTCGGTCACGTCGGTGGCCGTGTCCGGTGCGGAGAGGGTGGCGGCCGGCAGCTCGTCTGCGCTGGCCACGGTCGAACCGAGCGCCCAGGCGCCGGTGACTCCGGCGGCTATGACGATCGAACGGCGGATGTTCTTGTTCATGCTTGCGTCGGATCCCTAGATCTCGGGGTTCCGAAGAACCCCGGAGCAACGGAGAAGTGAAGCTCCGGGACTTCGGACGGTTCGGGGACATTCCGGCGCCGATCACGGTCGCGGTCCGAGGAGTTGAGGACCGGCGGGACCGGGTACGGCTCCGGCGGCTTCCGTCCGGGGGATGTCGCTGACATCGGGGAGCCTGGGAGGCGTCCGGACGGACGGGCAGACCTGTTTCCGCCCCCGCGCGGCAGGTCCGCGGCGGGGAGGGTCGGCCTACGGGCCCAGCGGCTCAGGGGCCTATGCGGGGGAAACCGGTATGTCCCGGTGCCTGTCCTGGATCGCGTCCGCTTCCGCACGGACGGCGGAGCCGGGCACCAGCAGCAACGCCACACGCCGGTGCGACGCGACCGCATGCGCGTCCCCGTGCCTCGGCGTACCGCTGTCGCCCACCGCGTGGTAGCCCACCGCACCACCCGGGCGGTCGGCCGGCGCCTGACGGGCGGGGGCGTGGCCGGACGGCGCCATACGGTGCGCGTGACCGGCCGCCGGAGCGGGGAACGCGGCCCCGTCGGCTCCGAGGCCGGGGCCGTGGACGCCGTCCGCTTCCTTGCCGGTACGTCCCTTGGGGGTGCGTCCGTCATTCGAGCCGGGCGCGTCCGACCCCGGCTGCGGCGTCCCGGTGACCGGGGCCGGCAACGTCTGTCCCGGCAGCGCGGGCACACCTGCGCCCGGCAGGTCCGGGAGCCCGGGAACGGCGGGGAGTTCCCAACCCGGCCAGCTCGGCCACGTCGTCTCGGGCGCGGTCGGCAGCGCGGGCAACGACGCCAACGGCGGCACGGCCGCCTGCACCTCGGCAAGCCCCGCGGCCAGATCCTGGGTCACCGTCCGCACGATGTCGCCGACGGGCTCCACGACCTGGGTGCCGACGGCCTGCCCGAGCTGATCGGTCACCGGGGCGAGGATCGGGTCGTCGGCGGTGGGCCGAGGGGTGTGGGTCGGGTCGGGCTGGTCCTGGGGCTGGGTCGGCGGAACCCCGGGCTTCCGCGGAATCTCCGGCTTCCGCGGAATCTCAGGCTGAGAACGCTGGTCCTCGGGAGCCGGGTTCCGCGGAGGCGCCGGGTCGGCGGGCGGCGCCGTCGACTCGTCGTGGGCGCCGGGCTTGGCCTGTGCGTCAGGCGTGATGGGGTTGGCGGGCTGCGCGGTGAGCTCGGCAGGCGGGCTCAGAAGCCGCTCGACCGTGCCCTGTACCGACGTGTCTTGTACCGACGGGCCCTGTACCGACGTGTCCTGTACCGACGGGCCCTGTACCGACGTGTCCTGTACCGACGTGTCCTGTACCGATGGGCCCTGTACCGACGACCGGAGTTCGTCCGAGGCCGAGGCCGACGCGGACGACACTGCCGACGGCGCCGATACCGCGGATGTCGCCGACACCGACGAAGCGCTGACCGGTACCCCGCCCGGCCCGTCTGCCGCGTACGCCCGCTCCGTACCGAGGAGCCCGATCGCGAACAGGCCGCCCGCCACCAGCCCCAGTTGCAGCGCACGCCGCCCGGCCGCGATGCGCAGGACGCGCACGGCGGCACCGGGCAAGGTGGCTGTCCAGGTCAAGACGGGGTGGTCCCTCCATGCGGCGGAACGAAGTACACGTGCCGAGCGTCGAGTCGACTGGACGCGGTACGGACGGGCGGCGCGACAGCGCACCACCTGGCAGGCGTCGATCCTTGCACGCCCCTCCTGCCGTCGCGCAAGCCCCCCGCCAACGATGCGCACTCATGTCCGTTTTGCTGACCGAAGTCGGTCATCACTTGGTCGACAAATCACCGGTAACTCCACGCCCTTGCGTCCTGAGCCACCGGGTCCCGGACCTCTGGGTCCCAGACCTCTGAGTCCCGGACCTCTGAGTCCTGGACCTTCGGGTCCCGGACCCTTGCCTGCGGAGCAAGTTGTTCCTCAGACCGCGTCGGGCACCGGAATCGGGCGCTTCTCGATGGCCGCCGCCATCACCTCCGGGAACAGGTCGGGCGTACAGGCGAAGGCCGGTGCGCCCAACGCGGCGAGCGCGGCCGCGTGTTCCCTGTCGTACGCCGGCGCCCCCTCGTCCGACAGCGCCAGCAGCGCCACGAACTGCACCCCCGAGGCCTTCATCGCGGCGACCCGCTTGAGCATCTCGTTGCGTATGCCGCCCTCGTACAGGTCGCTGATCAGCACGACCACCGTCTCCGCGGGCCGGGTGATCTGCGACTGGCAGTACGCCAGCGCCCGGTTGATGTCCGTGCCGCCGCCGAGCTGGGTGCCGAAGAGGACGTCCACGGGGTCGTCGAGCTGGTCGGTGAGGTCGACGACGGAGGTGTCGAAGACGACCAGCCGTGTGTTGATGGACCGCATCGACGCCAGCACGGCCCCGAACACCGACGCGTACACCACGGACGCCGCCATCGACCCGGACTGGTCGATGCAGAGGACGACCTCCTTCTTCACGGACTGCGACGCCCGCCCGTACCCGATGAGCCGCTCCGGCACGATCGTCCGGTACTCCGGCAGATAGTGCTTGAGGTTGGCCGCGATGGTGCGGTTCCAGTCGATGTCGTGGTGGCGCGGCCTGCTGATCCTGGCACTGCGGTCGAGGGCGCCGGTGAGAGTGGCCCGGGTGCGGGTCGCCAGCCGCTTCTCCAGGTCCTCGACGACCTTGCGCACGACGGCACGCGCCGTCTCCTTCGTCGTCTCCGGCATGGCCCGGTTGAGCGAGAGCAGCGTGCCGACGAGGTGCACGTCCGCCTCCACCGCCTCCAGCATCTCCGGCTCCAGCAACAGCGTCGACAGCCCGAGCCGGTCGATGGCGTCCCGCTGCATGACCTGGACGACGGAGGACGGGAAGTACGTCCGGATGTCCCCGAGCCACCGCGCCACGGACGGCGCCGACGCCCCGAGCCCCGCCGAACGGTCCCTCCCCGACTGCGTCCCCTTGTCCCCCTTTCCGTAGAGCGCGGTCAACGCCCCGTCCATCGCGGAGTCCTTGCCGGAGAGCGCGCAGCCGGTGCCGTCCGCCTCGTCCCCGCCGAGCACCATCCGCCACCGCCGCAGCCGCTCCCGGTCCGGGTCCGTCGCCTCGGTCGTCATCGGCACGCCCCCTTGCGAGGCCGCTCCCACAGCGGGAGCACCGGCACGGTGGTCGTCAATGGCCGGCCGCCCTGTGCCGCCGGCCCGTGCGGCTGCCTCCCGGCGCCCGCCGCCGCTGCTCGCTCCCCCGGTTCCGTCATCACGTCGGTCGTCATCCCATCGCCCCCACAAGGTCGTTGCCCCCGAGGCCGCCCTCGGCGCCCTCGTCCGTCTCCATCCGGTCCAGCCCCAGCAGCAGCCGCACGACCGGCACCACGGCGTCCGCCCGCCCGACGTCGAACTCGTCCGCGAATCCGGGTATCCCGGCCCCGCCGCCCCCCGCGCCTGGCCACTCGCCCGGCCCGCGCCGGACCAGTTCCCCGAGAGTCCGCCGCACCCCCGGCTCATACGCCGAGAAGGTCCGCCGCAGCAGCGGCAGCACATCCGTGAACCCCTCCGCCGACACCCCCGTCAGCCACGCGTCGACCAGCCCGAGCAGCCTCTCGTCGTGCACGAGCAGCATCCCGCCGCCCGAGCCGCCCCCGACGAACCCCTCGATCCACGCGGCCGCGTCCCCCGGCGGCGTCCCCGGCGACAACGCGAGCCCCATCGCCCGAGCCGCCTCGTCCTGCCCCACCTCCCCGTCGTCCAGCAGCAACCGCACCGCGCGCCCCCTGATGACCCCGGGCACGGTGTCCCGCACCACCAACACCCGCAGCACGGCATGCCAGCGCTTGCGCAGATCACCGTGCCCGGGGGAGGACGAGCCGTCCGAAGCGCGGTGCCCTGCCGACATCCCCTCGCCACAGGCTCCGTCCCCGGTGCCGCCGGCTCCACCTTCGTCACCGCGCCCGGTGTCGGCGACCTGGCCCTGGCCACCGTGCTCCGATGCGGCCCCCACATCGCCCTGCCCGGAGCCGGATCCGCCCCCACCTCCCGTATCCCGACGCGAGCCCACCGCATCGCCCAGCAACCCGACCGCCCCATGCACCGCGTCGACATGGCGCCGCATCTCCTCGGCCGCGTCGGCGTCCAGCGCGGCGCAGGCCGGGGGCAGGCCGACGAAGACGCGCTCGGCGAGTCCCGCGGCGACCTCCGCGAGCGCCCCGGTGTCCGTGCCGCGCACATCGCCGTACCGCAGGGAGCGGACCAGCGCGGGCAGGGCCTGGGCGAGGTGGCCGACGTCGGTGTCGAGGGCGGCCCGGTCGGCGAGGATCCGCATCACCGTGGGCAGCGCGTCCGGCAGTTCGGCCAGGAGGCAGCGCTCGGCGAGGGCGGTGACGTCGGCGAGGCCCGGCGCGGAGACGGCGTCCGCCTCGGCCTTGGCGATCGCCGCTGCGAAAACGGTGGTCCCCCACACCCCGGCCTCGGCGACCCGCACGGACAGCTCCGGCTCCCACCGCAGCCGCCACGTCTCCCGGAACGTCCCCGTGCTGCCCCGCGACGCGACCGGCTCGCCCCACTCCACCCGCAGCAGCCGCAGCCGGTGCAGCAGCCTGCTGCGCTCGGCGTCGTTCTCCTTGCGCAGGTCGAGCTCCAGCTCCCGTTCCAGCGCCTCCGGCTTGAGCCGCAGCCGGCGCTGGATCCGGTCGAGGTCCCGCTGCAACGGCACCGCCGGCGCCGACCGCGGCACCTCCCCCAGCACGTCCCCCACGACCAGCCGGTCCCGCACCAGGGCCAACGGCACGTCCGAGCCCTCGCACATGACCGCCCGCACCGCGTCGGTCGTCTCGCTCAGCCCCGGCAGCGGCCGCCCGCGCATCGCCGCCAGCGTCTCCGCCAGCCGTACCGCCTCGATGACATGGGCCGAGGACACGATCCGGTCCTCGTCCCGCAGCAGCCCGGCCACCTTGGTCATCCACCGCTCGACGGGCCGGTCAGGCGCACTGAACAGGTGCCCGTACCACCCCGGCGAGTCGATCCCCGCCCCGTAGCCGCCGGCCCGGGCCAACCGCCGGTTCGTCCACGGCACCCAGGTCATGCCGGCCTTGACCTTGGGCAGCCCCTTCAGCAGCGCCTTGTCGGCGCCGACGGTGCTCCTCTGCCGTAGTGCGGGCACGTGCCAGGCCCCGCACACGACGGCCACGTCGGCGCCGAACTCCCGCTGCGCCGCCCGCATCTGGAGCCTCATATGCGCCTCGCGAACGAGGTCCCGGTCATGTCCCCCGCTCCCGTACGCCTCCCGCAGCGCCCCCATCGCCTCTTCGAGCCCGAGGAACGGCGCGAACACATCCCCGTCCCCCGCCCTCCGGTGCTCGACGACGTCCTCCCACCACCGCTCGGGATCGTCGTAACCGGCGACATCGGCGAGCACGGCGAGGGGGTCCACCCGTACGGCGGCACGAGGATCGGTCTCCTCGGCCTGCGAGCCGTCCGCGCCGTCCGTGGGTTCGTCGGCGTCGGCGGCCGGCTCACCCCCCGCACCCGCATCCGGCGCGGTCTCGTCCGCCTTCCCCCACGCCAACGTGTGCGTGGCAGGCAGGTCGATGAACCGGGCCGGCACCTGGTGCTCCACGGCCCAGCGGATCGCGACCCACTCCGGGGAGAACTCGGCCAGCGGCCAGAAGGCCGAACGCCCGGGCTCGTCCACGGCATGGGCGAGCAGCGCGACCGGGGGCCGCATCGCCTCGTCGGCGGCGAGCGGGATCAGCACGTCGGCCTCCGGCGGGCCTTCGATCAGCACCGTCCGTGGCCGCGCAGCGTCCAGCGCCGCCCGCACCGCACGTGCCGACCCGGGCCCGTGATGCCGCACCCCCAGCAGCAACGGCCCCGACGGCTTCACCGCCGAACGCGATGCCGCCGAGCCGTCCGAGCTGCCCGAGCTGCCCGACTCGGTGCGCTCATCGCCCGCCCCGCCGGTGACCACGTTCATCCCCTGACTCCCCGCGCTCTCAACGCCGTTCACATCGACCCCCGTTCCCACAGCCGTCCGACGCCGTCGCCCGCCGCCTCGCCATCGCTCACGTCCTCGCCATCACCGCGGCGTCCGTCCTGACCCCGCTGCGGCTTCCCCGGTCCGGCGGCCCCTCCGACGAGGCCGCCGGACCGCACCGCCCCCGTCAGCCCTTCGGCCACCACGGGCCGCCGTCGGTCACCGTCCCGGCCTCCCGATGCCGCACCACCGTCCCGGCCTCCCCTTGCCGCGAAACCGCCGCGGACCCGCTTCCTCCCGAGCCCCCACGCGGCCGGCCCCAGCCGAGGTCGTCCTCGTCGCTCACACGCTCACCTCTCGACAGGCCCGGTAGAAGTCCGTCCAGCCGTCCCGCTCACGCACAACCGCCTCCAGGTACTCCTGCCAGATGACGCGGTCGGCGGCAGGGTCGCGGACCACGGCGCCGAGGATGCCCGCTGCGACGTCGCCGGGCCGCAGCACTCCGTCACCGAAATGGGCGGCCAGCGCGAGGCCGTTGGTGACGACGGAGATCGCCTCGGCCGTCGACAGCGTGCCGCTGGGCGACTTCAGCTTCGTGCGGCCGTCGGAGGTGACCCCGTCGCGCAGCTCACGGAAGACGGTCACGACACGGTGGATCTCGTCGATGCCGTCCGGCACGGTCGGCAGGTCGAGCGACCGGCCGATCTGGTCGACGCGGCGGGAGACGATGTCCACCTCGGCCTCGGCGCTCGCCGGCAGCGGCAGCACGACCGTGTTGAAGCGGCGGCGCAGCGCGCTGGAGAGGTCGTTGACCCCGCGGTCGCGGTCGTTGGCCGTGGCGATGAGGTTGAAGCCGCGGACCGCCTGCACCTCCTGTCCCAGTTCCGGTATGGGCAGCGTCTTCTCCGAGAGGATCGTGATCAGCGTGTCCTGCACATCGGCAGGAATACGGGTCAGTTCCTCGACACGGGCCGTCATCCCCTCCGACATGGCCCGCATGACGGGGCTCGGCACGAGGGCGTCACGGCTCGGCCCGTGCGCGAGCAACTGCGCGTAGTTCCAGCCGTACCGGATCGCCTCCTCCGGGGTGCCGGCCGTGCCCTGCACCAGCAGCGTCGAGTCGCCGCTGACCGCCGCGGCCAGGTGCTCGGAAACCCAGGTCTTCGCGGTACCCGGCACGCCGAGCAGAAGCAGGGCCCGGTCGGTGGCGAGCGTGGTGACGGCGACCTCGACGAGGCGCCGCGGGCCCACGTACTTCGGTGTGATCACCGTGCCGTCGGCCAGCGTGCCGCCGAGCAGATACGTGGCCACGGCCCACGGCGACAGCTTCCAGCGGGCCGGACGCGGACGGTCGTCCTGCGCGGCCAGCGCCGTGAGTTCATGGGCGAAGGCATCCTCGGCATGCGGTCGCAACGCCTCGGTCGGTTCCGCCTCCCGCACCTCGGCAGGTGTCGGTTCTACGGACACAGGCATGGCAAAGTCCCCCTCCAGCTCGGCCGGTTCAGCCGTTTCGGATCTGGCAACCACGTTGCACCACGCCACTGACAATGCGTTCCGACCTGCACAAACGCCGTCATGGGCCCGCCGCCGGGTCCGCTGCCCGGGCCGATTGTCAGTGGTGGGATCTACCTTCGATGACATGACTCAGCAGGGGGTGCGCTGGACTGCGGACCAGGTGCTGGCGCTGGCGCCTGACGCCGCGTCACGCAAAGCGGGAAGCAAACTCGGAGCGGCGGGGCCGTGGTCCGAGGCGGGGAGTGCCGACGAAGGGACGGTGTGGGGGCTGTGCAAGGGCAGTGGCAGCAGGCCGTATCAGACGGTCATCGACATCGCGGACGCGTCCGGGCCCGCGTACAAGTGCAGTTGCCCGAGCCGGAAGTTCCCGTGCAAGCACGCGCTCGGGCTGTTGCTGCTCTGGGCGGGCGAGGACGGCGCGGTGCCGTCGGCTGCGGAGCCGCCGGACTGGGCGGAGCAGTGGATCAAGGGGAGAAGGCAGCGTGCCGAGGAGAAGCGGACGGCGGGCGCGTCCGGTTCCTCGCCCGCCTCCGCTGATCCGGAGGCGGCACGGCGAAGGGCGGAGCGCCGGGCCGTACGCGTCACCGCGGGGGCGACGGAGCTGGAGCAGCGGCTGACGGACCTGCTGCGCGGCGGCCTGGCCGGCGCCGAGCAGGCGGGGTACGGGCTGTGGGAGGAGACGGCCGCCCGCATGGTGGACGCCCAGGCTCCGGGACTCGCGGCGCGCGTGCGGGAGTTGGGGGCGATACCTGCCTCCGGACCGGGCTGGCCGGTACGGCTGCTGGAGGAGTGCGCCCTGCTCCACCTCCTCGACCAGGGCTGGCTGCGCCGCGAGGGACTACCCGGCGGCCTGGCGGACACGGTCCGCTCCCGCATCGGCCTGCCCGCGTCGGCGGACGGCCCGCCCGTCAGGGACCGCTGGCTGGTCCTCGCCCAGTACGACACGGCCGACGTGAAGCTCACGACGCGCCGGATCTGGCTGCACGGCGCCGACTCGGGCCGTACCGCGCTGCTCCTCTCCTACGGCGCGGCCGGCCGAGCTCCCGAGCTGACGCTGCCGGTGGGTCTGGCCCTGGAGGCGGAGCTGACGGCATACCCCGGGGCGGGCCAGTTGCGGGCGGCCCTGGGCGAGCAGTTCGCGCCACCCGCACCCGCTTCGATACGGCCACCCGGCATGACGACGGCCGAGGCGACCGCCCGCTACGGCGACGCGCTCCGCGACGATCCGTGGCTGGACTCCGTCCCGGTGACCCTGGACCGGGTCATACCGGCGCCGGACGGCGACTCGTGGCAGCTGGCGGACGCCGACGCGGACACCGCGCTCCCGCTCGCCCCGGCCGCACGCGCCCGCCCGGGCCTGTGGCGCCTGGTCGCGCTGTCGGGCGGCGCACCGGTGAAGGTGTTCGGCGAGTGCGGCCACCGCGGCTTCACCCCGCTCACGGCCTGGCCGGAGGGGTCGGGCGAGGCCGTGCGGCTCTGCTGAGCACCGCGCCGTCTCCCCCACTCCCCTTCACTCCACGGCACCCAGCACACGAAGGCAGAGAGGAACGAACCTCATGAACAGTCCCTCCGTTCCCGTGGACTCGCCCGCGCCGAGCGCCTGGGAGGAACTCGTCACGGCGGCACTGCTCGGGACGGAACGGCGTACGCCGCCGGGCTGTCCGCCGGGCCGGGAGGCGCCGGTGGCGCTGCTGGACGCGGTGGCCGTGGAGACCGTACGGCGGCGGGCCGGGCTGCGACCTGCGCGTGCCGCCGACCGTCCGCAGCCCGCCCCCGAGGACGCGCGGCCGGCGCTGCCTGCTGCCGCCGCCCGCAGGCTGGCGATGCTGCTGGCCGACCGTCCGGGCGCGGGCGGTGGCGGCCGCCGAGGCACGGCACCTGACCTGGTGGAACTGCTGCCCGAGTGGCTCGCGCGAGCGAACGAGCGGGGTCTCGCGCCGCCTCCCGAGGTGCTGCCCGCGCTGCTGGACGCGGCGCGGGGGCGTACGGATCTGCGCCCGACGGCGCTGACGTTCGCGGGCCCGCGCGCGGTGTGGCTGGCCCGGCTCAACCCGGACTGGCGGTTCGCCCTGCGCGCGACCCCGGGCGGGGGCGCAGCACTGCCGCATCTCGACGACCCGGCCAAGGTGCAACAGCTCTGGCAGGAGGGCCTGTTCGCGGAGCGGGTCGCCCTGCTCTCCGCGATACGCGCCCGGGAGCCCGAAGCCGCGCGTGAGCTGCTGGTCACGACGTGGGCGACGGAGCGGGCCGAGGACCGGCTGATGTTCCTCGACTCGCTGCGCATGGGGCTCGGCGCACAGGACGAGCCGTTCCTGGAACAGGCGCTGGCCGATCGGAGCCGCAATGTCCGAGCGACCGCGGCGGAGTTGCTGTCGGCACTGCCGGGTTCGGCGCTCGCCGGACGGATGGCGGTGCGCGCCGGGGCCTGCGTGGCGCTGGATCACACGGGTGAGGCCCCGACGATCACCGTCGAGGCACCGCACGAGTGCGACGCGGGCATGGAGCGCGACGGGGTGGTGGCAAAGGCTCCGGCGGGCCGGGGTGAACGGTCGTGGTGGTTCGGCCAGTTGGTGGAGGCGACGCCCCTCGACACCTGGGCGAGGCGGCTCGGCCGACGTACGCCCGAGGAGATCGTGGCGCTTCCGGTGACGGACGACTGGCGGGCGGAGCTGCACGCGGCCTGGTGCCGGGCGGCCGTACGGCAGCGGGACGCCGAGTGGGCCAGGGCGCTGCTCGGGTCGCCCTCCGCCCCGGAGGCCGGCGGCCCGGGGGCGGTGTCGCTGGCCGAGCGGGCGAAGCTGCTGGGGACGCTGAGCTCGGACGAGCGGGCCGGGTGGGTCGCCGGGTTCATCGCAATGCACGGCCTGTCGGAGGCGTTTCAGCTGCTCGGAGTATGTGCGGTGCCGTGGGCCGCGCCGCTGGGACGTGCGGTCGTGGACGCGCTCAACATCGCGCGGGACGCGGGGAGTTATCCATGGAGTTTCAGTGGAGTGATGGGCCTGGCCGAGCGCTGCCTCGACCCGGCCGAGGCGAGGCGCCTGGACGGCCTGCTGGCGGTACCGGACGAACCGGAGGACGCGTCGCCGGGGGCCGGGGGGTACTGGGCGGAGGCGTTCCAGCGGCTGGTGACGACACTGCGGTTGCGTGCGGCCATGATCGAGGAGCTGGGCACACCGGGCGCTTGAGGACGAGGCCGTTCAGGCCGAACGGGAATCCGGGGGCGCCCCCAGCCTCCGGCCGCCCCCACGCCTCCACACCGGCACCGACACCCGCGCCCGCGCCCGCGCCGACACCCGCACCCGCACCCGCACCGGCACCGGCACCGGCACCGGCACCGGCACCGACGAGCGACCTAGGCCCCTGCCGGCTGACGCACGTTCGCCCGCACCCAGTCCACGATCGTCTGCGTGGTCGCGCCCGGCGTGAAGATCTCCGCGACGCCCTTCTCCTTCAGCGGTGCGATGTCCGCCTCGGGAATGATCCCGCCGCCGAAGATGAGGATGTCCTCCGCCTCGCGCTCCTTGAGGAGCTCGATCACGGCGGCGAAGAGGGTGTTGTGGGCACCGGAGAGGATGGACAGGCCGATCGCGTCGGCGTCCTCCTGGATCGCGGTGTCGACGATCTGCTCCGGGGTCTGGTGGAGCCCGGTGTAGATGACCTCCATACCGGCGTCGCGCAGGGCCCGCGCGATCACCTTGGCCCCGCGATCGTGGCCGTCGAGTCCCGGCTTGGCCACCACCACGCGGATCGGACCGGCTGCCACACCCATCACTGCCTCCATGAAGCGACTACTTCCATCCGTACCGACAGGCACTGCTCATGTATGAGTTATGCCGCACTCGCCGCACATGTCATACATGGTGCGCCTATCGCACATTTCCGCCGCTCACCGCACCGGACGCGCCCTCTCGGCACGGATGCCCCGGGCCACGCCGCCCGGAGAAGTGAACGAACGTTATCGCCAGCATCCCGCAACCGGCAGTTTCGCGGTGCAGACCGAGGGGGAAATCACACGGTGGGACACGTTCGCCGCGCACCGTTCCACATCACTGCGGCACACGGACCGCAGGAGTCTGCGGCCCACACGTCGCAGCGGGACCGTGCGCAACGGGAGCCGCAACGAGGTCGCCGCACCACCGCGCCGCAGGCCGCGCGACGTGGCGGTGGGGCGGGCCGACGGTGGTACGAAGGGCACGTAGGGCAGGTAGGGCAGGTAAGGCACGACAGCGGGGAAGCCTCGTCGCCAATCCGGCAGCGGCCCCGTCGGGTCATCGGCGCACCACGGCCACCAGGGCCGGCTCACGCACCGCGCGCCACGCTCGCCCCACGGACCCTCGCCCTACCCCGCCGGCCGCCTCGGCCGCGACTTCCCACGAGGGCACACGGGGGCCGGAGCCGTCCTCCTGCGTGCCACAAGGAGGTCGGCCATGAAGGTCACCGGGACAACCATCCCCTTTCTCCCGCTCTACCGGCGTCTGCTCCCGGGCAGGCTCGCCGGCCTCTCCCTGGCCCTGCTGAAGGCGACCGCGCTGGAGATCGCGATCCTCGCCGGACATCTGCTCCTCTATCCCTCCGGCATCACGCAGGAGCGCCGCAGCACCCCCGCGCTCCCCTCCCCGGACACGGCCCAGCTGCCGACGGAGACCAGTCCGCCCGTCGTCCTGCTGCACGGCTTCATCGACAACCGCTCGGTCTTCGTCCTGCTGCGCCGCAATCTCGCCCAGCACGGCAGGCACCAGGTCGAGTCGCTCAACTACTCCCCGCTGACCTGCGACATCCGCACCGCAGCCGAGTTGCTCGGCCGGCACATAGAGGGAATCTGCGAGCGCACCGGCAGCAGGCAGGTCGACGTCGTCGGACACAGCCTCGGCGGGCTGATAGCTCGTTATTACGTGCAGCGCCTCGGCGGCGACCACAGGGTCCGCACTCTCGTCACGCTCGGCACGCCGCATTCCGGCACGCGTGTCGTCCCGCTGGCGAACGCGCACCCCATCGTGCGCCAGATGCGCCCTGGCTCACCCGTCCTCGAGGAGCTGGCCCGCCCCGCACCCGGCTGCCGTACGCACTTCGTGAGCTTCTGGAGCGATCTCGACCATCTGATGGACCCGCTGGAGACGGCCTGCATCGACCACCCGGACCTGCTGGCGCAGAACGTCCGCGTGAGCGGCGTCGGCCACCTCGCCCTGCCGGTGCACCCCGCAGTCGCGACCGGGATCCGGCAGGCCCTCGACTCCACCCGCACCGGAGCCGCTGCCGTCACCCAGGCCGACGGCATGACAGTGGCGTAACCAGCCCGCCGCCACCCGTCGCCACTCCGCGAGCCGCCTCCGCACAGCCCGAGCACAGCGGTCCGAGATCGAACAATCTTCGAACACAAGGCCAACATCGCGCCCGCAGTCCGCCAAAACACGGCCGAATGCCCGTTTCCTTCGCGCACGAAACCTGCCGAAGATTGTCGTGCCCGCGTACTGCCGGGTACAGTCGCCGCACTGCTCTGGCAGCCCCTGTAGTCGAGGCGAGAGAGAAGTTGGTGAACGATCGTCACCCGTCGGGGACCATGACGTCTCCGACTCCGGCTCCCGACGCCGCCTCGGCGCATTACGCGTCGTACGGCACGCAGGAAGCCCATTACGGTGACTCCACCACCTACGGCGCCTACGACGCCACAGGTTTTGCGACCGCCACACCGACCTTCGACGCGGACCCCCTGTTCGGCAGCCTCCCGGGCGACGGCACGGGCACGTACGACGCCACCCAGTGGTCCACGGGCAGCCACCACACCGCGCACTACGACGCTTACGCGGCCCAGCATCAGGCCGCCTACGACACCGGCGCGTACGAGACCGCGGCCTGGGGCACCGAACACGAGCGGCTCGCCTTCGTCCCGCAGCAGGCCGACGGCCATGACGTCTCCGGCCAGTGGGACGCGAACGCCTGGCTCCAGCCCGACCAGACGGCCGCCCCTCAGCCCGACCAGACCCAGAACTGGGAATGGGGCACGACAGCCTTCGACACCGGGGCGTACGACGCCACCCAGTGGAACTCCGACGGCAGCACGGCGCAGACGACCGGCGACTTCGAGCCGTCAGCAGAATCCTTCGACCAGCAGGCGACCGCGCACTTCGACCAGATCGAGCACGGCACCGCCGCGGCCTACGAAGAGCACACGCAGTACGACGAGCACGCGGCCTACGAAGAGCACGCTCCGTACGAGGACCACACGGCCTCCTACGACGAGCACACGCCGTACGGCGACACCTCGTACGACGAGCAGGCCCAGCACGAGGCCGAGTTGACCGCCACCGGCGAACTCCCCGCCGTGGCACCCCTCCTCGACGACCAGGAGGAGATCGCTCCGGCCCCCTCTCCCCGCGCCGGCTCCCGCAGCGCGGCGCGCTCCCGCCGCCGTACGCCCCCGAAGCGCTCCGCGCTGCTGACGATCGCCGTGCCCTCGGCCTGCGTGATGGGCGTCGCGGGGATCGCCGCCGCATCCGTCGGCAACCTGACCGACGACAAGGACGCGTCCACGCTGGCCTCCGAGGGCGAGGCGGTGAAGCCGTCCGCCGCGAACAACAAGCTGGACACCCAGCTCGAGAGCCTCTCCGCCGGCGCCGACGACTTCGCGGACCGGGCCAGCCGTACGCAGGAGCGCATCGACCTCAAGGCGCAGCAGGCGGCCGAGAAGCGCAGGGCCGCCGAGGAGGCCGCCCGCAAGGAGCGGCTGCGTCCGAAGTTCGCGGTTCCGGTCGCCCAGCACGGCCTCAGCGCCTACTTCGGCCAGTCCGGCATCAACTGGATGTCCGTGCACACCGGCATCGACTTCCCCGTCTCGTACGGCACGACGGTGATGGCCGCGACCGACGGCACCGTCCGCACGCAGTGGAACAGCGCCTACGGCAACATGATGATCGTGACCGCGAAGGACGGCACGGAGACGTGGTACTGCCACCTCTCCAGCTACCGCGTCGCCTCCGGTACGACGGTCAAGGCCGGCGACCCGATCGCGTACTCCGGCAACTCCGGCAACTCGACGGGCCCGCACCTGCACTTCGAGGTCCGGCCCGGCGGCGGCTCGGCGATAGACCCACTGTCCTGGCTGCGCAGCCACGGGGTCGACCCGTCGTAGGCGACGCGACCAAGACCTGAGCACGCGCCCCCGCCCTTCACCGGCAGCGGGGGCGCACTTGTCGGCGCTAGAGCTTCTCCACCGGCGCGTACCGCAGCAGCAGCCGCTTCGGCTTGGTGTCCCCGAAGTCGATCGTCGCCTCGGCGTTCGCGCCCGTGCCCTTCACACCCGTCACCGTGCCGAGCCCGAACTGGTCATGCGTGACACGGTCGCCGACGGCGAGCTGGACGACCGGCTTCTCGGAGGTGCGGCGCGTGGCGAAGCCGGACGCGCCCGACGCCGAGGAGCGCGAGCGGGACGACGACAGCGAGGCGGCGACCCCGGACACGGGCCCGGAGGAGACCGGCGCGGTCGCCCCGGTGCGCTTCCAGTCCACGTGCGCCGCCGGGATCTCCTCCAGGAAGCGGGACGGCGGGTTGTACGACGGCTGCCCCCACGCGCTGCGCATCGCCGAGCGCGTCAGATACAGCCGCTCACGCGCGCGCGTGATGCCGACGTACGCGAGCCGCCGCTCCTCCTCCAGTTCCTTGTTCTGGCCGAGGGCGCGCATGTGCGGGAAGACGCCGTCCTCCATGCCGGTGAGGAAGACGACCGGGAACTCCAGGCCCTTGGCGGTGTGGAGGGTCATCAGGGTGATGACGCCGGAGCCGTCCTCCTCCTCGTCCGGGATCTGGTCGGAGTCGGCGACCAGCGCGACCCGCTCCAGGAAGTCCGAGAGTCCTCCGGTGGCCTCGCCCTCACCCGTCTCCTGCTCGAACTCCAGGGCGACGGCCGCGAGTTCCTGGAGGTTCTCGATACGCGTCTCGTCCTGCGGGTCGGTGGAGGCCTGCAACTCGGCCAGATAGCCGGTCCGTTCCAGAACCGCCTCCAGCACGGTCGCCGGCCCGGCCCCCGACTCGACGATCGTACGGAGCTCCTCCATCAGCGTGTTGAACCGCTTGACGGCGTTGGTGGACCGCGCGGCCATCCCGTACGCCTCGTCGACGCGCTTGAGCGCCTGCGGGAAGCTGATCTTCTCTCGCTGCGACAGCGCGTCGATCATCGCCTCGGCGCGCTCGCCGATGCCCCGCTTGGGCACGTTCAGGATCCGTCGCAGCGGCACGGAGTCCTCGGGGTTGGCCAGCACCCGCAGGTAGGCGAGGACGTCCCGGACCTCCTTGCGCTCGTAGAAGCGGACCCCGCCGACCACCTTGTAGGGCAGCCCGACGCGGATGAAGATCTCCTCGAAGACACGGGACTGGGCGTTCGTCCGGTAGAAGACGGCGACGTCGCCGGCCTTCGCGTCGCCCGCGTCCGTCAGTCGGTCTATCTCCTCGGCGACGAACTGCGCCTCGTCGTGCTCGGTGTCCGCGACATAGCCGGTGATGCGCGCGCCCGCGCCCGCGTTGGTCCACAGGTTCTTGGGGCGGCGGGACTCGTTGCGCTCGATGACGGCGTTGGCTGCGGTCAGGATCGTCTGCGTGGAGCGGTAGTTCTGCTCCAGCAGGATCGTCGTCGCGTCCGGGTAGTCCTCCTCGAACTGGAGGATGTTGCGGATGGTGGCGCCCCGGAAGGCGTAGATCGACTGGTCGGCGTCACCCACCACGCACAGCTCGGCGGGCGGGACGTCGTGCGCGCTCGGCGGCACGTCGACGGGGTGCTCGCCGGTCCCGACGAGCTCGCGCACCAGCGCGTACTGGGCGTGGTTGGTGTCCTGGTACTCGTCCACCAGCACATGGCGGAAGCGCCGGCGGTAGTGCTCGGCGACGTCCGGGAAGGCGCGCAGCAGGTTGACCGTCGTCATGATCAGGTCGTCGAAGTCGAGGGCGTTGGCCTCCCGCAACCGCGACTGGTACAGGGCGTACGCCTGAGCGAGGGTCTTCTCGAAGCCGTCCGTCGCCTGGGCGGCGAAGTCCTCCTCGTCGATCAGCTCGTTCTTCAGGTTGCTGATCTTGGCGCTGAAGGACTTGGGCGGGTACCGCTTGGGATCGAGATCCAGATCACGGCACACGAGCGCCATGAGCCGCTTGCTGTCGGCGGCGTCGTAGATCGAGAACGACGAGGTGAACCCGAGCTTCTTGCTCTCCCGGCGCAGGATGCGCACGCACGCGCTGTGGAACGTCATCACCCACATCGCGTTGGCACGCGGGCCGACGAGCTGCTCGACACGCTCCTTCATCTCGCCCGCGGCCTTGTTGGTGAAGGTGATCGCGAGGATCTGCCCCGGATGCACGTTCCGCTCGGCGAGGAGGTGGGCGATGCGGTGGGTGAGCACACGCGTCTTGCCGGAGCCGGCGCCGGCCACGATGAGCAGCGGGGTGCCGGAGTGGACGACGGCGGCACGCTGGTTGTCGTTCAGCCCCTCCAGCAGCGCCGCGGCGTCGATGACCGGCCGCGGGGCGCCGTCGCGGTAGTGGTCGTCCCGGTCCGGTGGCACGTCGAACTTCCCACCGAACAGATCGTCCGGAACCGGTTCCGGAGCGTGCTCGTCCTCGGGCGGCGGCGGGTGCTCTTCCTCGTGGGCCCGAGGGGCCTGGAGGTCCGCCAGGAAGCTGTCGTCAAAGAGGCTGCTCATCGCTCTCCGAGTCTAGGCCGCCGCACTGACAGCCCGCCCCCACCCTCGAAACATCACAGCCCCGAACCCCCGACGATCACCCCCCGACCCCCTCCCTCACTCCCAGCAACCGCCCCACCGCAACCCGCAACCGGCCACCCCAGACGGGCATCGACACTCCCAAATCAACCTACTCACCCCTCACGCCCACAAAACCTCGCACGCTCCCCCGAACCAACCACCGCCCGTCGCGTTCTGGACCAAGGTCACGAAAATGTATCGGGCATATCGAACATCAACCTTCACAGGGGCCACACGAGTTGGCTACCGTGCCGGGCAGGCCGTACGACCCCCACCGGCGAACGACGCCGGGCCGCACGGCCTCCGCCGAGTCCGGCGCGCCTCACGGCGACCGGAGCCGGGGACCCACCGAACTTGGGGTGAATCGGCCCGACTTCCCTCCCGGGGACGGGCCGTAGGGCAACCCTTCCGAACCACCCGCCCGAACCCGACAGCTAACTCGGTAGGCGGAACGTGGAAGGAGTCGCCTCCCTTGGCGTCGCACCGCAAGTCGCGTCCCGCCGGTACGCGCGTAGCAGGCATACGCACCCCTGCCCTCGCCACGGCCGCCCTCACGTCCGTGGCCCTGCTGTCCCAGACGGCCAACGCCAGCCCGTCGACGGACGACAAGCCCAGCCTCGAAGAGGTCGAGAAGAAGGTCGACGACCTCTACCGCCAAGCGGAGTCGGCGACCGAGAAGTACAACGCGGCCAAGGACAAGACCGCGAAGCAGCGCAAGCGCGTCGACACCCTCCTCGACGACGTGGCCCAGCGCACCCAGAAGCTCAACGAAGCCCGCGAGGAACTCGGCCGCAACGCGGCCGCCCAGTACCGCACCGGCGCCGCGGCCCCCGACACCGCGACCTTCCTCCTCGCGGACAACCCGCAGGACTACTTCGACCAGACGCAGCTGATGGACCGGATGACCGGCCGTCAGAAGGAGTCGGTCGACGACTACTTCACCCAGCAGTCCGAGACGATGGAGAAGCGCCGGGAGGCCACCCAGAGCCTCGAGACGCTCACCGACTCGCAGAACGACCTCAAGTCCGCCAAGGCCACGGTCCAGCAGAAGCTCTCCGACGCGCGCGAGCTCCTCTCGAAGCTGACGGCCGAGGAGAAGGCCCGCCTCGCCGCGATCGAGAAGCGCAAGCAGGAGGAGGCCGCCCGCAAGGCCGCCGAACTGGCCCGCCAGCAGGCGGAGGCCGAGCGCCAGCGCCAGGAGGAGGCCGCCGCCCAGCAGCAGGAGAGCACCCAGCCTCCCGCCGACTCGGGCACCTCGGACTCATCCTCCGCGGACTCCTCCTACGCCACCAAGGCCGAGAAGGCCCTGGCCTTCGCCCGCTCCCAGATCGGCAAGCCGTACGTCTGGGGCGCAACCGGCCCCGACTCCTACGACTGCTCCGGCCTCACCCAGGCCGCCTGGAAGGCCGCCGGCGTCGACATCCCCCGCGTCACCTACGACCAGGTCAACGCCGGCACCACGGTCCCCCTCTCCAGCGCCCAGCCCGGCGACCTGGTCTTCTTCTACGACGACGTCACCCACGTGGGCATCTACATCGGCAACGGCATGATGATCCACGCCCCCAAACCCGGCACGTACGTCCGCGAGGAGTCGATCTACTACGACGGAGAGTCGTCGATCCACAGCGTGGTCCGCCCGGCCTGAGCGGGAACGGACGCCCCCCGGCACTGGCAGTCGCCCACGGGGCGGCAAGGGGCCGTGCCGAGGGTGTCCGCCCGCAGCGGCGGGCGTCAACAAACAGCACCCTTCTTCGTGCCGGGCAACCGCCCGACCGAGGACGGACACCCCCCAGGCACGTCCCCGACCCACCCCACACCCGCAGGCGCAACGCACGCCCCCACCCAGCGCGACGGGCCGCCGCAGGCATGACCACGAAGGAACCACCTGACACAGGGCGATTTCCCGACACCCCCGAGCGCGCCCCACGGCCATCCCCCACCCCGCTCCATAGCATCGCCCCATGCCCGGCCCCACGACCCCCACCTCCCCCTTCCACACCTGGTGGTCGCAGCGACCCCCCGCAGCCGGCGCCGCGGTCATGGCCACCGGCATCCTCTCGACAGCTCTGCACCAGACGGGCTACGAGACCCTCTCCCGCATCGCCCTCGCCCTCGGCTGCGCAGCCTGGCTCGCCCTGGCCGCCGACTTCACCGCCCGCTTCCTCCAGGACCGCGACAGGTGGCGGAAAGAGGCGGCCACCCCCGCCGCCCTCACCGCCATCGCCGCGACGGCAGTCCTCGGCACCCGCTTCACCACCCTCGGCTGGGTGCCCCTCGCCGAGGCCCTCCTGGCCCTGGCCACCGTGCTCTGGCCGGTGCTCCTCCTGGCGGTCCTGCGCCGCTGGCACCGCCGAATGCCCGGCGCGGTCTTCCTCGGGTGCGTGGCCACAGAGGGCCTGGCCGTACAGGCCGCGGCGCTGGCTGCCGCCGAGACCACGGCATGGCTCGCCCACATGGCGCTCGTGTTCTTCTGGCTGGGCCTGGTCCTCTACGTCGTGGCCCTGCCCCGCTTCGACCGGCGCCAGCTCGCCCGCGGGGCCGGCGACCAGTGGGTCGCGGGCGGCGCCCTAGCCATCTCCGCCCTGGCCGGCTCGAAGCTGCTCGCCGCCGACAGCCCCGCCCTCCACCTCTGGAACGACGACGACTACGGCGTCCTGCGCACCATGACCGTCGCCCTGCTCGTACTCGGCGTCGCCTGGTACGCCGTCCTGCTCCTCGCCGAGTTCGCCTGGCCGCGCCTGCGCTACGACGTCCGCCGCTGGTCCACGGTGTTCCCGATGGGGATGGCGGCAGCCGCGACGCTCTCCGTCGGCACCACCCTGGACGCCCCATGGCTGGAACACCCGGGCGAGGCACTGATGTGGATCGCAGTCGCGGCCTGGCTGGCGGTCACGGCGGGCGCGGCCTGGAACTGCACACGCCTCGGCAGCAACGTCACGTCCACAACACGGCGATGAAGACGTTCGCCATGGTCAGCAGCCCCACCAGCCCGAACAGCCGCTTGTCCACGGTCTCCTCGTCCCGCTTCACATAGACGAGCCCGAGGATCACGATCAGCAGCGCCAGCTTCACACCGATCTTGATGTTGTTGACGGACTGATCGTCCGCCTGGTTGAGACCGACGAGGACCACCCCGGTGACCAGCATGGTCAGCGCACCGTGCAGCATCGCGGGCACGAACCGGGCGGTGCCCTGCCCCATCGCCTTCATCTGCGTGAAGAACCCACCGAGCAGCGCGGCGATACCGATGATGTGCAGCCCGACGAACAAATGGATGAGTACGTCCATGGGCCCGGAGCCTAACCACCACGAAAAACCCGCCCGACACCGCCCCGCACCCTCTTGCGCCCCGCATATATGCGCGCCATAGCACCCCGCCACCCTCAGCCACCCCCAAACCGCCACTTCGGTCAGCACTCAGCGTGAACCAGACGCCTCCATCCAGGGATCACGCTCACTTACGGTCACCATCGGTCCGCTCACAGCACTTCCGCACAACCCGTCACCGACCCGACACGGAGAGGTTTAGCGTCCTTCACCAGGTGACCGGCTCCCCACCGCCGCCCGGGCCAGGGGCGGCAGTCGGACACCACCGCCGAGAAAGGTCCGGCGGCGGCCCGCTCCCCCTGTGCGGGCCGCCGCCGGACGCGTCACCCGCCCCGTGCGGTCGTACGTCCGCTCCCCCAGGCGGCTCGTGGACCCGCCGTTCCTCCGGGGCGGAGTACGCCCCGGCGCCGCCCTGGCGGACGTACGGGACGTGGCGGGCGGACGAAAGGACGTGCAGTCCACGTGGCAGCGCACCGAAAACCCCGTCAGCGCTCGGCCGGCGGCAATACGGCCCGCACGGCATGGACGATCGCACTGGCGGGCGCGGCGACGGCGACCGGCTTCGACGGGACCGGGCACGCCGAGCCGCAGCTGACACCGGCACAGGTGAAGGCCGAGGTGGACCAGCTGTACCAGGAGGCGGAGGCCGCCACCGAGAAGTACAACGGCGCCAAGGAGCAGGCGGACGCCGCCCGGCAGCGGATCAGGAACCTCCAGGACCAGACCGCCCGCAAGACGGAGAAGCTCAACTCGGCACGAGAAGCGCTCGGCTCGATGGCCGCGGCGCAGTATCGCGACGGCGGCCTCGACCCGGCCCTCCAGCTCGCCCTCTCCGAGGACCCCGACCGCTACCTGGACGGCGCCGAGTTCGCCGAACGCGCCGGCAACCGGCAGGCCTCGTCCGTGGCGAGCGTCCGCAAGCAGCTCCGCGAGATCGAGCAGCTGCGCGGCGCCGCACACGTCGAACTGACCTCACTGAAGTCCCGCCAGGCCGAACTGAAGCGGCACAAGAAGACGATCACGGGCAAGCTGGACTCGGCCCGGGACCTGCTGACCCGACTGACCGCCGAGGAGCAGGCCCGTCTCGACGATCGCGTCACCCGTTCCTCGACCGGCGTCCGCGACGCCCGGGTCTCCCCCGGTTCCGCCGCCGCCCAGGCCCCCAACTCCCGCGCGGCGGCCGCCGTCTCCTACGCCTACGCCAAACTCGGCAGCCCGTACGTCTGGGGCGCGACCGGCCCGAACGCCTTCGATTGCTCCGGCCTCACGCAGGCCGCGTACCGCGAGGCCGGCGTCTCCCTGCCCCGCACGACCTACGCCCAGATCGACGCGGGCCGCCGGGTCTCCCGCTCCGAACTGCTCCCGGGCGACCTGGTGTTCTTCTACTCCGGCATCAGCCACGTGGGCATCTACATCGGCAACGGCCAGATGATCCACGCCCCGAACCCGTCCGCACCGGTCCGGGTGGCACCCCTGGACGAGATGCCCTTCGCGGGCGCCACCCGGGTGGCCTGACCCGCCTCGCGCTCAGACGAGTCGCCGTGCCGTCGCCCACCGCGTCAGCTCGTGCCGGTTGGACAGCTGGAGCTTGCGCAGGACCGCCGACACATGGGACTCGACCGTCTTGACGGAGATGAACAGCTGCTTGGCGATCTCCTTGTACGCGTACCCGCGCGCGATCAGCCGCAGCACCTCCCGCTCGCGCTGCGTGAGGCGGTCCAGGTCCTCGTCGACCGGCGGGGCGTCCGTCGACGCGAACGCGTCCAGGACGAACCCGGCGAGACGCGGCGAGAACACCGCGTCGCCGTCCTGGACCCGGAAGACGGAGTCGACCAGGTCGGTGCCGGTGATCGTCTTGGTCACGTACCCACGCGCGCCGCCCCGGATCACGCCGATGACGTCCTCCGCGGCGTCCGAGACGGACAGCGCGAGGAAGCGGACCGGCTGCTCTGCGTCCGCCATCAACGGAGCGCAGCGGCGCAGGACCTCGACCCCGCCGCCGCCCGGCAGGTGCACATCGAGGAGGACGACCTCGGGCCGGGTCGCGGTGATGACCGTGACCGCCTGGTCGACGTCCGCGGCCTCGCCGACGACCTCGACACCGGTCTGCTCGGTCCGGCCGATCTCGGCCTGGACTCCCGTACGGAACATGCGGTGGTCGTCGACGAGGACCACGCGCACGTGCCGCTCGGCCGCGCTCCCGCCGGTCGACTCCACGGACTCGTTCGCCTCGGTCGGCTCGCTCATGACGTCTTCTCCGCCCTCTCCATCTCCAGCTCGACCTCCGTGCCGCCGTCGGGTACCGCCCGCAGCCGGGCCGTACCGCCGTTGCGCTCCATGCGGCCGATGATCGATTCTCTGACGCCCATGCGGTCGGCGGGTATCGAGTCGAGGTCGAAGCCCGGACCGCGGTCCCGGACGGACACGAAGACGGTCTTTCCCTCGACCTCGGCGTAGACCTGCACGGCGCCGCCCTCGCCACCGTACTTGGCGGCGTTCACCATCGCCTCGCGCGCGGCCTGCATCTGTGCGGCGATCCTCTCGTCGAGCGGGCAGTCGCCGACGACCACGACCTCTATGGGAACGCCGTGCTTGTCCTCCACCTCGGCGGCGTTGCGCCGCACCGCGTCGGCGAGGTTGGCGGGTTCGTCGGCCTCGTCCTTGCCGGTGCCCTCGGGCTTGTACAGCCAGGTGCGCAGGTCGCGCTCCTGGGCGCGGGCGAGGCGGCGGACCTCGCCGGCGTTCTCCGCGTTGCGCTGGATCAGGGTCAGGGTGTGCAGCACCGAGTCGTGGACGTGGGCGGCGACCTCGGCGCGCTCCTGGGCACGGATGCGCATCAGACGCTCCTCGGAGAGGTCCTGGGTCATCCGGACCAGGTACGGCCCCGCGAGGAGCGTTATGCCGACGAGGACCGCGAGCGCCGCCTGGAGGACGGAGCCGAGGTGGGCGGCGGAGCCCTGGAGGACGAAGATGCCGGAGACGCCGGCCGTGACGAGGACGACCCCGCCCGCGGCACGCAGCAGGCTGAGGGTGCGCCGACGCCGCCCGACCTCCATCCAGCGGGCCCGGCGGGCGTTGTCCGCCTGGCGCCAGACCAGGGCGACGCCCGCGCCGACGAGGACGGCGGGCAGCAGGTACGCCTTGGCGCCGTTGCCCAGGTCCACGCTGCCGACGAAGACCATCGCCACGGCCACCATGAGCAGCAGCGCGACGATCTGCCCCTTGTCGGGCTTGCGGGCGACGAGTCTGCGGCGGCCGTCGGACGCGGTCTCGGTGGTGAAGGGGGGCGGCCTCTGCGCGTCGACCCCGCCGAGGCCGAGCGGCACGAAGAACCAGAACGCGGCGTACAGCAACGCACCGAGGCCGTCCGCCATGAACAGGCCGACGAAGACGAGCCGCACCCAGATGACGGGCAGGCCGAGATGCCCGGCGAGCCCCCGCGCCACGCCCCCGAGCCAGCGTCCGTCACTGCTGCGGTAGAGCTTGCGCGGCGGCCGCGGTTCGACGAGTGGCGCTGCTGCGGCTTCCGGCATGCCATCGATGTTCACACGCCCGGCCCAGCGAGGCATCAGGGTCGACCCCCTAGACTCCCCTGATCTTCGAGGCCCACCGCCTCGCACACCTCCCCCGCACCCGTCTCAGGGCCGATATCAGGGTCCGACCAGGGTCATTCCGACTCCCGCCGGGCCGACCCGCCCGTCACCATGGACACATGACTGATCACCAGCACGCCGCGGACCCCGTGCCCGAGCCGGACGACGCGCCCACCGCGGGCACGCCGACCGGCCCGGCACCCGCGAGCGCCGCGGGTGAGGAACCGCGCGCACTCCCCCCGCCGCACCGGTTCCGGCGCGACCGCCGGAACAAGATGCTGGCCGGCGTGTGCGCCGGTCTGGGCCGGCAGTGCGACATGGACCCGGTGTTCTTCCGGATCACCCTCGCCGTGCTCTCCGCGACCGGCGGCATAGGCCTGATCTTCTACGGCTTCGCCTGGCTCTTCGTCCCGTACGAGGACGAGGACGAGAACGAGGTGCGCAAACTGCTGACCGGCCGTGTCGACGGCCAGGCGCTGACGGCCGTGCTGTTCGCGCTGGTCGGCTGCGGCGTGTTCCTGACCCTGCTGAACAACGGCGGTGTGCTGGCCTTCGCCGTCGTCCTCTCCCTCCTCGTGACCGGCGCCGGCTACTGGTCACGGCACCGCGGCACCCCCGACCCGGACCCACTCGCCGCCCAGGCCGTCGCCGACGCCCCGCCGGAGGCGCAGGCCCCGCCGGTCCCCGCCGCCTACCCCTCCTGGTGGCGCGACCCGATCGTCAAGGACGGCACGCACGAGGGCGGCACGGGCTATCTCTGGGGCCCGCGCGACTCCCGCGACCGCGACATCGCGGCGGCCGTCACCATCGGCCTCGGCGGCGCCTGGAGCAGCCGCCAGGACATACGGGCCCGACGCTCCCAGCAGCCCAAGCCCCGCGGCCCCCGCTGGATCGGCGGCTGGGTGTTCCTGCTGGCCCTCCTCGCGGGCGCCCTCGGCACGGGCGCCACCTGGGAGGACCACGCACTCGGCACCAGCCTCCAGACGGGTCTGGCCTGCGCCCTGCTGGTCATAGGCCTGGGCATAGCGATCAGCGCCTTCCTGGGCCGCACGGGAGCGGGCTCCGTCTTCCTGGCGATCATCACCGCGTGCCTGCTGGCCGCCTCCGCCGCCCTGCCCAAGGACATCAGCACCCACTGGGTCGAAAAGAACTGGCAACCGGCAGCGGCCGCGGACGTACAGAACCAGTACGACCTGGGAACGGGCGTGGGCACCCTGGATCTCACCCGGCTGAACCTCTCCAAGACGCAACCGATCACGACGAGGGCCGATGTGGGCGTAGGCAGGCTGAAGGTGATCGTCCCGAAGGACGCGACCGTGAAGGTGAGCATCGACGTGGGCGTGGGAGACATCCAGCTCCCCGGCGAGGACAAGCAGGACGTGGACGTGGCACCGGGCAAGCACAAGGAACTGACCCTGAACCCGCCCACGGGCACGAAGAGCGCGGGCACGCTGGACATCGATCTGAGCGTCGGAGTCGGACAGGCGGAGGTGAGCCGTGCTACGTCATGAGTTCCAGCCCGGCAGGCTGGTGGCCGGCGCCTTCCTCACGATCGCGGGCATCGTCTACGCCGGAGACGCGGGCGACGCCTGGGAAACCCCGTGGTTCGTGGTGATCCCCCTGGTCATCGGCGGCCTCTCCCTGGCAGGAGCGACAGCCCTCCTGACCCGAGCGATACGCAAACGCCACCGCACACCCCAGCCACCCCCACGCCCCTGACCACCCGCACCCCCACCGACGGAGGCTGAGCGGCCCGCCCGAGGAGGCTGCGCGGCGACCTACCGATACCCGCCCAACCGCTGCCGTCGCCGCCCCCGCAATGCGGCATCCAGCGAGAACACGGAAGCACCAGCGAGCACGAGGGGCAGGCCATCAAGTAGGCGAGGTTACTTGCGTATTGCTGTTGTAGGGTGACCAACCATGAAGCCTGTGCGTGTACTGATCGCCCTCAGGATCAGCAACGAGACCGACGCGTCCACCTCACTGGAGCGGCAACTCCAGGACTGCACGGCCTACGTGAACGAGAGGCAGCATCTCGGGTGGCAGGTGGTGGGAGTAGCCAGAGACGCTCACATCTCCGCCACCAAGTCACACCCCTTCGAGAGACCCGAACTCGGGGAGTGGCTGAACAACCGGGCCCCAGAGTTCGACCTGTTGCTGTTCTGGAAGATGGACCGGTTCGTCCGCAAGGTCGTCGACATGCAGGACATGATCAAGTGGGCGACTGCGCACGGCGGCAAGGCATTGGTTTCGGTCAAGGAACCCGTGCTCGACATGGTCGGCCCTTTCCGGCACGTCATCATCGACCTGTTCGCGGCCATCGCCGAGACTGAAGCTCAGAACATCTCCATGCGAGTCAAGTCGTTCCAGAGCTACGCCAAGTCGAAGAACGTCTGGGCCAAGGGAAACCCGCCCTACGGCTACGAGTCCTTCCGTGACACCGACGGCGCGATGAGGCTTCGGGTTCGGGAGAATCAAAGGCAAGTCATTCAGGAGATGTACAAGCGAGTAGTCGAGGACGGAGACCCCTACTCGACCATCTGTGACGACTTCAATGCCAGAGGGATTCTCTCTCCTGCGGGCGAGAGGATGTCGGAGCGTCGAAAGAAAAACGGCGCATCCATGCCTGTATGGCGGAGCCGTACCATCACGAACATCCTGAGGTCAGAAACCATCCTCGGCTGGAAGTGCGAAGAGGTGAAGGTTCCCGGCAAGAAGTACGGGGTATCGCAAGCCATCCTCACTTCCGAAGGGAAGATCCGGATGGCAGACCCCATCCTCAAGGACGATGAATGGGCGAAGCTCCAGGACGAGATGAACGGGCGCCCCAGTGCCGCCCGTCGCTCCACGAAGAACACGACCGCCTATCGCGGAGTTGTGCTCTGCGGCGGATGCGGCAGGAACCTGTACCTCTTCAACCCGGAGCGGCAGCAAGGCAAGCCGGTGTACCGATGCAACAAGTCAGCAAATCGGGAGTCCTGCGGCAAGGGGTACGCCTTCCGGGCCGAGAAGGTGGAGGAACTTGTCGAGACGATGATCCTCGGAACCATCGGAGACTTCCCGATGCATGAACGCCACTACGTCAAGGGGTCGAACAACTCTCAGAGGCTGAAGGAGATCGAGGAGTATGTGACGGAACTCCAGAGGTCCATCCGCCCTGGCGGGAAGAACTCATCGGGATTCGCGAAGAAGGCAACGGAAGAAGAGATTGCAGCTCTCTACGAGGAACATGATTCCCTGGCGGCCGATGGAGACAAGCCGGACAGGTACGAGTACCGGGACACCGGGGAGACCTTCCGTCACATGTGGGAGAGGAACAAGGGCAATGAAGCCGAGAGGACACGTCACCTGCTGAAGGCAGGAATTACTATCCAGCTGCATCCACTCACCAAGGGAGTCTCCAACACCACCGACTTCGCAGCAGAGGTGGATCTAGGGAATCGAAGTGAGCCATTCACTATTCACTGACCCAGAGGGCATCCCACTCGAAGGGGATGCCCACTAATACTAGTGACATCTAGAGACTCTTATCCGTGGGGGGTATATACAACCCCCACAATAAATAAGTACGTGTCCTTCACTGAAGTCCGGGACAGAACTCACAAGAGTGAGAGCAGGGTCACGCGGTGACCGGAAGAGGCTCCGCGAGCCCCTCAAGATCCTTTATTCCGCAACCGGAATAGTCCCGAGTCGGCGTGGACGAGGAACAACAGCCTACGTAGCGTCGATCAGCAAGGGCCTCACCAGGGGCCGCAGACAAGGGGGCACCATGGCACGTGCAGAACTGATCCGTCTCACCGGCAAGTTCGACGGACCCAACTGCGATGACGACGACTGCCCGAACGTCTACCGCACGGCAAGCGGCTCCATCGTGGTGCAGGGAGGTGTCTCCACGGCCTTCCAACCGCCCGAGGGTGAAGCCCTGGTGGAGATCCCAGAAGCGGTACTCAGGGAGGCTGTACGTGCTCTTGGATGGTGATGAGTGGCGCAGGACGTTCGACGCCTTCCAGCACGACGCCTGGAGGTTCGAGGCTCAGCCCACGTACACCATGCCTAAGGAGACCGAGAACGTTGCTCGGTTCCTTCGAGGTGAGCCCAAGCCAGCCGCCCACAACTCCCGCTGGCATGAGCGCGTTCACGGCTACGTGGCATCGGGCCGGAAGATAGGGCGAGTACGGATCGTACGACAGCCATTGACGGACTATCAGCGATACCAGTTCGCTTGGGGAATCCCCGGCAACATCCAGGCCGGAGAAGATATCCGCGTGCTGGATGTCACGCACGACGACTACGGCCTACCGCTCTCAGGAACCGACTGGTGGATGTTTGACGAGACTCAAGTGGTGCACCTCAATTTCCGTCTGGATGGGACACAGATCAACCGTGAACTGTTCGCTGGAGACATCACTCCATATCTGGAGTGGAAGCGCATAGCCCTGGCCCACTCCGTACCGTTCTTCGAGTACGCGAAAGAAGCCGAGTGACGAGTGACGTTCGAGCCTGAGCAGCTAGGGCAGTCGAGAATTGATCTGGCAGAAAAACTCCGTGAGTTGCGTAAGCAGGCCGGTCTCACAGGCGATCGGCTTGCACGGCGCTGCAACATGTCTCAGAGTCAGATCAGCAAGTTCGAGACCGGCAAGAAGACACCGAAGCTGGTTGACGTCGAACGCATCCTTCGGGCGCTGAACGCCCCCTCTGAGCTGGTCACGGAGATCACCGCCCTTGCTCGAATCGCCAACACCGAGTGGCAGGACAAGCGCTCTTCCTGGCGCAGGGGGATGGAGAAGCGTCAGGCGGAGTTGGCCTCATTGGAGTCCGAAGCGACGGAGCTGCGATATTTTCTGCCAGCGATGATCACTGGGCTGTTGGCGACCCCAGAATACATCCGTGCCAGCCTGAGTCACACACCGGGCGACCCTTCCAAGACCGTTGCCAGGAAGCTGGAGCGTCAGGCCGTCCTATATGACACGGCGAAGACGTTCACGTTTCTCCTCACGGAACAGGCAGTAAGGTGGGCGACCGTCCCACACCCCGCCCTGGCCGTTCAGATTGGCCGCCTCACGTCACTCTCCCACCTTCCCAATATTCGTATGGGAGTTATCCCGTTGGGGACGGTGATACCACGAGGACCGATGAACACCTTCACGGTCTATGACGACCGATTGGCCACGGTCGAGAACTTCACCGGCCGCATGGTCTTTCGTGATCCCCGTGACGTCTCTGAGCACCTCACCGTCTTTACCTCGTTCGAGCGTTGTGCTCTATTCGGAGGCGAAGCAAGAGAGTTGCTTGAGCAGTGCGCAGACCACTACCGATGATCTTTAGTCCGCAACGGGAATAGTGATCGGCACTGCCCGCCGGCCGGTGGACCATGAATGGGTCACGAATCCGGGGAGGACTGATGGCGAGCACACAGCAACCTCAAGGCTACGGACTCACCGAACTGCCGCCAGAGCCAAAAGCGGTATCAGGATGCAGTACCTGTCTCGGCATCTGCGTACGGCGGCGAAATTCACGGTCGAGAGGCGACTACAGCGCCGTCTCCGATACGAACGTCGAGCTGCGCCAGCACCACGCCGAGGCGCACAACTCATGAGTGATGACAAAGCACTTGGGCTTTTCGACGACCGCCCCTTGATGACCCTGCGCGTCTCTCGCGACTCAGGGAGGACCTGGGAGCCCGAGCGAACCGTGTCCACGACGGACGATCTTCACCCCCTCATCACGCTCGCCTGGCCTCCCTGTCAGTGCACAAGGTGCACGGAGCGCGGCAAGTCCTGAAACCCGTACAGCATCGAAGGAACTTGCCCCTGCGGCCCCTGCAAGGGATTCCCGCCCTCATTACCCCCGGGTGCCCGTCTCAGGCACAGCGAAGAGCGTCTCAGAAACCTTGGTTTACGAGACGGTGGACAGCGGGGCCCACCGAGCCCCCTGGAGGTGTCCAAAACCCGTCTCGCAACTAGCCGAGCCGGGTTGTTATTTTGAGACGAGTTATGAGACAGTCGAGACATGGCGGCGGACAGCACCACCAGTCACCTCATCGGCTATGCCCGAGTCTCAACCGACGACCAGGAGGCACAGCTCCAAAGGGATGCCCTCACCGATGCGGGATGCTCTCGGGTCTTCGAAGACAAGGCATCCGGCAAGAACACCGATCGCCCTGAACTGACAGCCGCACTCGACTACCTGAGAGCGGGAGACACCCTCATCGTCTGGAAGCTCGACAGGCTTGGCAGGTCCCTCATCGACCTTGTGAGCATCGTTGACGGCCTGAGGGAACGTGACATCGGCTTCAAGGTGCTGACAGGGGCTCTCAGCGCCGTAGACACGACCTCCGCCGACGGCCGTCTCTTCTTCCAGATCATCGCCGCCATGGCGGAGTTCGAGCGCTCCCTCATCAAGGACAGGACCAAGGCCGGACTGGAAGCGGCCAAGGCGCAGGGGCGCACCGGGGGACGCCCCACGGTCATCACTGATGATCTCCTCGCCGTCGCCAAAGCAAGGAAGGCCAAAGGCGAGAGCGTCAGCGTTATAGCGAAGGCCCTAGGAGTGTCCAGGGCGACGCTGTACCGGCATCTGCCCGACTAGGAGCGGCTCCGACCTACTGCCAGGAACCCGCCTGGCCTCGTCCACGCCGTCGGCGCCTGATCAGGGCATCCAGCGACCAGTAGGGCGCTCCCGCCAGCACCAGCGGCACCCAGCAAAACATGTACGGGAGGTCATTGCCGTAGTAATAAGGATCGGAGGCCCAGCTCACCGTCAGCCACAGGCTCAGCGAGATCAACGCCCCACCGAGCGCCGCCAGACGGGCGAACAGCCCGATGAGCGTGCCGATCCCGACGGCCAGTTCACCGAACGCGATGGCGTAACCGAAGCCCACGGGGTTGTCCAAGGCCATGTCCACCATGGCCGGGATGGCAGAGGAGTCCCGAACGGCACGCATCATGTCGCCGATCGACCCCGCCCCGGAGTCCTTCATGAAGGCGCTGTCCGTGAGCTTGTCCAGCCCGGCATAGATAAAGGTGACGCCGAGGAAGACGCGGAGCGGAAGCAGGGCGTAACGGCTGGCGGTGTCCCGCCAGCCACGGTCGCCGTCGAGATAAGGGGGGTACGCGTCCGTGTGCATACCGTGAGTCATCGCCCGTAGCCGCCTCTCGCCCGCCGTGCCGTGACCCCTCGAACGACGATACGTACGCAATCGCTTCGCCGCTCAACCATGCAGCCCGTATTCTCCGCCGCCCCCGTCCCCCTGAAAACCCCGCGCCCCCACCAACCTCAACAAAACCCGACGCCCCCACCCGACCGTCCTCCAGCGGCTCCGCCCCTTCACCCCACCACCCCTCGGGCTACCGCCCCAGACCCCGCATCGACCTGAACGGCCTCGTCCTCAAACTCCCCCAAGCTCTTCGAGCAGGGGCACCCCCAGACGGGCCGAAGTGGTACGGACCGGCGTAGACACGTGCTGAAGGATGCGGCCGGCGTCGAGGGATGCGCCCGCCCCCGCCCACGACGGCAAGGGGCCGCGCCGGGGGTGTCCGCCCGCAGCGGCCGGCGTCAGGACACAGCACCCTTCCGAGGCACAGCAACCGCCGGACCGAGGACGGACACCCCCGGCGCGGCCCCGACCCACCCACCGGACCACCGGCGCTACACGAACCCCCAACCCACCGGACCACCGGCGCTACACGAACCCCCACCCACCAGCAACAGGCCGCCGCAGGCAGAATTCCGTCACTCGGTCACGTCGGTCACGTCGATCACGTACCGATTCGTCTCGACCCCCACCGCGGTCACCACCTGCACCTCCACCCGCCCCGGCTCCACATCCGCCGGCACCGGCACAGTCAGCACCGCATCCGTCGGATTACTGAACCCCCCAGCCACCGGCACCAACGGCACATGCACATGCACCGCCCCGACCCGCACCACCATCCGCGACAACCGATCCGCCCCCTGCGCCCCGGGCGGCACAAACCCGGCCCCACGAATCTCGATGTCGTCCCCGGTCCGGATCGGCGCGTCCAGATCGCCCGCCTCCCGCGCGCGCACCACGGAAAGAATCACCG
This sequence comes from Streptomyces sp. bgisy027, assembly GCF_057710365.1. Classification (NCBI taxonomy): domain Bacteria; kingdom Bacillati; phylum Actinomycetota; class Actinomycetes; order Kitasatosporales; family Streptomycetaceae; genus Streptomyces; species Streptomyces sp. bgisy027. The sequence continues at coordinate 214,083 of NZ_JBYIVZ010000005.1, forward strand.
GCCGACCCCCCTCCGCATACTTCCCGGCCACATACGTCGCCGCGGACACCAGCACCACCACAGCCAGCCCCCACGGCAGTTCCGGCAACTGATCCGGCCGCCGCCCCAACCGCACCGCCGCGAACAGCAGCGCAACCCCACCGATCACGACGTACTGAATGTCCGCGAACGCCCCCCGCCCCGCGTCATCCGTCAGCAGATCCGCAGCCCGAGGCCGATGCGCCCGCACCTTCTGCAACCGCTGCCCCAGCACCCGCACCCCGACGACCCGCCGCACCAGCACCGCGATCGCGCACACCACGGCGAGCACGGTCACCACCCCGGCCCCCCGCGCCAGTTCGAGACCCGAGATCAGCGCATCGCGCTCCGCGTGCCCGGACGCCGCCGCCAACCGCCCCACCAGCACGAGCACGGCGTACGCGACGAACAGCACCCACGCCCCGGCCACCGCCCGCGACGTGGACAGCCGGTTGTCCTCACCGATGACCGGCGCCAGCGCGCCACCCCGCGCCCGGTGGAACCACGACGCCGCGGTCAGCGCCCCGGCGGTCACCACGGCCGCGAGCAGCCCGGCGGTACGCGCCGCCGTCCACCCCGCCCCGATCGCCGTGAGCGCCTGCACCAGCAGCAGCGCGACCACGAGCCCCCAGACGACGCACGCCGTACGCCACCACAGCCGCGCGAGCCACGCGGCGCCCTCGGCCCGCCCCCGCTCGGCAACATGCTCCGCCGACTGCGTCAGCTCTTCGGACACCCACTGCCGGGAGGCCGACACCGAGTGCGCCACCGCCGCCGGCAGCCCCTGCCCGGCCGCGAACTCGTCCCGCTTCAGCAGGAACTCGGCGACCGCCCGCCGATGCCCCGCCCGCGCCCCGTGCGGGCAGTCCCCACAGGTACAGCCGCCCCCATGCGCGCCCAACACCGCGCCGCCCTGCCCAGCCTCCTGCACCGCCACGCCCGACGCCCGCCTTCCTGGAACTTCCCGACCCACAACGCACAACGCACAACACACAGCCCGCAACCAGCGACGAGCAACCCGCCACCGGCCTCCGGCCACCAGCCATCCGCAACCGACCGCCCATACCCACCGAGCGGCCACATCACCCCATGGCCTTATAACCCACAACCCCACCGCCGGCAGCCGCATCTCACATGCCGGCCACGACCGATTCCGACAGCCGCCCGCACCGCAGCCGCAGGCCCACACAACTCCCCTACGACGACAGCGAATTGTGCCGTACGCCACCCACCCCCCGCCCGGCAGGTCCGGTCGACGCGGGTGATGAAAGCGCCCCCCGTGTTGACCCGGCTGCGAGAATTCCCGTATGGCCGAGATCATCCAGCGCGACGGGACCTGGGCCTTCGACGGCGCAACGGTCCGCATCACGCCGGGCCTCCACCGCTCTGTGCCGTTGTTCCGGCAGACGTACGGAGAGATCGCCGTGCCCCTCGAAGCCGTCGCGGGCATCGTCTTCGAGCCCGAACGCAAGCGCGGCCGGCTGCGCATGCGGCTGCGGGAGGGTGCCGACCCGCTGCTCCACGCGACCGGCGGCAGGCTGCCGGACACGGCGGATCCGTACCGGCTGGCGGTGGACATCGACCGTGCGGGGGTCGCCGAGTACGTCGCCGAGGAGATCCGCCGCGCGCTGCTCCTGGACCAGATCCCCAAGGACCCGACCAAGGCCTACCTCCTGCCCGGCCCGCCCGTCCCGGTCTCCGTCCGCTCCTCCGACGGCACGGTCTCCTTCGACGGCACCCAGGTGCGGATCGACTGGTCCGACACCTCCGACCGGGTCAAACGGGCGACCGGCCCGCGGATCATCAGCGTGGGCGACCTGGTCCAGGTCGAGTGGCTGCCCAACTCCGGCTACGAGGACGGCTTCCTGCGCTTCGTGACCCACGAGACGGTGTTCTCCAAACTGCCGCCGGAGAAGGACCCGTACGCCCTGGACCTGTGGGGCAGCGCCCGCCGCGACCTGCTCACGGCCCTGGTCGCGACCGCGATCACCGCCCGTCTGCCGCACCCGTCCACCCGCACGGGCGTCGACCCCGCGGACCGCCCGCAGCTCGCGGCGGCCGTCCCCCGCCCGGCCGACCACCACGACGTACTCCTGCGCAGACTGCGCGAGTTGGGTGAACTGCACCGCGACGGCGTCCTCACGGACGAGGAGTTCGCGATGACGAAAGCGGTCGTCCTACGTGGCTTCTAGCCGCACCTGAGAGAACACACCCGCGGCACCACCGCCGCACCCCGCCCCACCACGCCCCGCGGCACCACCGCCGCACCCCGCCCCACCACGCCCCACCACGCCCCAAGCCCTGTCACAGCCCCCGTCAGCTGAGCAGATCCGGCTCGCTCCGGCTGATGTCCTGCCACAGCGGCTGATAGTTGATCCACGCCACCAGATCCCCGCCCAGCTGCTCCCGCGTGGCCACGGCCTGCCGGTGCTCGATCAGCACCGGACGTCCCGCCGCCCTGGCGGTCAGCTGGACCTGGCAGGACCGTTCCATGGACAGGAACCACCAGGCCGCAGCGTCCACGGAGTCGCCGACGGTGAGCAGGCCGTGGTTGCGCAGGACGAGCGCCTTGTGGCAGTCGAGCGCGGTCGCGATGCGCCTGCCTTCCATGGCGTCGACGGCGACGCCGGAGTAGGCGTCGTAGAGCGCGTGGTCCTCGTAGAAGGCGCAGCTCTCCTGGGTGATCGGGTCGAGCAGGTCGCCGAGCGCCGCGAGGGCCCGACCGTGCACCGAGTGACAGTGCGCGACCGCGACGACGTCGGGGCGGGCGGCGTGGACCTGGGAGTGCACGGTGAACGCCGCCTGGTTGACGTGGTAGCGGCCCTCGATCACCTGGCCCTCGGAGTTGGCGAGGACCAGGTCGCTGACGGTGACGTGCCGGAACGGCATCCCGAACGGATTGACCCAGAAGCAGTCGCTGAACTCGGGGTCGCGTGCCGTGATGTGTCCGGAGACCCCGTCCTCGAATCCGAGCCGCCCGAATATCCGCAGCGCGCCGGCGAGCCGCTCCTTGCGATGCCGGCGCTCGTCCTCGACGGACTCGTGCATCGGCGGCATCGCGAACCGCAGCTGGTCGGTCGGCAGCGGCGAGGGCGGAATGGGCCCGAGGGGCGTCCCGTGCATGTGTCCTCCCGCACTGGGTTGCTTACGGGGCGGAAGTTACCGTCGGTCAGCGCAGGAGAACAGAGATGTTCTGTAAAGATCCCACTACCCGGACAGCGGAAACCGGACAGAAGATGTCGGGTATGGGGCCCAGACTGGCCGTATGACAGTGAACTGGGCAGCTCTCACCGAGGCGGAACCGGACTTCGCCCGCACCGCCGAGGAACGCTTCGGCGCCTTCACGCACCACGTCCTCGCCACCCTCCGCAAGGACGGCTCGCCCCGCACGACCGGCCTGGAGGTCCGTTTCCTGAACGGTGAGCTGTGGCTCGGCATGATGCCGGACTCGCTCAAGGCCCTCGATCTGCGCCGCGACCCCCGCTTCGCACTCCAGGCGAACCCCGGCGAGGGCCAGTCCATGGGCGGCGGCGACGTGCGGATCGCCGGGCGGGCGATCGAGGTCGAGGACCCGGCGCTGAGGGCCGCATACACCGAAGAGGCGGAACCCCCGGAGTCGTCCGAGCCGTTCCACCTCTTCCGCACCGAGCTCACCGAGGTCGTGAGGACCTACGTCGAGGACGACAAGTACCTGGTCGTCCAGATCTGGCAGCCCGGTAGGCCCCTGCGCACGATCAAGCGCACCTAGGACACCTACGTGCCGAGGGCCCATGAAGGCCCGGCGGGCCTACTCCCACTCGATGGTGCCCGGCGGCTTCGAGGTCACGTCGAGGACGACACGGTTGACGTCCCGTACCTCGTTGGTGATCCGGGTCGAGATCCGCGCGAGAACGTCGTACGGCAGTCGCGACCAGTCGGCGGTCATCGCGTCCTCGGACGAGACGGGCCGCAGGACGATCGGGTGGCCGTAGGTCCGGCCGTCACCCTGCACGCCCACGCTGCGGACGTCCGCGAGCAGGACCACCGGGCACTGCCAGATGTCGCGGTCGAGGCCGGCCGCCGTGAGCTCCTCACGGGCGATGGCGTCGGCCTCGCGGAGCAGGTCCAGGCGTTCCTTGTTCACCTCGCCGACGATGCGGATACCCAGGCCGGGCCCCGGGAACGGCTGGCGCTGGACGATCTCCTCCGGGAGCCCGAGCTCCTGGCCGACCATCCGGACCTCGTCCTTGAACAGCTTGCGGAGCGGCTCGATGAGCTGGAACTCCAGGTCCTCGGGGAGGCCGCCCACGTTGTGGTGGGACTTGATGTTGGCGGTGCCGGTGCCGCCACCGGACTCGACGACGTCCGGGTACAGCGTGCCCTGCACCAGGAACTCGACCGCCGGGCCCGCGTCCGCGATGATCTCGGCCTGCGCCTGCTCGAAGACGCGGATGAACTCGCGGCCGATGATCTTCCGCTTCTCCTCGGGGTCGGAGACCCCGGCCAGCGCCTTGAGGAACCGCTCCTCGGCGTCCACGACCTTCAGCTGTACGCCGGTCGCGGCCACGAAGTCCTTCTCGACCTGCTCGGTCTCGCCCTTGCGCATCAGGCCGTGGTCGACGTACACGCAGGTCAGCTGGGAGCCGATGGCCTTCTGGACCAGCGCGGCCGCCACGGCGGAGTCCACGCCGCCGGACAGACCGCAGATGGCGCGCTTGTCGCCGACCTGCTCGCGGATGGCCGCGACCTGCTCGTCGATGACGTTGCCGGTGGTCCAGTCCGGCTTGAGGCCCGCGCCGCGGTACAGGAAGTGCTCCAGCACCTGCTGTCCGTGGGTGGAGTGCATGACCTCGGGGTGGTACTGGACGCCGTAGAGCTTCTTGTCGTCGTTCTCGAAGGCGGCGACCGGGACGACGGCCGTGGACGCGGTGACGGAGAAGCCCTCGGGGGCGGCGGAGCAGGCGTCGCCGTGCGACATCCACACATGCTGCTCGGCCGGGGTGCCCTCGAAGAGGGTGGAGGACGACTTCGACACGTGCAGGTCGGTGCGGCCGTACTCGCGGGCGCCGGTGTTGTCGACGGTGCCGCCGAGGGAGCGTGCCATCAGCTGGAAGCCGTAGCACATGCCGAACACGGGGACGCCAGCCTCGAAGATCTCACGGTCGAGGCCGGGGGCGCCCTCCTCGTACACGGACGAGGGGCCGCCGGAGAGGATGATCGCCGCCGGGTTCTTGGCGAGCATCTCGGCCACCGGCATGGTGCTCGGCACGATCTCGCTGTAGACCCGGGCCTCGCGGACGCGACGGGCGATGAGCTGGGCGTACTGCGCGCCGAAGTCGACGACCAGGACGGTGTCGGGGGCGGCGGGGTTCGCTGATGACACGGGTTGCCTTCCGGCGTTGAGCGAGGTGTGTGTGAGGCCGAGTCTACCGGGATCCGGTGGGCCCCCCCTCGGGCCAAGCCCTGTCTCAGGATGCGAACCGGCTTGGACAGCCACGTGCCGCGCGGCATACTGGCCCCATGCTCACGCAGACGACCTTCCTCTTTACCTATGGCACCCGGCCCGCCGGCTGCCATGGTCGTGCCGCTTGAGCAACTGACAAGCGACTTCCCAGGCGCCCCGGGCCGACAAGGCCCGGGGCGCCTGGCGTTTTCCGGGTCCTGTCGCCCCGGGGCACCGACCGCCGAGACCCAGAACCGACGAGGAGCCCCCATGACCGCGACCGACGTGACCGGTGCCCGTACCCCCGAGGCCGCCGATGTGATCACCGGCGCCCGCGAGCGCATCGACTCACTGGACGACCGGATCATCGGTCTGATCCAGGAACGCATGGCCGTGTCGGCCGTGATCCAGGAGGCGCGGATCGCTTCCGGCGGCCGACGCGTGAACCTCTCCCGGGAGATGGACGTCCTCGGCCACTACAGGGACGCCCTGGGCAAGCCGGGCACGGCCCTCGCCATGACGCTGCTCGAACTGTGCCGCGGTCGCATCTGAGTTCGGCCGCCCTCTCACCCGTACGGCGCGTGACGCCTCCCGGACCGCTTCGTTGGTACCGGTGTCCGTGCCAGCCAGGGGCGGGCCCGAAAGAACCACGCGTGGCTCGCTGGAGCGATGAGGCGGACGGATCACCGTGCGCCGTGGGACCTCGCTCCAGGTAAGTGACCGGACGGCAGGGGACAGCAGCCCGGTCACCCTAGAGAACGGTCGGCTCCGGGGACGCCCGGGGCCGGCCGGCGGAACGGGCGGGAGAAGCCCCGTAGTCCCACCGCCGGTCCCGTCATCGCCGACCTCACCGCTTCACATCCCGCCGCGGACCTCCGGACCGCGGCGCCCCGGACCCGCGGCGCAACCCCCGGCGCCGCTCCCAGGCACCGACGCTGCCCTGACGTCGGTGCTGACGAAAGAAGGGCCCCGCGGATCCGTCCCGCGGGGCCCTTCTCATGCCGTACCGGCTGATCAGCCATCCCGTCATGTGCGAGTCACGATGCCGCATTCGGTCTCGGCGGTGGCCTCGTCCAGCCCCTTGCTGCGGTCGTACGGATCCCGGGCCGCTCCGGACGGCTCGGGGCTGTCGTACAGGTCGGCCAGGAACATGGGGTGGATCAGACCGTCGCTTCGCGCACAGTCGTCGTTGGCGATCTCGCTGTTGACGTTGAACACCCAGATGCGGCCCTCGGTGCCCTGGTATTTCACGGGGTCGGAGACGTCCACCTCGACGACCCGGCGGACGATCGTGCGAGCCACTTCATCGCCGCCACCAGCTCTGGCCAACGGATACACGAAGGTGTAGTCGGCCCGGATCAGCGCCTTGCCTGCGCCCTCGCCGGGTTCGACCGTCATACGGCCACGGAGCCGCACTTCGCCGCCCGCCAGTTCTACCTCCTTCGGGTCGAAGCGGGTGAAGGTCCACTTCGGATCGCCGTCGGCGGTGGGGCGCCGCAGCTCCGCCCGCATCTGGGAGAGGTAGCCCTTCTGCAAGGGGTCGATGAGCGCCAGCGCCTTCTTCGGCTGGGCGCCCCGGAGCACATCCCGGTCAAGGTTCGAGGCGACCAGGAACTCCTTCGTGAGACGCAGGGCCGTTTCGATCCGCGCGGCGGAGACCCCGCCGACGGCCCTCGCCTCCGGCACCTCGATGGCGTCCGGGCCAGCCGCCCATCGCGCGGCCGGCGACCCGGCGAAGGGCCGGGAGCGGGTGGGAGTGCCGACCGTGCCGGCGGGCGCGGTGCTGGGGGCAGCGGTCTCGGCGGGCAGCGGTGACGCGGCGGCGGCCGCGGCCTCGGCTCCCCCGGTGCCCAACGGGTCGCCGGGTATGAGTGACGGCTTCACCGCCACGACGGCCACGGCGACGGCGAGGGGCACACCGAGGACCGCCCACAGCCGACGGCGCCGGGCGGCCCGCCCGTTCATCTCCTGCCAGGCGGGGCCGGTACGCCACCCGGGCGGCGACTCACCTCGCGCGTCCTGCTGCCGGAGTCGTTCGGTGACCATGCGGGCGCGCGCAGAGGGTTCCTTGGGCGCCGCAGCACCTGCGTCCCGCTCGCTGTCCTGGACGAACTTCTCCCACTCGGCGTCGGATATGGACGACGAGGACGACTCCGCTCCCTCTTCGGAACCGGGTCTGGGACCTTCTGATGGTCTGTCAGCCATGAGTTCTGAGTTCTCTCGTGATCTTCTGTCGGGCTGCGAAGCGTACGTCAGCCCTCGGGCAGGGCTCCCGGTGCCGTCGTTGCGACGGGGTCGCCGGGTTGCCATGCCGCAGAGCTCCCCGACCCGCATGTGCACGACGGACGTGGCGTCCGCCGATCCGGCGAACGCGATCGGCGACTGTGTGGAGCGGGTCCGGCGGCCGTCGTCGCCCGCGTTCATCGTGCTCGGGCCCGGCTCGTCCGACGGGATGAGTGAGGTGTCGATCGTCCTCCAGCGGCCGTCCTTCGCACGGAAGTTGACCGGCTCGGTGGGGAAGCGGGGGGTGCAGGTGCCGTCCGCGTTCCGGGTACGTGCGCCGCCGTTCCTCGCGCTGTCCGGTGATCTCCTTGCCGCGCTTGACGTCGAGGCCGTCGGGCGTGGCGGCGCCGGGGGCCTTCGTCGGGCTCACAGGCCCCGGATCGGGTGTCCTCGCCGTGCTGGGGAGCCCGGTGATGCCGGCTGCCTCGTCGGCGGGGAGTTCGCCGTTGGCCGGTGAGCGGTCCGTCGTGACCGCCCTTCGCGGAGGCGTCCGTCGCGTCGGTGGACGCCAGGTGTCGGCCGCCGACCGCCGAACCCCATGACTGATCGGGCGCGTCTTCGGCGGAGGAACCGCCCGTCGACGGGTCAACAGCCAGTGCGGACTGCTCAGTTCCGGCGATCACGGGTCAACACAGGGCCCACGTCCCTGACGTGATGGCCGTCACATGACAAGAGTCTACAAATCGGGATGACCGACTCTGTGACACAGGCCACATAAGAAATCCGTTAGGTAAGGCACAACCATTCGCAGGTGTCACCGATCAAACCCTGCGAATCAAGGGCCACAGCCGCGCCCCACACGCGGGGGCCTCCCTACAGCGCGTGCTGCGGCATCGCAGCACTCCGGACTTTCCGAGGTCTTCATGAAGCTTCGCCGTGCACTGGCCGCCGCGGCCACGACGGCCGTCATAGCCCCGATCGCGCTGCTGTCGGCGCCGGCTGCGTTCGCCACGGGTGAGACCACCTCGACTCCGACGGCGTCGGAGAGCACGCCCGCCGAGGCCGAGACGACTCCGGCCGAGGCCGAGACCACCCCCGCCCAGGAATCGACCGCCCCGGCGGAGGAGGCCACCTCCACCGCGGAGGCCACGCCCACCGGGAACGAGAGCACTCCGGCGGAGGCCGGGACGACTCCGGCGGAGACCGAGACCACCCCCGCCGGCTCCCCGTCGCCGAGCGCCAGCGAGAGCGCCCCGGAGGAGGTCGACTACTGCGAGGAGGGTGACGAGGACTCCGTCTTCCTCGACGAGAACCTGCGCAGCGGTCTGTCGGGCCTGCCCGAGACGATCGTTGCCGGCAGCGGCTGGACCAACTTCTCGTTCAACGTGTCCAACTCGGGCGACCAGGACATCAAGAACATCAAGCCGCTCATCGGCGTCGCCGCGTTCGGCTGGGACAAGGACTACTCCGGCGAGATCACTGTCCAGGTCTTCCAGAAGGCTTCCGGCTCCTGGCAGACGCTGGCGGACGCCGCAGGCGAGGGCGCGACGTTCTCCTCGTTCGCGCTCGACGCCGGCCAGTCGACCTCGTTCAAGCTGCGCCTGAAGGTCAGCGGCAAGGTGCCCGACTCCCTCGGTCTCACCGGCGGCTTCGCCCAGTACTCGGACGCCGAGGGCTGCTGGGTCGCCGACGACCCGAACGGCTGGGTCTACTTCTTCGACATCCTCGCCGCGGGCTCCGACGCCGGTGACCCGCCGGACGCCAAGCCGCAGACCGGCGGCCAGAAGCCGATCAAGGACGTCAAGGAGGTGGACGCCACCGGCGAACTCGCCTCCACCGGCTCCGACTCCAACCTTCCGGTCATCGGCACCATCGGTGGCATCGCCATCGTCGCCGGCGCCGGCGTCGTGTTCGCGATGAAGCGCCGCAAGGTGGGCGCGGAGGCGTAAGCCTCGGCACAGCTTCACGCAAGCCGGAGAAGGACCTGCGCTCGGAGGGGGGCGCAGGTCCTTCTCCGTGTACGGCCGCTTTCGCCGGCCGCTACTTCTTCGGGGGCACCGCCGGTATCCCCAGGAAGGGCAGCTTCAGCGCGCCGAAGGCCTCCGCCGGGACCGCCGGGGACTTCGGCTCGACCGGGTTGAGGCGTTCGTACGCCGCTCCCTGCGCCGGGCGCTGGTCGGCCTCGCCGTTGTTGGGCCAGTACGACATCGCCCGCTCGGCCTGCGCCGTGATCGTCAGGGACGGGTTCACGCCCAGGTTGGCCGACACCGCCGCCCCGTCGACGACCGAGATGCCCGGGTGGCCGTACAGCCGGTGGTACGGGTCGATCACACCGGTCTCCGGCGAGTCGCCGATCGGGCAGCCGCCGAGGAAGTGGGCGGTGAGCGGGGTGCCCATGAGCTCGCCGACGTTGGAGCCGGCGAAGCCGTTGATGTCGGCGGCGATCGCCGAGGCCGCCTCCGAAGCCGCCCTGATCTGCTTCGGGTTGGGGGCGCCGTGGCCCTGGCGTGCCGTCAGAAGGCCCTTGCCCACGCCGTCCGGCTTCAGGTACGTCGTCAGCGAGTTGTCCAGCGACTGCATCACCAGGCCGATGATCGACCGCTCCGACCAGCGGCGGTTGGACAGGGAGCGCAGGACCAGCAGGGGGTGCCGGACCGCGTTCGCCAGCCAGCCCGCGACCCGCGAGGAGCCCTCCGCGTAGGGGACCTGGAGGATCGACAGGCCGCCCATCGAGTTGGAGCCCTTGCCGTAGCGGACCGGTTCGATGTGGGTGTTCTCGTCGGGGTGGATCGAGGACGTGATGGCGACGCCGCGGGTGAAGTCGACCTTCGCCTCGCCCGTGGCCCTGCGGTAGCGCCGGTTGTCGGTCTGCGCGCCGACGAGGGCCTCGGAGTTGGTGCGGGTCAGCTCGCCCAGCTTCGAGGAGAGGTGGGGCAGTTGCCCGCCGGCCTTCATCCGGTGCAGCAGGGTCTGGGTGCCGTACGTCCCGGCCGCGAGGACCACCCGGCGGGCCTTGAACAGCCTGCCGTTGCCCTTCTTCTTCCCGTCGGTCGGCAGCGTCGCCACCGCGTACCCGCCCTGCGAGTCGTCGGTGACGGAGACGACCGTCGTCATGGGATGGACGACCGCGCCCGCCTTCTCGGCGAGGTAGAGGTAGTTCTCGTTCAGGGTGTTCTTCGCCCCGTGCCGGCAGCCGGTCATGCACTCACCGCACTCGGTGCACGCCCTGCGCGAGGGGCCCGCCCCGCCGAAGTACGGGTCGGCGACCTCCTGACCCGGGGTGACCCGGACCTCGCCCTCGGCGTCCTCGCCGTCGCCGAAGAACACGCCGACCGGTGCCATGTGGAAGCTGTCGCCGACGCCCATCCGCTCGGCCGCGGCCTTCAGGTGGACGTCGGAGGGGGTCATCGTCGGGTTGAGCCGTACACCGAGCATGCGCCGGGCCTGGTCGTAGTACGGCTTCAGCTCTTCCTGCCAGTCGGTGATGTCACGCCACTGCGGGTCGTCGAAGAAGGGCTTCGGCGGTACGTAGAGGGTGTTGGCGTAGTTGAGGGAGCCGCCGCCGACGCCGGCACCCGCGAGCACCATGACGTTGCCCAGCAGGTGGATGCGCTGGATGCCGAACATGCCGAGCCTGGGGGCCCAGAGGTAGTTCCTGAGGTCCCAGGAGTTCTTGGGCAGGGTCTCGCGACTCCAGCGGCGGCCCGCCTCCAGGACGCCGACGCGATAGCCCTTCTCGGTCAGCCGCAGGGCGGTGACGGAACCGCCGAAGCCCGACCCGACGACGATGACGTCGTAGTCGTATCCGTCGTGATCCGAGCCCTCGTCCTGTTTTTGGGCGGAGTTCTCCTGTGACACGTGCTCTCCTCGTTGAAAGCGGTGGTGCGGTGGGGCTCGCGACAGGCCCTGGGCCTAGCGGAAGCGGAATGCCTTCATCAGGCGCAGGCTGCGGCTCATGAACTGCGCGTACTTCTCGTCGTCCATGCCCAGCGACGGCGCCATCGGCAGCAGCCGCTGCTGGGCGACCGTCTGGGCCTCCGTGTACTTGAGGATGCCCTCGGAGCCGTGGCGGCGGCCGAGGCCGGAGTCCTTCATGCCGCCCATGGGCGACTGGACGCTGCCGTACGCGGAGGCGTAGCCCTCGTTGACGTTCACCGTGCCGGTGCGCAGGCGGGCGGCGACCGCGCGGCCGCGGCCGCCGTCCTTCGTCCAGACCGACGAGTTGAGGCCGTACGGCGTGGAGTTGGCGTGCTCGACCGCCTCGTCCTCGGTCTTGAAGCGGTAGATGGACACGACCGGGCCGAAGGTCTCCTCGGAGCAGACGGTCATGTCCGGTACGACGCCGTCGAGGATCGTCGGCTCGAAGAAGTACGGGCCGATGTCCGGGCGTGCCGCACCGCCCGCGACGAGCGTGGCGCCCTTCGCGACGGCCTCCTCCACGTGCCGGGTGACCGTCTCCAGCTGGCGCTCGCCGACCAGCGAGCCCATGTCGGCGCCGTAGGCGAGGGACGTGCCGAGCCGCATCGCCTTGGTGCGGGCGGCGAAGCGCTCCACGAAGGCGTCGGCGATCGACTCGTGGACGTACAACCGCTCGATGGAGATGCACAGTTGGCCGGCGGAGGAGAAACAGGCGCGGACGGCGCCCGCGGCGGCCTTCTCGATGTCGGCGTCCTCAAGCACCAGCATGGCGTTCTTGCCGCCGAGTTCGAGGGAGACGCCGACCAGCCGGGCGGCGGCGCCCTGGGCGACCTGGCGGCCGGTGCGGGTGGAGCCGGTGAAGGAGACGTAGTCGGCGTGCTTGACGACCTCGGGGCCGACGACCGGGCCCTCGCCCAGGACGACCTGGAAGACCTCGGCGGGCAGCCCGGCCTCTATGAGCAGGTCGCGGGCCCACAGGGCGGTCAGGCAGGTCTCCGTGTCGGGCTTCATGACGACCGCGTTGCCCGCGACGAACGCCGGGAGCGCGTCACCGACGGACAGCTCCAGGGGGTAGTTCCAGGGGGCGATCTGGCCGACGACGCCGCGCGGGTGGCGCAGCTCGGTGACCCGGGTGAGCGTGGGCACCGCGCCCGCGTGCCGCTTCGGCTTGAGGTAGGCGGGTGCCTTACGGCCGTAGTGGCGGGCCGCGACGGCGATGGCCTGCACCTCCTCGTGCGCGTGCAGCCTGGCCTTGCCCGTCTCCAGCTGGATGAGGTCGAGGACCTCGGCCTGGCGCTCCAGCACCAGGTCGTGGAAGCGGAGCAGGACGGCGGCACGGCGGCGCACCGGGACCTGGGCCCAGACGGCCTGCGCCTTACGGGCCGCCTCGAAGGCCCGCTCCACGTCCTCGGGCGTGGATTCCGGCAGGTCGGCCAGCTTCTCGCCGGTGAACGGCGTGTGGTTCGCGGTACGGCCGGAGCCGACCACGCCCTTGGTGAGCTGGGCCACCAGTTCCGGCGTGACCACGTCGGCGGCGGTACGGGCGCCCTGCGGGGCGGGGGCGAGGGGGTTGGTGCCGGTCTTGGCCGGGGCCTGCGCGTCCGTCATGAGGCGCAGAGTATGCCGGAGCGGGGGCTTTGTGTACCCGTCGGTAACGGGGATTCACCGAGTGCTCACATGATGCCAGTGTCCACTGGCAGAAAACGAGCTGATCAGGGCGTTGCCGAGTCGGCGGCGGATCACTCGATCTCGAGTCGGTCACGGGCGCCCTTGAAGACCGCGGTGCCCTTCTTCTCCGTGGGCGTGCCCTTGGGCATGTCGACGCGCAGCTCGTACATGCGGTCGTCACCCGTGACCACGATGAGCTGCATGACGCGGGTCGGGGACACGTCCTTGCCATAGGTGGTGTCGGAGAGGACGGCGTCGTAGCCCTTGAAGGTGGTGCGGGTGGACTGGGTGCTCGCGTCGTGGTTGTAGCTGTCCCAGGTGTCGTGCGCCTCCTGCGCCTGTTCGAGCAGCGGGCGGGGCGCCTTGTCCCACTGGGTGAGGCGGACCTGGACGAGGCCGATGTCGTAGACGACGAGCCGGGGCTGATCGGTGGCGCCGCCCTCGCGCGCGGCCTCCTCGTACTCGGCGGGGAGGGAGAGGACGGCGTCCATGTCCGGCTCCGGGTGCTCGGTCCAGCCGCCCGGGGCGGAGGCTGGGGCGGGCGTGGTCGCCGGGGCGAGGGGGGCCGAGCCGTAGGTGGGGTTCATCTCCTTGGTCTCGCCGCCGTCGTCGACGAGGAAGGAGGCGGTGGCGAACCAGGTGCCGGCGACGAGGAGAACAGCGAGGACGACCAGGGGGACCGGGCGCAGCAGCCAGGAGCGGCGAGGGGGTTGGGAGGCGGAGGCCGAGGAGGTGGTGGCCGAGGAGGTGGTGGCCGAGGAGGTGGTGGCCGAGGAGGTGGTGGCCGAGTCGGCGGCGGCTGTGGCGGTCGCCGGTTCGGGGGTGGGCCCGGCTTCGGGAGCGGACCCGACTCCGGGGGCGGACCCGGCTTCGGGAGCGGACCCGACTCCGGGAGCGGACCCGACTCCGGGGGCGGACCCGGCTTCGGGAGCGGACCCGACTCCGGGAGCGGACCCGGCTCCGGGGGTGGGCCCGGCTTCGGGGTCAGGTGCTCCGTCGGACGGGGGCTCGGGGGCCGGCTCGCCCTTCAGCCGTACGGTTCCGGAGTCCTCGGCGAACTCCCTGAGCCCGGAGGCGTCCTGAGGTCCGGACGCCGCCGCGCCCACGGAGGGCTCCGGCACCGGCCGGCCCTCGGCGACCGCCTCCAGCACCGCGCCGACCTCGTCCGCGTCGGGCCGTCGGTCCGGGTCCTTCCCCAGCAGCCGCACGATCAGCGACCCGAGCGGTCCGGCCTGTTTCGGCTCGGGTGCATCGGCGGCGAGGATCGCGGCGAGCGTGGACTCCAGGGTCGTACGGCGAAAGGGCGACCAGCCCTCCACGGCGGCGTACAGGAGCACGCCGAGCGACCACAGGTCCGAGGCGGGGCCGGCGCCGCGGCCGGACATCCGCTCGGGGGCGATGAACTCCAGGGAGCCGACGAACTCGCCGCTGACGGTGAGGGATTCCTCGCCCTGGATGTGGGCGATGCCGAAGTCGGTGAGGACGACCCGGCGGTGCCGGCCGAGCAGTACGTTGGCGGGCTTGACGTCGCGGTGGACGATGCCGACGGCGTGCGCGGCGCGCAGGGCACCGAGGACGGCGATGCCGATGCGGGCCGCCTCGGGCGCCTCCACGGGACCGCGTTTGAGGGCGTCGTGCAGGGACTCGCCGCGGACCAGCTCCATCACGATCCAGGGCAGTCCGTCCTGCTCCACGACGACGTCATGGATGGAGACGGCGGCCGGATGGTCGACCCGGGCTGCGGCGCGGGCCTCGCGGTAGAGCCGGTTGGCGGCCCGCTGATGAGCCGCGTCCTGCGGATCGCCGGGCAACCTCGGCTGTTTCACGGCGACTTCGCGGTCCACCAGCTCGTCGAGCGCCCGCCAGACGGTGCCCATGCCGCCCGAGCCGATGCGCTCGACCAGGCGGTAGCGCCCGCCGATCACCCGCCCGTCGGTTCCGGTGCGGCCACCGTCTTCGCTCATGTCCCATGCCTACCTTGCGGGGTGGGCACTTCGCCAGTTCAGAGCTTGCCGATCTCCAGGTTCTGGATCACCGTTCGCGCCACCTCACGGCCGCGGTCGGTGAAGTCGCCCTTGCCCGGGTAACTGATCGTCAGCCTGTACATGTCGCCGGCCGAGGTCTTGTAGTAGAAGAACTTCAGCTCGCGGGGGCGCGGGTTCGCGGTGTCGGTCGTCTTGTACACGACGGTGTTCTCCGCCGACTGCCTGCCCTGGTACTTGGTCTCCTGCGGCTTCGTCGTGGGGCTCTTGGGCATCGAGTAGTCGTAGGCGCCCTGCGCCTTGAACTCCTCGTTCTCGGCGTACATCTCGGCCGCGGCGGAGTTCTTGATCTGGTTCGAGGTGTCCTCGGACTTCTTCTTCAGGTTCACGCCGACCCAGATGCTGCCGCTCCAGTCGGAGTAGGTGACCCAGTTCGTGTCGGAGTCGTCGGCTTCCGGCCTGCCGACCTGGTAGCTCGCGGGCACCTGGAGTGTCACCCCCAGCTTCGGGTTCGCCCGCTCCGTCCAGCCGTCCGGCAACGGCCCCGCGAACGGATCCGCGATCACCAGGTACGCCGCCACCGCCCCGGCGACGACCGCTGCCCCGATGCCGAGCAGCGCCTTGGGCCCGAGCCGTATGCCTGCCTTGACGCCCTCCGGTATGCGCACGACCTGGGTGGCGGCCTGCACCGGCGGGTTCGCGGTCTGTTCCAGCAGCGCACGCGTCTGCGCGGCGTTCGGGCGGCGTGCCGGGTCCTTCTGGAGCAGGCCGTTGATGGCCTCGGCGAGCGGGCCCTGCGCGGCGGCCGGCGCCGCGGGCACGGCATTCAGGACGGACTGCAGGGTCGCCGGGGTGTTGCTGCGGCGGAACGGCGAGACGCCCTCCGTCGCCGCGTACAGGACGACGCCGAGGGACCACAGGTCGCTGGCCGGGCCGGGGCGCTGGCCCAGCACCCGCTCCGGCGCGATGTACTCGGGCGAGCCGACGAAGCCGCCGGTGTCGGTCAGATTGGTCTCGCCCTCGATCTGGGCGATGCCGAAGTCGGTGAGAACGACGCGGTCGTGGCGGCCGAGCATGACGTTGTCCGGCTTCACGTCGCGGTGCAGGATGCCCGCCGCGTGCGCGGCCTCCAGCGCGCCGAGCACTTCGAGGCCGATCCTCGCCGCGTCGCGGGCGCCGAGCGTGCCCTCCTGCAGCGCGTCGCCCAGCGAACGGCCCTGCACGAGCTCCATCACGATCCACGGCCGGCCGTCCACGACGGCGACGTCATGGACGTTCACGACGGCCGGGTGGTCGAGCCGGGCCGCGGCGCGTGCCTCGCGGCGCATCCGCTCGTAGGCGTTGGCGCGTTCCCGTTCGGGAAGGTGGTCCGGGACGCGGGGCTCCTTGACCGCGACCTCGCGGTCCACCGTCTCGTCCTTGGCCCGCCAGACCGTGCCCATGCCGCCGTGCCCGAGCTTGGCCAGCAGGCGGTAGCGGCCTGCGATCAGCCGGCCGGTGCCGGGGTCGGGGGCGGCGGCGGACGCGGGTGCCTGGGCGGGGGCGGCGGGGTGGGAGGGTCCGCCCTGGTGGGCGGGTGCGGTCTGCTGCGGAACGGCCTGCGGGGGCGTCGCGTACGGATTGTCCGGGTGCGGCGCGGGCGCGGACGGTTTCGGCTGCGGTGGCTGCAGTTCAAAACTCGTCGGCTCGTCGGACCGATAAGGGGCTCCCCCGTTGCTGCTCATGGGTCCATTCGTATCGCGGGGGGCGTACGGGGAGCCAGCGGGAATGCTTTCCAGTCACAGAGCCGTGACTCAGATCGCGACTTATCTCCCCTTTATTCGGAGTTGGTGGGAACAGGGCTCGAAGAGACCTGTGAGGGTGATGCGCTCGGCGAGACGGACGGGGTGGTCGGCGAAGGCGTCACGGTCGGCGACGGGGACCGGGATGTCGCGCCGGGCGAACTCGGCGTACCCGAGGGCCTCTCCGAGGTCCCCGGCGCCGAGCTGGTCGGCACGACACCGGCGCCGCCGCCCCCGTTCATCAGCAGCGCCGCCGCCGACACCCCCGCCACCGCCATCGCGGCGACCAGCACGGCGGTGGCCAGCACACTGCGGGGCGAGTACGTGCGATCCGCCCTGCCGAACCGTTTCGCCACGCGGGTGTGCCCCGTCTCCAGGAACTCCCGCAGCATCCGCTCCGCACCCACGGCGTCCAGCCGCAGCGCCGGATCCCGTTCCAGCAGCCCCTGCACGACGGGCAGGATCGGCGCCGCCTGTGCGGGCGGACGTATCTCGTCGGACACCACGGCGAGCACCACGCCGCTCAACGAGTCGCGCCGGAACGGCGACTCGCCGCTCAGGGCCGCGCACAGCAGCGCCCCGACCGACCACAGGTCGGAGGCGGGGCCGGTACCGGCGCCGGACATGCGCTCGGGCGCGGTGTACTCGGGCGAGCCGACGAAGGAACCGGCCTCGGTGAGCGTGGCGGTGCCCGGCACCTGTGCGATGCCGAAGTCGGTGAGGACGACGCGGTCCGTGCCGTCCTCGATGACCACGTTGGCCGGTTTGATGTCCCGGTGCAGCACACCGGCCGCGTGCGCCGTGCGCAGCGCGTTCAGCAGGTCGGCGCCGATCCGGGCGGCCTCCCGCGCGTCGACGGGCCCGCCGGCCGCGATCCGGTCGGCGAGGGAGTCGCCCTCGATCAACTCCATGACGATGCAGGGGCGTTCGTCGTCCTCGACGACGTCGTGGACCACCATGACGTGCGGGTGGCTGAGCTGCGCCACGGCCTGGGCCTCACGCAGCGTCCGTTCGCGCTGGTGCCGGGCCTCGGCCGCGGAGAGCGTCTCGTCGAGGGGAAGCTCCTTGACGGCCACCCTGCGCCCGAGCAACTGGTCGGTCGCCCGCCATACGACGCCCATGCCGCCGCGACCGAGCCTCGCCTCCAGGCGGTAACGCCCCGCGATCACACGGAAGTTGGCCCCCTCGGTCCCCATGCGCCCCATCATGCCGCACCGGACGGACCGACTCCGGGGTGCCGATCGGCCAACTATGCAAAGGAGCAAACGACTTCAAAAGCTGCCCGAACGCCCTGTCCCGCGGTCGGGAGACGCACGGGGCGGCCGGGCCGGCGGGGCGCCTCAGGACCCGCCGGTCCGCCACCCCTTGAGCACCGACGTGTACTGCTCGCGCGTGGTCGTCCAGTCCTTCTCGGGCGTGGACATGTAGATCGCGTACTCGGTGCCGTCCCGGTCCACGTACGCCTGGTCGATCGCGTGGCGCGCCCCGGGAAAGGGCGTGTCCTTGGCGAGCGCGGTCCAGGTGTACTCCCACAGGGCGGCGTCGCGGTCGCGATAGAGGTTCCGCTTCAGGGAGACGGTCGCGAAGTCGACCAGCTTCTCCCCCACCTGCTGCTCCAGGTCGCGCAGATGGTCGTAGGAGTTCGCGAAGTCGGGCGTGGGGTCGAGGGAGACACGGACGAAGTGCTCGCCGCCGTCCGGCGAGTAGTCGACCTGCTGCAGGCCCTCGACCTCCTTGCCGACCACCTCCCGCTCCCAGCCCTCGGGCAGGTACAGGCTGAACCCCAGGGGGTCGTCGTAGCGCTTCCAGGAGGCCGGTACGCCGGGCTGCCGGCCCGGCTCCTTCGTCGTCGATGCGCTCGGGTCGGTGGGCGGTGTCGACGTCGAGGCGGACGTGCCGCCGCCCTGCGGCCCCCACTTCTGGAGCACGACCGCGGTGCCCCCGCCGATGATCGCGGCCAGCGCGACGACGAGCGCCAGCGTGCGCAGCCGGCGGCGCTTGCGCGACGGTGCGGTGCCTGTGGTGTCGTACGGCCCGCCGCGCGCCGTCGGACCGGTCACGGGCGGGTACGGGGTGGCGGTCGCCGACGGGTACGGGGTGCTGCTCCCCGACGCGTACGGGTTGTTGCTCGCCGGCGGGTACGAGCTGTTGCCCGCCGGGGGGTACGAGTTGTTGCTCGCCGGCGGGTACGAGTTGTTGCTCGCTGACGGGTAGGGCGTGTGGTTCGCCGCTGTCTCCGCCCCGGGGGGCGCGGAGCCGGGGTGTGAGGGCCCGGTGTGCGCCTCCGGCTCGTAGCGGTTGTGCTGCGTGGGCACGTACACCTGCGCCGCGCTCGGCCGTCGCCCCTCCGCCGCCTCGGCCAGCATCTGCTCGGCCTCGGCCGCGTCGGGACGGGTGGCCGGATCCTTGCGCAGCAGGGCGGTGATCACGGGCGCGAGCGGGCCGGCGTGCTGCGCCTCGCTGGGGTCCTCGTCGACGACCGCCTGCATGGTGCCCAGCGGCGAGGTGCGGCGGAAGGGCGAACGGCCCTCCACCGCCGTGTACAGCGTCGCGCCGAGTGCCCACAAGTCGGAGGAGGGGCCCGGGTCGTGGCCGCGGACCCGCTCGGGGGCGAGGTAGTCGACCGAGCCGACGACCTCTCCGGTGCGGGTGATGGTGGTGTCGCCCTCGATCTGGGCGATGCCGAAGTCGGTCAGCAGGACCCGGCCGTCCTCGCCCAGCAGGACGTTGCCGGGCTTGACGTCGCGGTGCAGGACCCCGGCGGTGTGCGCGGCGCGCAGCGCCCGCAGCACCCACAGACCGATCCGGGCGGCCTCGGCGGGCTCGACGCGCCCGCGCTCCTTGACCGCGTCCGCCAGCGAGTTGCCCTCGACCAGCTCCATCACGATCCACGGCCGGCCGTCGTGCTCCAGCACGTCGTGCACGGTGACGACCGCCGAGTGGTTGATGCGCGCGGCGGCCCGCGCCTCGGCCCGGGTGCGGGCGAGCAGCCGCTCCTGGTCGCTCTCGGAGACGTAGAGCGCGGCGGTCAACTCCTTGATCGCCACGGCCCGATGCAGCACCTCGTCGCGCGCACGCCAGACGCGGCCCATGCCGCCGCTGCCGATCGCGTCGACGAGCCGGTAGCGGCCCGAGACGAGCTGGCCCTGCATCTGATTCACGTTGCCCCGCAATGTTCTTGACAGGGTCAGGTTAAGGATCGCCCGACGCGACCGGAACCACGGGGGTGCCATGGAGACCGCACTGTGATGGTTGTCGCTTTCGGCGTCGCGAAGCAACCATCACACAACGTCCGCGGGCGCAATCATCCGGTGACCTGGTACGTCGCCGACGCCTGCTCGAACAGCCGCGTCACCTCGTCCCGCTCCGCCTCCGGCCCGCGCACCTGCACCACGTGGTACCGCCCGTCGATGAGGATCGCGAGATTGCGCACGAACAGCTCGCGCCCCTCGCCGTCGGTCCAGGTGAACTGCCCCTCGGCCATGCTCCGCTCGCCGACCTGAATGCTCTTCAGCCCGCTGGAGGAGGCCCAGCTGGAGTCGCGGTACGGCTGCAACTCCCGCTCGTGCTCCCGCTGGTAGACCATCGGGTCGTCGCCGTACTGGTCGGTGCCGTCACGGCCCGGCACGACGAAGAGGTCGAAGTCGCCGTGGGAGTACACGACCTGCCCGCGCCCGTTCTTCGGCGTGTGGTCCCATCCGTTGGCCACGGCGACCTGGAAACCGGCGTCGTCCTTGCGCAGCGTGAAGCCGTCCGGGACCTCGGGGTCGTTGCTCTGCGTCTCGTCGCCGGAACCGGCCGACTCCGAGGGGCCGTTGCCGGACTCCGGGGAGGTCTGGTCGGGCCGCGGTTCACTGCTCGCCTCGGCGGACTCGCCGGTGTCCGTGTCTGCGGCCTGGCCGGCGGAACCGGTGCGGTCCCCGCCCGCCGTACCGGCGTTGCCCTGGTCGGCCTTCGGCATGAACATCATGGCGTACGTGATCGCCGCGGCCATGCCGAGCAGAACCAGCAGCAGCAACGTACGTCCCAGCCTGCGCGGCGACGCCTCCCGCTTGGTGGGCCTGGCCCGCTTGTGCCGCCCGTGATGCGCGGGCAGCCCGGCCCGCCGCCGGCGCACCAGCTCGCCCCGGCGCCGCACGATCGGCAGCCGGTTCGGGTCGACGGGCGGGGCGGCGACGACATGCGCACCGGCCTCCGGCTCGGGCGCGGAGCGCACCAGCGAACGCAGCCAGCCGCGCAGTTCCTCGAAGTCGAGGCGCTCGGTGGGGTCCTGACGCAGCAGTGACTCCACGACCGGCCTGAGCGGCCCGCACTCCTCGGCGAAGGCGGGCGGCTCCGCGCACACCATCTGCACCAGCTCGGCCGTCGACTCCTCCGGGTACGGCGCGTGCCCCTGCACGGCCCGGAACAGCAGCGCCCCGAGAGCCCACAGGTCGGTCGCGGGCCCGATCGGCGCGGCGAGCCGCCAGTTCTCGTGCACGGGCCCGGCCTGCTCCGGCGCCCACCGCTCGGTCACGGGCCCCACCACGGCCATCCGAGCCTGCCGGGCCCGCTCCGCGGCGAGCGCGGTGGTGGGGCCGCGGTGGACGGGCGCGCCCTTTGCGAGGTCGTTCCAGCGGGCTGGGGGATGAGGGGAGTCGGTGGTGCCCGGGGCCGGGGAGGGACCCGTTGCTGAGGGGGTGCCGGGTGCGGGCGTGGTGTGCGGGGGGAAGCTGCCGGTGCCGGGGGCAGGTATGGGAGTGCCGCGAGCAGGGGTGGCTTGCCCGGGGAATCCGCCGGGCCCTGGAACGGGTGCGCCGCCCCCAGGCGCGGGGGCCCCTTGCACCGGGTATCCGCCCGCCCCTGGAACAGATGCACCGACACCAGCCCCGGACACACCCTCCGCCGACCACCCATCAGCACCGGCAACGAACACGCCATCCCCCGGCACCGGCGACCCTTGCACCCGGCGTCCGCCCACCCCTGGAACAGATGCACCGACACCAGCCCCGGACACACCCTCCGCCGACCATCCATCGGCACCGGGACCGAACGCAGGGCCCCCGGGCGCGGGAGTGCCCTGTGTCGGGGATCCGCCGACGCCGTGCGCGGGCACGGTAGTGCCGGGTGGTGGGCCGAAGCCCGGCCGGGGGCCCTGGCCCGCCGGGGGCAGTGCCGTGCGGTCGCGGTCCGCCTCGGCCGGTGTGCCGATGGCCCCGCCGCGAGGTGCGGCGCCGTGCCATGGCGTGGCCTGCACGCCGTACGGGTCGGCGATCTGCCCTGGAGGCGTCGCGACACCGTCGCCGGAGGGGCCGGTGCCATACGGCTGTTGCGCCGCGCCGTCGACCTGGGACGCGGGGCCGTCCTCGGACGCCGGTCGGGCACCCGGCAGTGCGACCCGCCCGTTCTGCCGGCCCTCCTGCACCCGGGCCGCGGCACGAGCGCCGGCCCGGTACGCGGCGATCGCCCCGGCCCGCGCGGCCCTGATGT
This sequence comes from Streptomyces sp. bgisy027, assembly GCF_057710365.1. Taxonomy (NCBI): domain Bacteria; kingdom Bacillati; phylum Actinomycetota; class Actinomycetes; order Kitasatosporales; family Streptomycetaceae; genus Streptomyces; species Streptomyces sp. bgisy027. The sequence continues at coordinate 236,564 of NZ_JBYIVZ010000005.1, forward strand.
CCCCGCCGGTCTCCGGAGCGCCGCCCGAAGCCCCTCCCGGGGCCCCGTCACCCTTGCCCCCGTCGGCCGCGGGCACCGGCAGCCCACCGGCCGCCCGCGCCTCTATCGCGGCCCGGCGAGCGGCCTCGGGATCGGCACCACCGACGGCGGCTCCACCGGCACCGGGCCCGACGGCCCCGGAGCCGGCACCACCTGCCAGCTGTCCAGGCCCACCGATGCCGCCCGGACCACCCGCGGCGCCCTCTGGAGTCGGCCCCCCGCCGAACGCAGCGAGCCCGCCGCCCCCGTCACCGTCCTCGGCCGGCGGCACCGGGTCGTACCCGCAAAGCGCCTCTTCCGCGGCCCCCACCGCCAGCCCGGTCAGCATCACCCGGCCGTCGTCGCAGACGAGCACCGTGCGGGCGGTGATGTTCCGGTGGACCCAGCCGTGGGCGTGCAGCACCCGCAGTGCCATGAGGACGTCGGAGGCGACCTCGGCCGCCCGGTACGCCGACATCGGCTTCTCGGCGAGCAGTGCGGCCAGCGGACGCGCGGCCACGAACTCGCTCACTATCCACAACGAGCCGCCCTCGGCGAACACGTCGAAGACCTGGTCGAGCCGCGGATGATCGGGGATCCGCGCCGCGGCCTGCGCCGCCTCGACGGCCCTGCGCACGGCGGGATCACCGGGCCGGCGGGCGCTGGACCTCGCCGAGGTCCGCCGCCCCGCCCCACGCTCACGCGCGTCCCGCGCGGTGAAGCCCTCGGGCAGCCCCTCGGCGTCGAGCACCTCCGCCTCGACGACCTCCGGCAACGGCACCTGCCGGACCAGGACTTCCTGACCGCTGTAGGTGTCGAAGGCGCGGGTCTCGGTGAGTTCGTACTCGTCGGAGGGCGGCAGTGGCAGGCGGTAGCGGTCGGCGAGCACCCGACCCGCATAGTCGTCCACGTTGCCTCCCCCGGCCGCCCGGTTGGTCAGTTCCGTTCGCCTTGCGTCGCTTTCCGGGCACGCGACTGGATGCGCACGGTCCGCAAGCTTTCACGATACGTGCCGGAGGCAACCCACAAAGAGGGGTTGCCGTATCTCACGGTTCAAACCCGGCCTTCGCGAGCACTTGCGGAGATCGGCTCACCTCATGGCTTCGGCTGGAACGAAGCGGTCAGTGTCTTCCAGGTGTCCTTGCGGAGATCACTGCCCCAATCGGCGGCCTTCGCGGTGTACATCAGCGCATAGCCGCGACGGCTGTCGACGACGAACCCACGGTCGATCGTCCGGTACTTGGTCCCGCCGTCGACATAGGTGAACTCCCAGTCGGCCGTGTTCCAGCCGCGGTAGTCCACCTTCTCTATGCGGATCCGGTCGTACTGCGAGCGCTGCATGTACTGCTCCTGGTCCTCCCAGTCCGCCACCGGGTCGTCCTGCGGCGTGGACGTCCAGGCGACGAGCAGCTTCTGCCCGTCGGGCCCGGTGAACCGGTCCCCCGAGGAGCCCGTGGTCTCGTACTTCCAGCCCTTGGGAAGCCCGATCGAGTACCCCTGGTTCCCCTTGTGGGTCGAGACGGCTCCGTTGCCGCCGCCGGACCCGGCCTCGGCACCGCTCCCGCCGGTGGCGCTCGCCTCGGCGCTCGGCGTCTTCCCGCCCTCGGATCCGGCACCGGAACCCTTCGTCCCCGACGAGGACTTGTCGCCGTCCGTACGGGTCCCCTCGTCGTCCCGCTTGGTGTCGGAGCTCGCGCTCGCCTTGGTGGAGGCCTTGGCCCCGCCGCCCGCGGCCCCGGTCGAGTCGTCGCCGCCCTGCAGCACCACGGCCAGCACCGCACCGAGCACCGCGAGCGCCACGACCACCGCGATGATCACCAGCGTGCGCTTCGGCACCACATCGGTGAGCGGCGCCCTCGGCACGGACCGCTCCGGAAGATCCGGCGGCGGCATGACGGGCCACCCCGAACTCCGGCCCCCGCTCTGCCCGTTCCCACTCGCGGCATCCCGCTCACCGGCACCCGCACCGGCCTTGGCCCCGGCACCCGCGGTGGACCCACCGGCCGCACCGCCCTCGGAACCGGAACCCCGACCGGAACTCCCGGCCGCCGCCGAAGCCCCGGCCGCGCTCCCCGCCGTGGACGGCCCGCCGGCCGCTCCACCGCCCGCGACCGACCCGGAATCGGCCTTCTCATTTCCGGACTTGCCACGCGTGGCGGCCCCGGCTGCCGCCGCGCCCGCAGCGGCCTTGCGCACGGAACGCAGCGCCCCGCGCAACCGCTCCCCGGCCTCCTCGCCCCGCTTGCTCGCGGACCCGGCACCCGAACGCCCCTTGCCCTCCGGCGCGCCGGGCTGCGGCGGCAGGGGCACGACCTTCGTCGCGTCCGCGGGCTCCGGCTCGGCCTTGCGCTCGGGCGCGTGGATGACCGCGTTGAGCATCTTGCGCGCACCGGCGTCGTCGAGCCGCTTCTCGGGGTCCTTGGTGAGCAGGCCGTAGATGACGTCCCGCAGCGGACCCGCGTTCTTCGGCTCCTCCATCGGCTCGGTCATCACCGCGGTGAGCGTGGCGATCGCGGAGCCCTTGTCGTACGGCGGCACACCCTCGACCGAGGCGTACAACAACCCGCCCAGCGACCACAGGTCGGCAGCGGGGCCCGGCTTGTGGCCGCGGGCCCGCTCCGGGGAGATGTAGGAGGGCGCCCCGACGAGCATGCCGGTCGAGGTGATGGACGGGTCGCCCTCGACCTGGGCGATGCCGAAGTCGGTGAGCACGACCCGGTCGGTCTCGGACTCCAGCAGGACGTTCGACGGCTTCACATCGCGGTGCAGGATGCCCTCGCGGTGCGCGGACCGCAGCACGTCGAGCACCGCCAGGCCCACCTCGGCCGCCCGCTTGGGCTCCAGCAGGCCGTCCTCCCGGATGACCTCGGCGAGCGACTTGCCCTCGACGAGCTCCATCACGATCCAGGGCCGGTCGTCCTCGTCGACCACGTCGAACACCGTGACCGCGCTGTTGTTGCGGATCCGGGCGATCGCCTTGGCCTCACGCAGGGTGCGCGTGATCAGGCGCCGCTTCTCCTCCTCGTCGATGTTCGACGGGAACCGCAGCTCCTTGACGGCGACGGTGCGCCCCAGTGTCTCGTCGACGGCACGCCACACCGTGCCCATGCCGCCCCTGCCGAGCACACCGCCCAGCCTGTAGCGCCCCGCGAGGAGACGCTCACGGTCGTCCTGACGAGTGTCCTGACGAGATGTCCCCGCCCGCTCCGCCTCCGACATGCGTCCCCTCATACAACCCGCCCTGACAGAGCCTCCATTGTCTCTCACCCGACAAGTGCCCAACGCCCAGGGTGCCCCTCGCGCGGCCACTCGTCCGCACGGCGTCGGCACCCGGGCCCGCTCTCACTCGGGGCCCCGTGTACCGCGCGTAACACTCCCCGGCATGATGAGCCACGACGAGGGGAGGGAACCCGCATGGCGCGACCGGTGATGCCACTGCTTCGGACACTACTTGCCTTCCCTGTGTTCCTGGCGCTTCTCGGCCTCGTGTCCCCGGCGCTGCTCGGCCTGTCCCCCGCCGGCCGGCCGGCGCTCAGCGCCTCGTCGACGTCCGGGCCGCCGGCGACGGACGCCCTCCTCGCCCGGCTCGTGACCAGGGGCGGGGCCCCCGCGGCGGCCCTGCTGGCCCGCGAGGGGACCGGTACCCGCTACACCCGAGCCGGCCAGGGCATCGCCCGCACCGACCACTTCCGCGCCGGCAGCATGACGAAGACCTTCATCGCCACGGTCGTCCTGCAACTGGCCTCCGAGGAACGGCTGTCCCTGTCCGACACGGTGGAGCGGCACCTGCCCGGCCTGGTGCGCGGCGCGGGCAACGACGGGCGTGCGCTGACCCTTCGTGCCCTGCTGACCCACACCAGCGGCCTGTACGACTTCACCGCGGCGACCAGGGGCACCCTCCCCTTGACGCCGCTGCAGGCTGTCCGAATAGCGCTCACCCACTCCCCTGCCGCCCGTGGCGGCTACTCCTACTCGAACACCAACTACGTGTTGCTCGGCCTGGTCGTCGAGCAGGTCACCGGCCGCTCCTACGCCGCCGAGGCCGAGCGGCGCGTCATCGCCCCGCTGGGACTGACCGGCACCTCCTTCCCCGGTTCCCGCACCTCGCTGCCCTCCCCGCACGGCCGCGCCTACGCCACCGACGGGAGAGATGTCACCGAACTCGACCCTCGGGTGGCCGGCGCCGCCGGTGAGCTGGTGACCACGCTCGCCGACCTCGACCGCTTCTACGCCGCGCTGCTCGGCGGCCGCCTGCTGCCCCCGCGCTGGCTGCGCGAGATGCTCGACACCCGTGCCGCACACGGCTCGTACGGCATGGGGCTCTTTCCCGTGAAACTGCGCTGCGGCACCGTCGTATGGGGGCACAGCGGGCGCATATCCGGCAGCTACGTGCGCTCCGCGGCCACCGTCGACGGACGTCGTGTCATGACATTCCGGGTGAACACGACGGCGATCGCAGATCCCGGCCTCGAACCCCGGCTGCTCGCCGCCGAGTTCTGCCCTCGCACCGGTTAGAACGGCCGAGGTTCGAGCAGAGATCCCGCAACCGGCCACCCGTTCGGGTGACGTTCTCGATGACTGCGCCGACCCGCCACCGCGCCACGATCACAGCGGCACGATGTCCGGCGCCCCCAGCCGCGCCGCGTCCGCCGTCAGGTCGTCCGGCTGGCGCTGCGACTCCCGCTCGGCCTCCACGCGCTTCTGGTAGTGCTCCACCTCGCGCTCGATGTGGTCCTTGTCCCAGCCCAGCACCGGCGCCATCAGCTCGGCGGCCTCTCGTGCGCACCGGGTGCCCCGGTCGAAGGTCTCGATGGAGATGCGGGTGCGCCGCGTCAGGGCGTCGTCCAGATGGCGCGCCCCCTCGTGCGAGGCGGCGTACACGATCTCGGCGCGCAGATAGTCGTCGCCGGACGCGAGGGGCTCGCCCAGCGCCGGATTCGCGGTGATGAGTTCGAGCACCTCCTCGGCGAGCGACCCGTACCGGTTCAACAGGTGTTCCACGCGCACCACATGCAGGCCCGTCCGCGCCGCGATCCGTGCACGGGCGTTCCACAGCGCGCGGTACCCCTCCGCGCCCACCAGCGGAATGTCCTCCGTGACGCACTCGGCGACCCGCATGTCGAGCCCGTGCACCGCGGCGTCGACCGCGTCCTTGGCCATCACGCGGTACGTCGTGTACTTGCCGCCGGCCACGACGACGAGCCCGGGCACGGGATGCGCCACGGTGTGCTCGCGCGACAGCTTGCTGGTGGCGTCCGACTCCCCCGCGAGCAGGGGGCGCAGTCCGGCGTACACCCCCTCGACGTCATCGCGGGTCAGGGGCACCGCGAGCACCGAGTTCACGTGTTCCAGCAGGTAGTCGATGTCCGCGCTGGAGGCGGCCGGGTGGGCCTTGTCGAGGTCCCAGTCGGTGTCGGTGGTGCCGACGATCCAGTGCCGGCCCCAGGGGATGACGAACAGCACGGACTTCTCGGTGCGCAGGATGAGCCCGGAGGAGGAGTGGATGCGGTCCTTGGGCACCACCAGGTGGATGCCCTTGGAGGCACGGACGTGGAACTGCCCGCGCTCGCCCACCATCGACTGGGTGTCGTCGGTCCACACACCGGTGGCGTTGACGATCTGTTTGGCGCGGACCTCGTACTCCCCGCCGCCCTCGACGTCCTGCACCCGGGCCCCGACGACCCGTTCGCCCTCCCGCAGGAACGCGGTCACGCGCGCGCGGTTGGCGGCCTTCGCGCCGTAGGCCGCGGCGGTGCGCACGAGGGTGGCCACATAGCGGGCGTCGTCCATCTGCGCGTCGTAGTACTGCAACGCGCCGACCAGCGCGTCCTTGCGCAACGCAGGGGCGACACGCAGGGCGTGACGGCGGGTCAGATGGCGGTGCAGGGGCAGGCCGCGCCCGTGCCCGCGGGCCATCGACATGGCGTCGTAGAGCGCGACGCCCGAGCCCGCGTACAGCCGCTCCCAGCCCTTGTGCTGAAGCGGGTACAGAAACGGCACCGGCTTCACCAGGTGCGGGGCGAGCCGCTCCAGCAACAGCCCGCGTTCTTTGAGTGCCTCCCGGACGAGGACGAAGTCGAGCATCTCCAGATAGCGCAGGCCGCCGTGAATGAGCTTGCTCGACCTGCTGGAGGTGCCCGAGGCCCAGTCGCGGGCCTCGACCAGTCCGGTGGACAGTCCGCGGGTCACCGCGTCGAGCGCTGTGCCCGCGCCCACGACGCCACCGCCCACGACCAGTAGGTCCAGCTCGCGCTCGGCCATGGCCGCCAGTGACTCGGCGCGCTCGGCCGGCCCCAGTGTCGCTGTCCTCACCGCTGCCTCCCGCTCATCGGTCGCGTGGGCCGCACCCGTCGGGCGAAGCCGGTTCCTACCCCATGCCCAAAATTCTGACCGGCTTGCCCGACTTCAGCCACCACTCGCCCCCAGCCTGTGGACAACACTCACGGAAACGCGATCATTCAATGCCGCAAATCGGTCATATTTACTCCTAGTCTGACATTGCGCTCCCTCGTCCTGTCCACAGGGGTTGCGCAACCGCCCCGCTTCGGTTATTGGGAAGGACGGCCCACGCCATGCCCGCAGATCTCGCCGTCATCGGACTAGGCCCGTACGGCCTGCCGCTGGCCAAGGCCGCCGTCGCCGCCGGCATCCCCACGCTCGGTTACCGGACCGGGCCCGAGTCCGGTTCCCTCAGTCCCGCCGAACTGCGCCGGATGCTCTCGGGGGGCTTCCGGCACGCCACGAACCCCGCCGAGCTCGGCCGGGTCCGCACCGCCGTCATCTGCCCCCCGACCCCGCGCGGCGCCGACGGCTCCCTCGACCTGGGCCAGGTGGAGGCGGCCGCCCGCACCCTGGCCGGACAGCTGCGCCCGCACACCACCGTCATCCTGGAGTCACCGGTGCCGCCGGGCACCACCGAGAACGTGCTGCGTCGCCTCCTCGAAGAGGGTTCCGGGATGCGCGCCGGCCGCGACTTCCACCTGGCGTACTCCCCGAGCCGCGTCGACCCCGGAAACCGCCACTTCACGCCCGCCAACACACCCCAGGTGATCGGCGGGCTCACCCCCGCGTGCACCGAGTCGGCGGCCGCCTTCTACGGCCGTCTCACCGACAAGGTGGTACGCGCGCGTGGCCCGCGCGAGGCGGAGACCGTGCAGGTCCTGGAGACCAACTTCCGGCACGTCAACATCGCCCTCGTCAACGAAATGGCCGTCCTCTGCCACGACTTGGGCGTCGACCTGTGGGACGTCATCCGCTGCGCGGAGACCAAGCCGTTCGGCTTCCAGGCCTTCCGCCCCGGCCCCGGCGTCGGCGGCCACGCCGTCCCGCAGGACCTCTCCGGCCCCGCCGGCCGCACCCTGCGCATGGTCGAACTGGCCCAGCAGGTCAACAGCCAGATGCCCCGCTACGTCGTCCAGCGCGCCGCCACCCTGCTCAACGAGCACGGCAAGTCCGCCCGCGGCGCCCGCATCCTGCTGCTCGGCGTCACCTACAAGCCCGACCTCGCCGACCAGCAGTCCACACCCGCCCAGGAGGTCGCCACCCGCCTGCTGGAGTTCGGCGCGTCCATCAGCTACCACGACCCCCACATCGCCTCCTGGAGCGTCCTCGACCGCCCGGTCCCGCGCGCGGACGCGCTGTACGAGGCCGTCGCGGACGCCGACCTGACGATCCTGCTCCAGCAGCACCGCACGTACGACCTGCAAGGTCTGTCGGTGAAGGCCCAGCTCCTGCTGGACACCCGCGGGGCGGCGCCCACGGGGGCGGCACATCGCCTGTGACGGGGAGCGCGGACGCCGATCCACGCAGAAGGGCCGGTCACCCCGCACGGAGTGGCCGGCCCTTCCCCGACGCGGAGACGTCGTACGGACTACCGCGTGTGCTGCGAGTCCGCGACCGTCACCTCGACGCGCTGGAACTCCTTGAGCTCGCTGTAGCCGGTCGTGGCCATGGCCCGGCGCAGGGCGCCGAAGAAGTTCATGGAGCCGTCGGGGGTGTGCGACGGGCCCGTCAGCACCTCCTCGATGGTGCCGACCGTGCCGAGGTCGACCTTCTTGCCGCGCGGCAGCTCCTCGTTCACGGCCTCCATGCCCCAGTGGCGGCCCTTGCCCGGCGCGTCCGTGGCGCGGGCCAGCGGGGAGCCCATCATCACGGCGTCGGCGCCGCAGGCGATGGCCTTGGGGAGGTCGCCGGACCAGCCCACACCGCCGTCGGCGATCACGTGGACGTACCGGCCGCCGGACTCGTCCATGTAGTCGCGGCGGGCCGCGGCCACGTCGGCGACAGCCGTCGCCATCGGGACGCGGATGCCGAGGACGTTGCGGGTGGTGTGCGCGGCGCCGCCGCCGAAGCCGACCAGGACACCCGCCGCGCCGGTGCGCATCAGATGCAGGGCGGCGGTGTAGGTGGCGCAGCCGCCGACGATCACCGGGACGTCGAGCTCGTAGATGAACTGCTTCAGGTTCAGCGGCTCGTGCGAGGAGGAGACGTGCTCCGCGGAGACCGTCGTGCCGCGGATGACGAAGATGTCCACGCCGGCGTCGACGACCGCCTTGGAGAACTGGGCCGTGCGCTGCGGGGAGAGCGCGGCGGCCGTGACGACGCCCGAGTCGCGCACCTCCTTGATGCGCTGCCCGATCAGCTCCTCCTTGATGGGAGCGGCGTAGACCTCCTGGAGGCGGCGCGTGGCGGCCTCGGTGGGCATCTCGGCGATCTCGTCGAGGAGCGGCTGCGGGTCCTCGTACCGGGTCCACAGGCCTTCGAGGTTCAGCACGCCGAGGCCGCCGAGCTCGCCGATGCGGATCGCGGTGGCCGGGGAGACGACCGAGTCCATGGGGGCGGCCAGGAAGGGCAGCTCGAAGCGGTAGGCGTCGATCTGCCAGGCGATCGAGACCTCCTTCGGGTCCCGCGTACGGCGGCTGGGGACGACGGCGATGTCGTCGAAGGCGTACGCCCGGCGGCCGCGCTTGCCGCGCCCGATCTCGATCTCAGTCACGTCTGTGGCCTTTCCCTGATGCGTTCAGCGTCTTCCAGTATCGCCGACGGGCACGACGAGGGCGGCCCCGGATGCTTCCGGAGCCGCCCCATCAGGCGTGCTGCCTACTTACGGCTGTAGTTCGGCGCCTCGACCGTCATCTGGATGTCGTGCGGGTGGCTCTCCTTCAGGCCCGCCGACGTGATCCGCACGAACCGGCCCTTGTCCTGGAGCTCGGGGACCGTGCTGCCGCCGACGTAGAACATCGACTGGCGCAGACCGCCGACCAGCTGGTGGACGACGGAGGACAGCGGGCCGCGGTAGGGCACCTGGCCCTCGATGCCCTCGGGGATCAGCTGCTCGTCGGAGGCGACGCCCTCCTGGAAGTAGCGGTCCTTGGAGAACGACTTGCGGTCGCCGCGGGTCTGCATGGCGCCGAGCGAGCCCATGCCGCGGTACGACTTGAACTGCTTGCCGTTGATGAACAGCAGCTCGCCCGGGGACTCCTCGCAGCCCGCGAGCAGCGAGCCGAGCATCACGGTGTCGGCGCCCGCGACCAGGGCCTTGGCGATGTCGCCGGAGTACTGCAGGCCGCCGTCGCCGATGACCGGGACGCCGGCCGCCTTGGCGGCGAGCGAGGCCTCGTAGATGGCGGTGACCTGCGGGACGCCGATGCCGGCGACCACCCGGGTCGTACAGATGGAGCCGGGGCCGACGCCGACCTTGATGCCGTCCACGCCGGAGTCGATGAGCGCCTGGGCGCCGTCCCTGGTGGCGATGTTGCCGCCGATGACGTCGACGCCGGCGGAGTTCGACTTGATCTTGGCGACCATGTCGCCGACCAGGCGGGAGTGGCCGTGCGCGGTGTCGACGACGATGAAGTCGACGCCGGCCTCGATCAGTGCCTGGGCGCGCTCGAAGGAGTCACCGGCGACGCCGACCGCGGCGCCGACGATGAGGCGGCCCTTCGAGTCCTTCGAGGCGTTCGGGTACTTCTCCGCCTTGACGAAGTCCTTGACGGTGATCAGGCCCTTGAGGATGCCGTGGTCGTCGACCAGCGGCAGCTTCTCGATCTTGTGCTTGCGCAGCAGCTCGATGGCCTCGACGCCGGAGATGCCGACCTTGCCGGTGACCAGCGGCATCGGCGTCATGACCTCGCGCACCCGGCGCGTACGGTCGCTCTCGAAGGCCATGTCACGGTTGGTGACGATGCCCAGCAGCTTGCCGGCCGGGTCGGTGACCGGGATGCCGCTGATGCGGAACTTGGCGCACATCGCGTCGGCCTCGCCGAGCGTGGCGTCCGGGTGGATGGTGATCGGGTTGGCCACCATGCCGGACTCGGAGCGCTTGACCAGGTCGACCTGGTTGGCCTGGTCCTCGATGGAGAGGTTGCGGTGCAGAACGCCGACGCCGCCCTGACGTGCCATCGCGATCGCCATGCGCGACTCGGTGACCTTGTCCATGGCGGCGGACAGGAGCGGGATGTTCACCCGCACGTTCTTGGAGACGTACGAGGCGGTGTCGATCTCGTCGGGTGCCATGTCCGACGAGCCCGGCAGCAGCAGCACGTCGTCGTAGGTCAGCCCGAGAGTCGCGAATTTACCGGGCACTCCGTCGACGTTGGCAGTCATGACACCTTCCCCAAATGGCCTTGATCGGTGCGGATGTCCATGCTAACGGGAAGCGCGGCTAGCAAATTCCACGGTTCTGTATGGCTCCAGGCTTCGTATGTTCGTACGGAATGGAAGCCGGGCCTGTTCATTTCGGGGCGTATTCAGGGGAGCACTACTGCTCGGCGAGTGCGCGCAGCCGGCTCAGCGCCCTGTGCTGCGCCACCCGGACCGCTCCGGGTGACATTCCCAACATCTGTCCGGTCTCCTCCGCGGTCAACCCCACGGCGATCCTCAGCAGCAGCAGCTCGCGCTGGTTCTCGGGCAGGTTGGCCAGCAGCTTCTTGGCCCATTCGGCGTCGCTGCTGAGCAGCGCCCGCTCCTCCGGGCCGAGGGAGTCGTCGGGCCGCTCGGGCATCTCGTCCGAGGGGACCGCGGTGGAACCGGGGTGCCGCATCGCCGCACGCTGCAGGTCGGCGACCTTGTGCGCGGCGATGGCGAAGACGAACGCCTCGAAGGGCCTGCCGGTGTCCTTGTAACGCGGCAGCGCGAGGAGGACGGCGACGCAGACCTCCTGGGCGAGGTCCTCGACGAAGTGCCTGGCGTCGCCCGGAAGGCGGGACAGCCTGGTGCGGCAGTAGCGCAGGGCCAGGGGGTGGACATGCGCGAGCAGATCGTGCGTGGCCTGCTCGTCCCCGTCCACGGCGCGATGGACGAGTGCACCGATCGCCCCTGCGGCACCCGCCGCCTCGTCGTCGCGCATCGGTCCATGGTGCCCTGCGGCCGTGTGCGCCGTGGCATCGCGCCCGATGTTGTGCACCGAAGCGTTATGAGCAGGTGCGCCGGAACTCATCCCCTGCGCCCTCCCCTTCCGCTCGACCGACTCGTCCCCGAGAGACTCCACACCTCAAGGATGCGGCATCCGCGGCGAAACGAGCAGCGGGCACCGACAGAGCTGCGTGGCCGACCTGGCGCCCGCGCCCCAGAGGGGCGCGGGAAACTGCGCGACCAGCCACGACGGACCCGCGGTCGCCGGACGGCGCGACCCGGCGGCCCGCAGTGACGCGATTACCGAACCAGGCCCCAGCGGAACCCGAGTGCCACCGCATGCGCCCGGTCCGACGCACCGAGCTTCTTGAACAGCCGGCGGGCATGCGTCTTCACGGTGTCCTCGGAGAGGAACAGCTCACGGCCGATCTCCGCGTTGGACCGACCGTGGCTCATGCCCTCGAGCACCTGGATCTCACGCGCCGTGAGCGTCGGCGCGGCGCCCATCTCGGCGGAGCGCAGCCGCCGCGGGGCAAGACGCCAGGTCGGGTCGGCCAGCGCCTGGGTCACCGTGGCCCGCAACTCGGCGCGCGAGGCGTCCTTGTGCAGATACCCGCGCGCCCCGGCGGCGACCGCTAGGGCCACGCCGTCCAGGTCCTCGGCGACGGTGAGCATGATGATGCGCGCGCCGGGGTCGGCGGACAGCAGCCGCCGAACGGTCTCTACGCCGCCCAGACCGGGCATGCGTACATCCATCAGGATCAGGTCCGAACGGTCCGCGCCCCAGCGGCGGAGGACTTCCTCGCCGTTGGCCGCGGTCGTGACGCGCTCGACGCCGGGCACGGTCGCGACCGCGCGGCGGAGCGCCTCTCGGGCAAGCGGGGAGTCGTCGCAGACGAGGACGGATGTCATGGCCGCCCTCCGCAGCTGATGCACGTCACCTTGAGCCTCCAGGCTGGTACGAAATGTCACCTGTGCGGTCGACCGTCTCGGACGTCTGCCCGAGCACTTGTTGCTTCAACCGCCTCCGCCCTCTCAACGACGGTCACTCGAAAGAGTTACGGGGGCATGCGCCGTCTTCGGCACTCTACGTGAGGGGACGGACACGGGGCAGACATGCAGGGCGGACCCTCCCTGTTTCATCACAACCCATGCCCCATTCAGCCCTTTTTCTTCCCGTTTCTTGGCGTTTGGAGCTAGATTCGCAATGAGTCATATTTTCATCTCCTTAGATCGTAGATGTACGGTCGTAGACACCGGATCCGCCCAGAACGGCTACAAGGGGTCACGCAATGGCAGATTTCTCCCGCCTTCCCGGACCGAACGCGGACCTGTGGGACTGGCAGCTGCTGGCTGCATGTCGCGGGGTGGACAGCTCGCTCTTCTTTCATCCGGAAGGCGAGCGCGGTGCGGCCCGGAGCGCTCGAGAGAACTCGGCCAAGGAGGTCTGCATGAGGTGCCCGGTGCGCGCGCAGTGCGCGGCGCACGCGCTGGCGGTACGCGAACCGTACGGCGTGTGGGGCGGCTTGACCGAGGACGAGCGCGAGGAACTCATGGGGCGGGCCCGCAACCGGCTGGTGTCGGCATCGACGACCAGCGGTGACGCCGGTCCGCCCACCTGAAGGAACGTTTCTGCAAATCAGGGCGCGCGCATGCGTGCCCTTCCTTCTGCCCGCTCGGACCACCGCCTCCGACCGGCGGGCCTCCGCCCCTGACCAGCGGGTCCCGCCGCTGACCAGCGGGTCCCCGCCGCTGACTAGCGCGCCGCGGCGCGCGCCAGCTGCTCCAGCGTCGCGGCGACGGCCGGCACCTGTGCCAGGTCACTCAGCGTGAGCGCGACGATCTCCCGCCGCACGGCCGGTTCCAGCGTCAGCATGCGCGCACCCCGCGGCCGTACGGAGTCCACGGCCAGCTGCGGCAGGACGGCCACGCCGAGGCCCGCGCCCACCAGGCCGACGACCGCCGGATAGTCGTCGGTGGCGAAGTCGATGCGGGGCGTGAAGCCGGCGCTCTCGCACACCTCGACCAGCTGACCCCGGCAGCGCGGACACCCTGCGATCCACGGCTCCGCCGCGAGCTCGCCGATGGAGACGGACCGCGCGCGTGCCAGCCGGTGCCGCTCCGGCACGAGACCGACGAGACGGTCCGTCAGCAGGGGACGTACGACGAGGTCGTCCCACTCCCCTTCCTGGGCCGCACCCTCGTAGCGGAAGGCGAGTGCCACATCGCAGTCGCCCTCGCGCAGCAGCTCGACGGACTTCGGGGGCTCGGCCTCCTCCAGGGAGACACGGGTGCCGGGGTGCGCGGCGCGCAGGGCGGCGAGGGCGGTCGGGACGAGGGTGGAGCTGCCGCTGGGGAAGGAGACGAGCCGTACCCGCCCGGCGCGCAGTCCGGCGATCGCGGCGACCTCCTCCTCCGCCGCGGTCAGTCCCGAGAGGATCCCGGCGGCGTGCCGCACCAGCGCCTCACCGGCCTGGGTCAGCCGCATCTCGCGCCCGCTGCGGACCAGCAGGGGTGTGCCGACGGACGACTCCAGGGCCTTCATCTGCTGGCTGACGGCGGGCTGGGTGCAGCCGAGCTCGCGCCCCGCCGCGGAGAAGGAGCCGGTGGCGGCGACGGCGCGCAGCACACGGAGATGACGGGCCTCGATCACCCCTTGAGCATAAGCGAACCTTGGATACGGCGCCGAATAACGCATGGACGCTTTGACCGCTGTCGCCTACCGTGCCTTCATGAAGCTTCTGTCTGTGAACCTGGGCCACCGGAAGTCCGTGCCCTACACCGATCACCCCGAGGGCGTGACCGGGATCGACAAGCAGCCGGTGGAGGGGCCGGTGCGAGTGGCGGCGCCCGGGCCCAAGGGGACCGGCGGCAGCGGTGTGGCCGGGGACCAGATCTGCAGCCTGCGTCACCACGGCGGCGACGACCAGGCCGTGTACGCCCTCGCGCGCGAGGACCTCGAAGACTGGGAGCGCGAGCTGGGGCGCCCGCTGGCGAACGGCGCCTTCGGCGAGAATCTCACGACCTCGGGCCTGGACGTGTCCGGGGCGCTGATCGGCGAGCGCTGGCGGATCGGGTCCGACGTGGTGCTGGAGGTCACGAGCGGCCGGATTCCCTGTCGCACCTTCCAGGGCCATGTGGGTGAGAAGCAGTGGGTGAAGCGGTTCATGGCGAAGGGTGCGCCGGGCGCGTATCTGCGGGTGATCGAGCCGGGTGAGATCCGGGCGGGCGACACCGTGGAGATCATTCACCGTCCGGATCATGATGTGACGGTTGCACTTCAGTTCCGCGCGGTGACGACGGACCGGAAGCTGCTGCCGCGACTGCTGGCCGCCGGCGAGGCACTGCACCCGGAGTCGCTGGAGGCGGCGCACAAGTACGTGGCGCAGCAGGGAGCTTGACGCACCGTCATCGACAACCCCGTGAACTCGCGCCCTTACGCCCGCCGACCGGCCCTCCCCATGGCCGTCTTCGCCAGGGCTTCACCGATCGGGGGGGCCTGTGCAGTAAACGGACGCACGGGCTCCGGGTCACTAATCTTGCGCCATGACAACGGCATTGATTACGGGATCGACCGCGGGTATCGGCGCCGCGTTCGCGCGGCGGCTGGCCTCCGACGGGCACGACCTCGTCCTGGTGGCCCGGGACACCAAGCGGCTGCGCGAGCAGGCCACCGAGTTGCACGACCGGCACGGCATCGAGGCCGAGGTGCTGACGGCCGACCTCGCCGAGGACACCGGCATCGAGGCGGTCACCGCCCGCCTCGGCGACCGCAGGAACCCCGTCGACCTGCTGATCAACAACGCCGGTTTCGGCAACAAGGGCCGCTACCTCGACGTCTCCATGGCCGACGAGCTGAAGATGCTCAAGGTGCACTGCGAGGCGGTACTGCGCCTGACGTCGGCGGCGACGGAGGCGATGCGGGAACGCGGGCGCGGGGGCGTCGTCAACGTCGCGTCGGTCGCCGCCTTCGTACCGCGCGGGACGTACGGCGCGTCCAAGGCGTGGGTCGTGCAGTTCACGCAGGGGGTGGCGCGGGACCTGGCCGGGAGCGGGGTGCGGCTGATGGCGCTGTGCCCCGGATTCGTGCGCACGGAATTCCATGAACGGGCCGGAATGGGGACGGACAACATTCCGGGGTGGATGTGGCTGGACGCGGACAAACTGGTGGCGGCGGCGCTGGGGGATCTGGCGCGGGGGAAGTCCCTGTCCATTCCGGATCCCCGGTACAAGGCGTTGATGGGGGCGGCGAAGCTGGTGCCTCGGGGGATGCTGGGCGGGATCAGTTCACGCACTGGGCGGAAGTACGGGCCGCAGTAGGCGAATCGGCCGGCAATTCGTCCGTGCAGGCCGCTGCCGCCCGCTCCCGTGCGGTCGGCCCGGCCCGCGGGAACGTGGGCAGGGCCTGCGTCCACTCGCCGTGGTGCAGGGCGAGCAGGTGCCGGCGGCCGGCCTCGTCCCGACCGGTGTGTTCCGTCAGGTCGAGGCACCCCTCCACGGCCCGGTCGCTGCCGGGATCGATACATCGGGGCCCGCACCCCGGCGCGACGCCCCCTCTCGCCCTCGGCCAGGAAGATTGCACCGGCCCGGAACCGTCCCCGCAAAGGCGGTCAGCTCCGCCAACTCACGCTCCCGGCCGGTGAGTTCGCGCGGGGCGATCCCCCGCGCCTGCTCCTGGTACGCCGAACGCGGGGGAAGCGCGACCACGATCCGGTGCTGATCGTCCGTGACCGCCACCCCGATGCCGCCGCCCGCCGCGACGGACCGTTGTCCCCACGCTCGCAGGCCGTCATCATGCCGAGCCCGACAGGCACAGCCCCCCGTCCGCGAGGACAATGGAGACGTCCAGCCCCGCCCAGCCCCACCGGGAGGCGACGACGTCATGACCTTCGTGCAGTTGATCGATTGCAAGACCAGTCGGTTCGACGAGATGAACCGGCTGATGGACAGGTGGGTCGAGCAGACCAAGGGAAAGCGGACGGCGACGCACGACGTCATCGGGAAGGACCGCTCCGACTCGGGGCACTTCGTCGAGATCGTGGAGTTCGCCTCGTACGAGGACGCGATGCGGAACTCGAATCTTCCCGAGACCGATCGGATCTTTCAGGAGATGGTCGCGCTCTGCGACGAGACGCCGACGTTCACCGATCTCGACGTCGTGCGGGACGAGCAGCTGAATTGCCTGGCCGCGCGGGGTTTCTTCGAGGACATGGGGAGGATGGCGCCGGAGGACATCGGGGACCATCTCACCGAGGACTACGTCGACAACGACCCGTCGTATCCCGAGCCCGTGCGCGGTGTGGAGGGAGTGCGGCAGCAGTACGCCGGGTGGCGTGCCGCCTTCGACTTCGCCTTCCGGATCGACGACCAGATGGCCCAGGACGACCAGGTGTGCACCCGCTGGACGTGGAGCGCCCGGCACAACGGCGAGTTCCTGGGGATCGCGGCGACCGGGCAGGACGTGACCATGCGGGGCATGACCTGGCAGCGGTTCCGGGACGGCAGGATCTGCGAGAGCCACTGGATGTACGACCGGGCCGGGCTGCTGGAGCAGCTGGGGGTACTCGGCCGGTAGGACCCACGAGCCCGCGAAGGGGAAAGCCCCGGTTCCGCGCCTGCGCGCGGGACCGGGGCTCTCTGCGAGCGGCTGGGCTCAGTGGGCGTGCCCGTGGCCGTGGCCACCGGCCGCCGCCGGCTCCTCCTCTTCCTTCTTCTCGACGACCAGGGTCTCGGTCGTGAGGAGCAGGGAGGCGATGGAGGCGGCGTTCTCCAGGGCGGAGCGGGTCACCTTGACCGGGTCGATGACACCGGCCTTGACCAGGTCGCCGTACTCGCCGGTCGCGGCGTTGTAGCCGTTGCCCTTCTCGAGCTCGGCCACCTTGGAGACGATGACGTAGCCCTCGAGGCCGGCGTTCTCGGCGATCCAGCGCAGCGGCTCGACGGCGGCCTTGCGGACCACGGAGACACCGGTGGCCTCGTCGCCGGTCTTGTCGAGGTTGCCCTCGAGGACCTTGACGGCGTGGACCAGCGCGGAGCCACCACCGGAGACGATGCCCTCCTCGACCGCGGCGCGGGTCGCGGAGATGGCGTCCTCCAGACGGTGCTTCTTCTCCTTCAGCTCCACCTCGGTGGCGGCGCCGACCTTGATCACGCACACGCCGCCGGCGAGCTTCGCGAGGCGCTCCTGGAGCTTCTCGCGGTCCCAGTCGGAGTCGGTGTTCTCGATCTCGGACTTGATCTGGGCGACGCGGCCCTGCACGTCCTCGGACTTGCCGGCGCCATCGACGATCGTGGTGTCGTCCTTGGTGACGGTGATGCGGCGGGCGGAGCCCAGCACGTCCAGGCCGACCTGGTCGAGCTTGAGGCCGACCTCCTCGGAGATGACCGTGGCACCGGTGAGGGTCGCCATGTCCTGGAGCATCGCCTTGCGGCGGTCACCGAAGCCGGGGGCCTTGACCGCGACCGCGTTGAAGGTGCCGCGGATCTTGTTGACGACCAGGGTCGACAGGGCCTCGCCGTCGACGTCCTCGGCGATGATCAGCAGCGGCTTGGAGGCACCGGCCTGGATGACCTTCTCCAGCAGCGGCAGCAGGTCCGCGATGGAGGAGATCTTGCCCTGGTTGATGAGGATGTAGGGGTCCTCCAGGACGGCCTCCATGCGCTCCTGGTCCGTCACGAAGTACGGCGACAGGTAGCCCTTGTCGAAGGCCATGCCCTCGGTGAAGTCCAGCTCCAGACCGAAGGTGTTGGACTCCTCGACGGTGATGACACCGTCCTTGCCGACCTTGTCCATCGCCTCGGCGATGAGCTCGCCGACCTGCTGGTCCTGGGCGGACAGCGCGGCGACCGCGGCGATGTCGGACTTCTCCTCGATCGGGCGGGCCGAGGCGAGGAGGTCCTCGGAGACGGCGGCCACGGCCGCGTCGATGCCCTTCTTGAGCGCGGCCGGGGAGGCACCCGCGGCGACGTTCTTCAGGCCCTCGCGGACCAGCGCCTGGGCCAGCACGGTGGCGGTGGTGGTGCCGTCACCCGCGATGTCGTTGGTCTTGGTCGCCACCTCCTTCACCAGCTGGGCGCCGAGGTTCTCGTACGGGTCCTCGACCTCGACCTCACGGGCGATCGTGACACCGTCGTTGGTGATGGTGGGCGCGCCGAACTTCTTGTCGATGACGACGTTGCGGCCCTTGGGGCCGATCGTCACCTTGACCGTGTCGGCCAGCTTGTTGACGCCGCGCTCGAGGGCGCGACGGGCGTCCTCGTCGAACTTCAGGATCTTCGCCATGACAGCGGGAGCCCTCTCGAAATCTGTGGGTTTCTCAAAAAGACACTGCGCCCCGGGCGCCCGGCTTCTTTAAGTGGTCGCGGGGGCCAGGGGCGCAGCTGGAAAAACTCTGAGGTGGTGCTTACTTCTCGATGATCGCGAGCACGTCGCGAGCCGAGAGGACGAGGTACTCCTCGCCGTTGTACTTCACCTCGGTGCCGCCGTACTTGCTGTACAGCACGATGTCGCCGGTCTTGACGTCGAGCGGCAGGCGCTCGCCGTTCTCGAAGCGGCCCGGGCCCACGGCCAGGACGACGCCCTCCTGGGGCTTCTCCTTGGCGGTGTCCGGGATGACCAGGCCAGAGGCGGTGGTCTGCTCGGCGTCGAGCGGCTGGACCACGATGCGGTCCTCAAGCGGCTTGATGGCAACCTTGGAGCTGGTGGTCGTCACGATCCGACCTCCCCCTTCGGAGATCTCACGGGGTTAACTGTCTGAGGTGGCGACCAGGTGGATCCGTCGTCGCGGGTGCCGGACCTGCCCGTCGCGTAGTTGGCACTCTCCAGTGGGGAGTGCCAGACCCGAGCCTATGACCGTGATTAGCACTCGGTCAAGCGGACTGCTAATTCACGACGGCGCGGCGCATCACGGCGGTGCCGCTACAGGTAGTCCTCCAGCCGCCCCACCGTGAGTCCCCGCCGCTGGATCTCCCGCAGCAGCCGGGTCGTCCGCTCCCGCAGACTCAGCCCGGCGGGCTCACCCGAAGGGACGGACACGATGTCCCCGGCGCGCAGCCGGGCGGGCCCCTCGGCGTACGTCAGTCCGCCGTCACCCTCCATCGCCGCCCGCCACAGCACGACCGCCGTGACACCGCAGTGCGCGGCGGCGCGGAGCGTGGTGGTGTCGTAGGTGCCGTAGGGCGGACGGAAGAGGCGGGGGCGGATGCCGAAGCGGGCGCGGAGCTTGTTCTGCTGGCCGCAGATCTCGGCGCGCTGCCCCGCGTACGGCAGACCGCCCAGGGCGGCGTGGTCGAGGGTGTGGTTCTGGATCGACGCGCCCACCGAGCGCAGCCGGGCGAAGTGGCCGTAGCCCGGGCCGACCACGCTGTCCGTGAGGAACATGCTGACGGGCAGCCGCAGCTCACGGACCATGTCGACGAAGCGCGGGTCCTTCTCGGCGCCGTCGTCGTAGGTGAGGAAGACGACCCGGTCGCGGGTGGGGACGTGGTGCACGACGGGCAGCCGGTCGCCGGCCGGGTGCGGTGTCCTGCGGGCGGGCGGGGCCGGCGGTGCGGGCAGCGGGGCGGTCAGGCCCCAGCGGCGGTACGGCTGGTGCGTGTGCGTGGGGTTCTTCGCCGAGCGCGCCGACCGCTCGGCCGGCCCTCCGCGGGGGTCGGCCGGACCGGCCGGCTGCGTACAGCCCGCGAGCAGGGCGGACGCCAGGACCACTGCCGCGAGGGCCCGCGCCCCCGGCGTCCGCGCCGATCTCACAGGTAGTCCTCCAGCCGTGCCACCGCGTACCCCTCGGCCGTCACCTTGTTCAGGAACCGGCGGATCATGTCGGGCATTGTGCCCTTCCAGTCCTCCCGGCCCCGGAAATGACTGAGCACGATGTCACCCGGTCGGATCTTCCGGTCCCACTCGCGGTAGTCCCAGTGATCGACGAAGACCTCCTCGTTCCAGAGCGGGACGTACTCGATGCCGCAGGACTTCGCGGCGCGCAGGCTGTTGCGGTCGTAGTTGCCGAAGGGCGGGCGGAAGAGCAGCGGGCGCTTGCCGTAGCGCTCCTCGATGACGTCCTGCATGCCGCAGATCTCGCGCTGCTGGCGGCGGTAGGACAGGGCCGGGAGGTAGGGGTGGTGCAGCGTGTGGTTGTTCAGGACCACGCCGCTGCGCTGCATCCGCCTGAAGTAGCCGTAGTCCTCCTTGATCAGGTAGTTGCTGAGGAAGGCGGTGTAGGGCACCTGGAGGTCGTCCATCATCCGCAGGAAGGTCGGGTCCTTCTCGGCGCCGTCGTCGATGGTGAGGAAGACGACCCGCTGCTTGGTCGGGACGGTCGTGAAGACCGGCGGGAGCCCGAGTTCCTCGTGCCCGTCGACCTCGAAGCCGTCGCGGGTGGTGATCTCCGGCTTCTTCGCCGGAGGTGGCGGGGGCGTGAGCGGGACGCTGTCCAGGCGCCAGCGCCGGGCGGCGGCGATACGGGCGGTGCGGGCCCGATGGGCCGACTGGAACTTCTTGGCCTGCGAGTTCACGGTGGCGGCCGGGGAGGGCGTCTTGAGCGGCTGCCGGCTCGGCAGGGCGCCCGCGGCCTCGGAGCCGCCTCCCGGGCCGGATGCGTCCGTCGGCCCCGACGCGCCTCCCGCCCCGGGCAGGGCTCCGGTCCCGGGGCCGCCGGGCTGGGCACAGCCGGAGGCGACGGCGGCCGCGACGAGCACGGCCATGACGCCGTGGACGCGCGCACGCCGGGCCGTCCGCTGACGGTGTCCTACGGGGACCGCCCCATTTCCGAGGCTTTTGTCATTTTGTACTACTAGTCGCATGGAGCCGGATCCTGGCAGGCTCCCGCCCCGAACCCGGCCCGACACCGCGGCAGTCGACGGACCATCCACCGACTGGCCCACACACACGGGCGGCCGGTGGTGAGCAGGCCGTACGCCGTCCGCGCCGCACCTGGCCGACAATGTCCCGGTGAACGACCACCTCGCCTCCCTCTCCCTGCTCCTCACCCCCGAGGGCCGCGCCCTCCTCGACGTCGTCCGTGACACCGACCCCGCCGACGAACTCGCCGTCGCCACCCGGCTGCGCCGCGAGCACCCCGCCGAGCTGGTGTCGGCGGCCCTCGGGCAGGCGCGGCTGCGGCAGCGGGCGGTGGCGAAGTTCGGGGCGGCGGACGCGGGGCGGATGTTCTTCACGCCGAACGGGGTCGAGCAGTCGACCCGGGCGAGTGTGGCGGCATACCGGGCGGAGCGGATGCGGGAGCTGGGCATCGGCTCGGTCGCCGACCTGTGCTGCGGGATCGGCGGCGACGCCGTCGCGCTGGCGCGGGCCGGGATCCGGGTGCTGGCGGTGGACCGGGATCCGGCTACGGCGGCGGCGGCGCGGGCGAACGCCGAGGGCCTCGGGCTCGCCGGCCTGGTCGAGGTGCGGGAGGCGGACGTCACCGAGGTGGACACCAGCGGCTACGACGCCGTGTTCGTCGACCCGGCCCGGCGGGGTGGTCGCGGCCGGATCTTCGACCCCGAGGCGTACTCGCCGCCGCTGTCCTGGGCCGTCGAGGCGGCACGCAAGGCACCGCACGCCGCCCTGAAGATCGCGCCCGGCATCCCTCACGAGGCGGTCCCCGACGACGCCGAGGCCGAGTGGATCTCGGACGGCGGGGACGTGAAGGAGGCGGTGCTGTGGTTCGGCACCGCTCCCGGGGCGATCCGCGCCACCCTGCTGCCGGGCCCGCGCCCGCTGCTCTCCCGCGGCCTGCCCGACCCCGAGGTCCGGCCCGTCGGCCGGTACCTGTACGAGCCCGACGGCGCCGTCATCCGCGCCCATCTGGTCGCCGAGGTCGCCGACGACCTGGACGGCGGGCTGATCGACCCCACCATCGCCTACATCACGGCGGACGCACACCACGTGACCCCGTACGCGACGACGTACGAGATCACCGACCGGCTCCCCTTCAACGTCAAGAAGTTGAAGGCGCTGCTGCGGGAGCGCGAGGTGGGTGTCCTGACCGTCAAGAAGCGCGGCTCCGCCGTCGAGCCGGAGGAGCTGCGCAAGAAGGTCAAGCCGCAGGGGCCGAACGCGGCGACGGTGTTCCTGACCCGGGTGGCCGGGGCGCCGACGATGCTGGTCGGGCGGCCCGCGTAGTCACGCCCCGGCGTCCGCCGCCCGTCTGAGCAGCATCTCCCGCTCCGGCGCGTTCCGGGTCAGCGTCGCCGCGCGCTCGAACTCCGCCCGTGCCTCCGCCGTACGGCCCAGGCGCTGGAGCAGGTCGCCGCGGACGCTGGGCAGCAAGTGGTAGTCGCGCAGCGCCGGTTCGGCGGCGAGGGAGTCGACGATCTCCAGGGCGGGGGCCGGGCCCTCGGCCATGGACACGGCGACCGCGCGGTTCAACTCGACCACCGGGGAGGGCATTCGGGCGGCGAGCAGACCGTAGAGGGTGGCGATGGTCTTCCAGTCGGTCTCGTCGTAGGTGTACGCGTGCGCGTGGCACGCGGCGATGGCGGCCTGGAGGGCGTACGGGCCGGGGGCGCCGGTGGCAGTGGCGTCGGCGCGGGACAGGGCCATGATGCCGCGGGCGATGAGCATGCGGTTCCAGCGGCCGCGGTTCTGGTCCTTCAGCAGGACCGGCTCGCCGGACGGGCCGGTGCGGGCCGCCGCGCGGGACGCCTGGAACTCCAGGAGGGACGTCAGGGCGTGCACCTCCGGCTCCTTCGGCATCAGCCCCGACAGCACGCGGGCCAGCCGCAGCGCGTCCTCGCACAGGCCCGGGCGCAGCCAGTCGTCGCCGGCCGTGGCGGCGTACCCCTCGTTGAAGATCAGGTAGATGACTTCGAGGACCGAGCCGAGGCGGGCCTCGCGGTCGGGGCCGTAGGGGACCTCGAAGGCGACGTTCTTCGTGGCGAGCGTGCGCTTGGCGCGGACGATGCGCTGGGCGACCGTCGGCTCCGGGACCAGGAAGGCCCGGGCGATCTCCGGGGTGGTCAGACCGCCGAGCAGGCGCAGGGTGAGGGCGATGCGGGCCTGGGGCGACAGCACCGGATGACAGGTGGTGAAGACCAGGCGCAGCAGGTCGTCGTCGATGTCGTCGGGGTCGGGGGGCTCCTCGGGGGGTGCCGTCGTCTCCAGGTCGCGGCCGATCTCGGCGAGCTTGCGGGCGTAGTTCTCGCGGCGGCGGATCAGGTCGACGGCGCGGTGCCTGGCGGCGGCCATGAGCCAGGCGCCGGGGTTGTCCGGCACACCGTCGCGCGGCCACTGCTCCAGCGCGGCGACCAGCGCGTCCTGCGCGAGCTCCTCCGCGATGCCGACGTCGCGGACCAGCCGGGTGACGGCCGCGATGACCCGCGGGGACTCGATACGGAAGACGGTCTCGACGGTCGCGGCCGTGCCGGCGGCGGCACTGCCGGTCTCGGCGGTGCCGGTCTCGGCGGTGCCGGTCTCGGCACTGCCGGTCTCGGCGGTGCCGCGATCGCTGTCCGCGGCGGCGCGGCCGGTGTCTGCGGTGGGCCGGGGCTGTGGTTCCACAGCCCACCATCAGACACCCGTACGGTCACGGAGCCAAGGAACCGGATCAGCCCTCGGCGATCTCCCGCACCTCGCAGGTCACCGTCCACTCCTCGCCGTGCACCTTGACGAACCGCTTGGTCCACTCCAGGGCCTCGGCCATGTCCTTGCACTGCATGAGCGCGTAGCCGCCGATGACCTCCTTGGACTCGGTGAAGGGCCCGTCGGTGACGGAGATGCTGCCGCCCTCCCAGTGCACGCGGCTGCCCTGCGCGGACGGCGTCAGTCCGGCCGTGTCGAGCATGACGCCGGCCTTGGTGACCTCTTCCAGCAGCTCGCCCATCCGCTGCATCAGCTCGGGGCTCGGGCCCTCGGCGGGGGCGGTGGACTCGTCGATCTTCACGAGCGACAGGTAGCGGGGCATGGTGGCTCCTCGGGTGCGGGGGCCGGGTCCTTCCCGGCCTCTCACCCCTGCGTCGAACGGCAAAGGGCCCGATCGACACGCTCCCCGGATTTCTTCGGAGATTCTTTTCTCACCGCAGGGACTTCCACAGCTCTTTCGCCTCCGGCTCCTCGGCCACCACCCGGTTGTGGTCCGACGGCGCCGGTACGACCGGCATCATGACCGTCCGCACCGCGTCCGAGGTCAGGCCGCTCAGGCTGCGGCCGAGGCTCACCAGCTCGGTCAGGGAGTCCAGGCCGGTGTCGGTGGTCAGGCCGGCCGTCACCGCGTCGGCGACCCGGTAGAGCCTGGTGGGGTCGGTGAGCAGGGACGTGGCGGACATCTGGTCCAGGAGGGCCTTCACCAGGGTCTGCTGGAGGCCGATGCGGCCGAGGTCGCTGCCGTCGCCTATGCCGTGCCGGGTGCGGGCGAGGGCGAGGGCCTGCTCGCCGTCCAGGTGGTGCGTGCCCGCCTCCAGGGTCAGATGGCTGTCCTCGTCGTCGATGTCCCCGTCCGTCGTGACGGTGACGCCGCCCAGCGCGTCCACCAGCTTCGCGAAGCCGGAGAAGTCGATCTCGATGTAGTGGTCCATGCGGATGTCCGTGAGCGACTCGACGGTCTTGACCGCGCAGACGGGGCCGCCGATCGCGTACGCGCTGTTGAACATGGAGTTGTACGCCACCTCGGTCGACCCGCCCGACGGCAGCGGGCAGGACGGCCGGGTGACCAGGGTGTCGCGCGGGATGCTGACGACCGTCGCCTCCGTGCGGCCGGCGTCGATGTGCACGACCATCGCGGTGTCGGAGCGGGCGCCGGTGCTGCTGCCGCCGCCGAGTTCCCGGTTCTCCTCGCCGCTGCGCGAGTCCGAGCCGAGGACCAGGATGTTCAACGAGCCCGTGGGCAGCGGGGACTCGGAGGCGGAGGGCGCCGGGGTCGTCATCGCCCTGGGCGGGCGGTTGTCGCCGAGCGCGCTGTCGATGTCGACGCTCTTGATGTTGTCGTTGAGGTGCCAGTAGACCCAGCCCGCCGCGGCGACGGCCAGGGTCAGGATGCCGGCGACGAAGAGGCCGACGGTCTTGAGCGCTGTCGACCGCCGGCCCGGGTGTCTGCCGTCGTCCTCGTCCGCTTCCCGTCCGTTCGCGCCAAGTCCCGTCATAGGCAGGAACGTACGTCCGAATTATTACGGGCGGGGATGCCAGACCGCCTTTTCTTCGGAAATTCTCAGACTTCCGGGCCGAACCGGCCTCGCTCCAGGTCCCGTTGGCACCGAACGCCACTGAACCACCGCCGGAAACCCGCCCGTTGTCGAAAGTTTCGACCAGGTAACCGACTGACTTCGGCGCGGGGTGCGGGCAGTGCGCACCACCCGCCCCTGGGCAACGGACCCCTACCGCCGCGCCGCCGGCGGCTCCCCCGTACTGCTGCGCACCACCAGGCTGGTCGCCAGCTCCACCCGCGTCGCCGGCGCCCCCTCCTCGCGCGCGAGGTCGAGCACCAGCTTCGCCGCCGCCTCGGCCATCTCCGTCAGCGGCTGCCGTACGGTCGTCAGCGGCGGCCCCACCCAGCGGGCGACCGGCAGATCGTCGAAGCCGACGACGCTGAGGTCCTCCGGGATGCGCAGCCCCAGCTCGCGCGCGGCCTCGTACAGCCCGAGCGCCTGCAGGTCGTTGCCGGCGAAGACGGCGGTCGGCCGGTCCGGGCGGCGCAGCAGCTCCAGGCCCTGCCGGTAGCCGGTCTCGTGGTGGAAGTCGCCGGGCCGGATCAGGTCCTGCTCGACCGGCAGCCCGGCCGTCTCCAGGGCTGCTCGGTAGCCGTCGAGGCGGGCCCGGCTGCACATCATCCGGGACGGCCCGGTGATCGCGCCGATCCTGCGGTGGCCGAGGTCGACGAGGTGCCGGGTGGCGGCCAGCCCGCCCTGCCAGTTGGTGGCGCCGATGGACGGCACGTCCGCGCCCGGGTCGCCCGCCGGGTCCATCACCACGAACGGGATCGAGCGGCTGGTGAGCAGGGCGCGCTGGGACTCGTCGAGGCCGGACAGCACGAGGACCACGCCGTGCGGGCGGCGGGCGGCGACCTGGTCGGCCCAGGTCCGGCCCGGGGTCAGCCGCCCGGCGCTCTCGCTCAGCACCACGCTCAGGCCGGCATCGCGGGCGACGTTCTCCACGCCCCGGATGACCTCCATCGCCCACGCGCTCTCCAGTTCGTGGAAGACCAGGTCGATCAGCGGCGAGCGGCTGGCCTCGGCCCGCCGGCGCCGGTAGCCGTGGGCGCGCAGCAGGTCCTCGACGCGGGTGCGGGTGGCCGGGGCGACGTCGGCGCGCCCGTTGAGGACCTTCGAAACAGTCGGCGCGGACACGCCCGCCTCACGGGCGATCTCGGCGAGCGTCGCGGTCTGCGCGGACCGGCCGCCCGTCGGTGCCGTGGTCGTGGTCGTCCGGGTTTCCGACGTTGTCGACCGGCTTTCCGACTCTGTCGTCCGGGTTTCAGCGGGCTCACGGGCTGTCATGGCGGCGATCGTATCCCTGCGCGACCTCTTGACGAACCCTTCTCACCGCACCTAGGTTCCGGAACATTCGAGGTGAATAACGAAACATTCGCGAGTGGGCCATCGCCCCGACAGGAGTTTCATGACCACCGCCCCCTGGCGCGACCCCGCCCTGTCCGCCGCCGCCCGCGTCGACGACCTCCTGTCCCGGATGACCCTTCAGGAGAAGACCGCCCAGCTCTACGGCGTCTGGGTGGGCGCCGCCACGGACGGCGACGGAGTCGCCCCGCACCAGCACGACATGGCCACCGACCGCACCGCCGACGAGTGGGACGAGCTGATCACGCACGGCCTCGGCCAGCTCACCCGTTCCTTCGGCACCGCGCCCGTGGACCCGGCGCTCGGGGCGCAGGCACTGGCCCGCGCCCAGCGCCGTATCGCCGGGGCGGGCCGCTTCGGCATCCCCGCGGTGGCCCACGAGGAGTGCCTGGCCGGCTTCACGGCCTGGCAGGCCACGGCGTACCCGGTCCCGCTCGCCTGGGGAGCCACCTTCGACCCCCCGCTCGTCGAGGAGATGGCCCGGCGCATCGGCCGGGACCTGCGCTCGGCCGGCGTCCACCAGGGCCTCGCGCCGGTCCTGGACGTCGTACGCGATCCCCGCTGGGGCCGGGTCGAGGAGACCATCGGCGAGGACCCGTACCTGACCGGCACGATCGGCACGGCCTACGTCCGGGGGCTGGAGTCGGCCGGCGTCATCGCGACACTCAAGCACTTCGCCGGGTACGCGTCGTCGGCGGGCGCACGCAATCTCGCGCCGGTGCGGGCGGGCGTGCGTGAACTCGCCGACGTCACCCTCCCTCCGTTCGAGATGGCGCTGCGCGAGGGCGGGGCGCGGTCGGTGATGGCGGCGTACAACGAAACGGACGGAGTGCCGGCGTCGGCGGACCCGGGGCTGCTGACCGAACTCCTGCGCTCGCAATGGGGCTTCACGGGCACGGTGGTCGCCGACTACTTCGGCATCGCCTTCCTTCAGACGCTGCACAGGGTGGCGGGCGGCCCTGCGGAGGCGGCGCACGCGGCGCTGGCGGCGGGCATCGACGTGGAGCTCCCGACCGTGAAGTGCTACGGAACGCCGCTCGTCGAAGCCGTCCTGGCGGGCGAGGTCCCGGAGGAACTGGTGGACCGGGCGGCGCGCAGGGTGCTGCTGCAGAAGTGCGAGCTGGGACTGCTGGACGAGGACTGGACGCCGGAGCCGGCGACGGCGCACATCGACCTGGACTCCCCCGAAAACCGGGCGCTGGCCCGCCGGGTGGCGGAGGAGTCGGTGGTGCTCCTGGACAACCCGGACGGCGTGCTGCCGCTGCCCCCGGACGCCCGCGTGGCGGTGGTGGGCCCCCGCGCGGCGGACGCCCTGGCCATGCTCGGCTGCTACTCCTTCCCGTCCCACGTCCTCACGCACCACCCCGAGGTGCCGATGGGCATCGGGATCCCGACGCTCCTGGAGGCCCTGCGCACCGAACTCCCCGACGCCAAGGTGACGTTCGCGGAGGGCTGCGGGGTCGCCGACCCCGACACGGCCGGCTTCGAGGAGGCGGTCGCACGGGCGTCGGAGGCGGACGTGTGCCTCGCGGTGCTGGGCGACCGGGCCGGGCTGTTCGGGCGGGGCACGTCCGGCGAGGGCTGCGACGTCACGGACCTGCGACTGCCCGGCGTACAGGCCGAGTTGCTGGACGCGCTGGTGGCGACCGGCGTCCCGGTGGTCCTGGTCCTCCTGACCGGCCGCCCCTACGCCCTGGGCCGCTGGGCGGGCCGCCTGGGAGCGGTCGTCCAGGCCTTCTTCCCGGGGGAGGAGGGCGGCCCGGCAGTGGCAGGAGCCCTGTCGGGCCGCGTGAACCCTTCGGGAAGGCTGCCGGTGAGCGTGCCACGGGACCCCGGGGGCCAGCCGTGGACCTACCTCCAGCCACCACTGGGCCTGGCGGGAGAGGTCAGCAACCTGGACCCGACACCGCAGTACGCCTTCGGGCACGGCCGCTCGTACACGTCGTTCACCTGGGAGGACTTCCGGGGCACGGCCTCGGAGATCCCCACCGACGGCACGTACGACCTCTCACTCACGGTCCGCAACACGGGAGACCGGGCGGGCGCGGACGTCGTCCAGCTGTACCTGCACGATCCGGTGGCATCGGTCACGCGCCCGGACGTCCGGCTGATCGGATACCAGCGGGTGGAGCTGGGGGCGGGCGAGGCCCGGCGGGTCACCTTCCGCTTCCACGCCGACCTGTCGTCGTTCACCGACCGCTCGGGGCGCCGGATCGTCGAACCGGGGGCCCTGGAGCTGCGGCTGGGGGCGTCGAGCGCGGAGGCACGGCACACGGCACGGCTCCAGCTCACTGGTTCTGTACGGGAGTTGGGGACGAACCGGCGGCTGCGGTGCGAGTCGGAGGTGTCGGCACCGGCGTGACAGTGCCGCCGGGCCGCGCCTCCACCGCGGTCAGCGGCCCTCGACCCCCACCGACTCGAACCGCCACCGATGCACCGCCCGAGTCACCAACTCCCCGTCCGGTGCGGGAAGTTCGGGCAGATCGGTGTCGAGGGGCGCGTCCCACCAGGTGATGACGAGGACGCGGTCCTCGGGGGCCCGGAAGGTCTCCCGGCGTAGGGGGCGTACGGCCAGTTCCTGCCCCCGGGCCCATGCGAGCAGGTCCTCGCCCCGGCCGGGGACCGCTCGCGCCTCCCACATCAGCGCGACCGTCACGAGTACAGGTTCTCCTTGCTGACCTCGTGCACGTGGTCGTGGTCGTGGCCATGGCCGTGGGCCTCGTCCGCGAAGTTTCCCGGCACGTGCGGGTCCGTCACCGGCAGGGACGAGTCCGCCGACAGGTCCCAGCTGGACGCCGCCCGGTTGCGGGCCACCATCTCCGCGCCCAGCGCCGCCACCATCGCTCCGTTGTCGGTGCACAGCTTCGGCCGCGGCACCCGCAGCCGGATGCCGGCCGCCTCGCACCGCTCCTGCGCCAACGCCCGCAGCCGCGAGTTGGCGGCCACGCCGCCGCCGATCATCAGGTGGTCGACGCCCTCGTCCTTGCAGGCCCGTACGGCCTTGCGGGTCAGCACGTCGACGACCGCCTCCTGGAAGGAGGCCGAGACGTCACGCACCGGCACCTCCTCCCCCGCCGCCCGCTTGGCCTCGATCCAGCGGGCGACCGCCGTCTTCAGGCCCGAGAACGAGAAGTCGTACGCCGGGTCGCGCGGGCCCGTCAGTCCGCGCGGGAAGGCGATCGCGTCCGGGTCGCCCTCGCGGGCGTAGCGGTCGATGACCGGGCCGCCGGGGAAGCCGAGGTTCAGCACGCGCGCGATCTTGTCGAAGGCCTCACCGGCCGCGTCGTCGATGGTCGCGCCGAGCGGCCGTACGTCCGAGGTGATGTCGGTCGAGAGCAGGAGGGACGAGTGGCCGCCGCTCACCAGCAGCGCCATCGTCGGCTCCGGCAGCGCGCCGTGCTCCAGCTGGTCCACGCAGATGTGGGACGCGAGGTGGTTGACGCCGTAGAGCGGCTTGCCCAGCGCGTAGGCGTACGCCTTCGCCGCCGACACGCCCACCAGCAGCGCGCCCGCCAGGCCCGGGCCGGCGGTCACCGCGATGCCGTCGAGGTCGCGGGCGCTCACCCCGGCCTCCTTCAGCGCGCGGTCGATGGTGGGGACCATCGCCTCCAGGTGCGCCCGTGAGGCGACCTCCGGCACGACACCGCCGAAGCGGGCGTGCTCGTCGACGCTGGAGGCGACGGCGTCGGCGAGCAGGGTGGTGCCGCGGACGATGCCGACGCCGGTCTCGTCACAGGAGGTCTCGATGCCGAGGACGAGGGGAACGTCGCGCGAGTCAGCCATTGATCTCGGTTCCTTGTACGGAGTTTTCGGGGGCGGTCAGTCGCATCACGAGGGCGTCCACGTTCCCCGGCTGGTAGTAGCCGCGCCGGAAGCCGATGGCCTCGAAGCCGAAGCGCTCGTAGAGCTTCTGGGCGCGGACGTTGTCCACACGGCACTCCAGCATCACTTCGGCGCACTCGAATTCGCCGGCGGCTCGCAGCAGTTCGGTGAGGAGACGGGCGCCGAGGCCCGTGCCCCAGTGGTCGCGGGCGACGGCGATGGTCTGGATGTCGGCGAGGTCCCCGGCGGAGGCGAGGCCGGCGTAGCCCACGACCCGGTCGGGCCCCTCGGCGACGACATAGCGCCGGGTCGCCTCGGGCCCGCGCGAGTGGGCCAGCTCGGACCAGAACATGCCCCGGGACCAGGCGTCCTCGGGGAACAGGTCCTTCTCCAGCTCCAGCACTCGGTCGATGTCCCACCAGCGCATCTCGCGAAGCGGAGGACCGGAGGCAGCGGCGCCGGCGGGGGTCACGGGTTCGGTCACTTGGGGGTGACCACCTTGTAGTTCTTGGGGACCTGGGCGTCGGGCCGGCGCAGATACAGCGGCCGCGGCGCCAGGAGTTCCTCGCCCGCCGCCAGCCGCTCGGCGGCCAGCGCCGCGAGCGCCGCCGCCGACACGTGCTCGGGCTCGTGGGCGCGGGGGAAGGTCTCGGGGTACAGCAGCGCGCCCGCGCCGACGGCCGGCAGCCCGGCGACCTCGTCGGCGATGTCGGCGGGCCGGTCGACGGCCGGGTCGGTCAGCCGGGTGCGGGAGTCGGCGTACCGCGCCCAGTAGACCTCCTTGCGCCGGGCGTCCGTCGCGACGACGAACGGGCCCTTCTCGATGTCGGCCGCATACGCGAGGCCGTCCAGCGTGCACAGGCCGTGCACGGGGACGCCGAGGGCGAGCCCGAAGGTGTCGGCGGTCATGAGGCCGACGCGCAGCCCGGTGTAGGGGCCGGGTCCGATGCCCACGACGATGCCGGTGACGGCGTCGAGCCGTTTGCCGGCCTCGGCGAGGACGCGGTCGACGGCCGGCAGCAGCAGCTCCCCGTGCCGGCGCGCGTCCACCTGGCTGGACGAGGTGATGACGTCCGTGCCGTCGTGCAGCGCGACGGTGACGGCGGGGGTGGCGGTATCCAGAGCGAGCAAGAGCACGCAAACAGCCTACGGCGCCCGCGCACCGTCAGGCGCCGCCGCGTTGCACGGCCCGTTCGCCCAGCGGGCGCCCTCGGCCGGTCCGGCGGACGAGAGCCTGCTCAGCCCGTGTTCGACATCGGCGCGCCCCTTCGGCTCACTCGCGGGGCGGGCGCTTGACGGCTGCTACGGTCGGGCTGGATCACGACCTATGACGCGAACGCTGAGGTGAGCGAGGGTGGCAGGCAGCAGCTCCTCAATCGTGGCGGGGCTGACCGCGGCTGCCCTGGGGACGGTCGGCTTCCTCGCCTTCCAGGCCTCGGCCACCGTCCCGGCCGGCCTCGCGGGGCCGCGGAGCGGCAACGTTCCGGGGGTCAGCACCTCGAAGGTGCCCCGCGACCGCGAGGACCCCGACGCGCTGCCCGACGGATCCGGTACGGGGCAGCGGGTCGTGTACTCCGTGGACGACGACCGGGTGTGGCTGGTCGAGAAGGGCGGCGAGGTCAAGCGCACGTTCCGCGTGTACCCCGGATCGGTCGACCCCCTGCCGGGCCTGTACGCGGTCACCTCCCGCTCCAACGCGACCACCGGCACCGACGGCGCCGCCATCGAGCACGTCATCCGCTTCGCGAGCGTGGACGACGTGACCATCGGCTTCAGTACGACCGTCAGGAGCCCGTCGACGCATCCCGACCCGGCCCTGAAGACGGGCGGTATCCGTGAGTCGCGGGCGGACGGCGACGCGATGTGGGACTTCGCGACGATCGGCCGCGCGGTCGTGGTGATCCGCTAGGGCCTGCCGCTTTCGGACCAGGCCCTCTAGGCCGCTTCGCGGTGCGTGTGCCGCGTGTGTTCCGGTCGCCCGTGCTGTTGCGGCCGCCCGGCCTCGGGCTCGCGCGGCGGAGTGGAGATCAGTCTCGCCGCGGCACCGGCCGCGAGCAGATCACGCATGGACACCCCGGCCCTCACCTCGGGCCGCTGCTGGGCCGTGTTCTCCGATGCCGGCATGGACGCCTCCTGGGGCCGGGGGCGGACGTAGTTAGGTACACCTAACTACGGACTGGGTACCATGTGACCACGCCCAAGACCGCGAACGCAATATTTTGCCGACGTCTTGTCGGAATGTTCATCGCCGGCAGCGGGCTCAGGCCGACAGCACGCTCAGGTCCGCCGTCGCCCAGCGCTCCCCGAGCCCGGTCACGGTCACGTGCCGCACCTCGTCGGTCTCCGGGGGTCCGGGGGCCGCCCCCCGGGAAGACGCAGTGCCGACGGCCCGGTGGATCACGATCTGCAGCCGCTCCTCGGTCAGCTCCTCGACCTTGCCCTCGCCCCATTCCACGACGATCACCGAGTCGGGCAGCGAGACGTCGAGGTCGAGGTCCTCCATCTCGTCGAGGCCCCCGGACAGCCGGTAGGCGTCGACGTGGACGAGCGGCGGACCGTCGCCGAGGGACGGGTGCACACGGGCGATCACGAAGGTCGGGGACGTGACCGCGCCCCGGACCCCCATCCCCTCGCCGAGCCCGCGCGTCAGCGTCGTCTTGCCCGCGCCGAGCTCCCCGCTGAGCATCACCAGGTCGCCGGCGCGCAGCAGCTTGGCGAGGCGGCGGCCCAGCTCCCGCATCTGGTCGGGAGCGGTGACGGTCAGCTCGAGGTCACCCGCGTTGTGCGGTGCTGCTGGTGCTTCCATAGCCACTAACGGTAGCCCCTGCCGGCACGGCACCCGCCCGGGTGAGCAGGTCGGCCAGACGGTCGGTGACCACTTCCGGGTGCTCCAGCATGACCAGGTGCCCGGCGTCCGGCACGAGCACCAGTTCGGCCTCCGGCAGGTGGTCGGCGATGGCCTCGCTGTGCTCGCTGGGCGTGACGAGGTCGCCCACACCGGCCAGGACGAGCACCGGCATGTCCGTGAAGAGGGCGAGCGCCTCGGTCTTGTCGTGGTCGGCGAAGGCCGGGTAGAACTCCGCGACCACGTCGATCGGCGTCCCCTCGATCATCCGTTCGGCGAACCGGGCGACGGCCGGGTCGACGTCCCGGGACGAGAACGAGTACCGCTTGATGATCCCGGCGAACAGGTCGGCGGTGGCCCGCCGCCCGCGCTCCACCAGCTCGGCGCGCTGCCCCAGCGCCTTGAGCACGCCCGGCAGCACCCGCCGCACCGCGTTCACCCCTGCGACGGGCAGTCCGAAGTTGACCTCGCCGAGCTTCCCGGACGACGTACCGACGAGTGCGGTGGCGACGACCCGGTCGCGGATCAGGTCCGGGAACCGGTCGGCCAGCGCCATGACGGTCATCCCGCCCATGGAGTGCCCGACCAGCACGAGCGGCCCTTCCGGCGCGGCCGCGTCGATGACGGCCTTCAGGTCGCGCCCGAGCTGCTCGATGTCGACGTGCCTGCCCTCCTGCGCCTGGGCGACGCCGCGCCCCGAGCGGCCGTGGCTGCGCTGGTCCCAGTGCACGGTGCGCACGACGCCCCGCAGGGCGGCCCGCTGGAAGTGCCAGGAGTCCTGGTTGAGGCAGTAGCCGTGGCTGAAGACGACGGTGACGGGGGCCGGTGCCTTGCGCCCGAAGAGCCGTCGCCGGCGCGGACTGAGGGCGGGAGCGGCCTCGGGGTCGATGTCGTCGACCTCGTAGTACAGCTCGGTGCCGTCGTCGGAGTACGCCTTGCCGGGGGTGCCCCGCAGCGAGCCGTACGGTCCCGCCGAGTCGAGGGCGAGTCTGGCCTTCTGCCGCATGCCGCGGCCCACTGTCATGCGCTCTATGGCGACGCCGGCCGCGGCGCCCGCCGCGATCACGCCTATCGCCGCACCGGCGATGCCGGTGGCCCTGCGCCAGTTCGCGGCCGCCCCCGTGGCGGAGGCGACGGCCGCGACGGCCTCCGCACTGCTCTCGCTCACGTACCGCTCCTCTTCGCTGGCTCTCATGGTGCCGTTGTGACGTGGGTGGTGAATGGTGCCGGTGTTTCGATCATGCGTCCCGCTACGGGTTACCCGTCTCGTTCCGCATTCACTTGGCCGCACACAGATGGACGCATCACACAGCCCGGATCACAGCGCCGCATCACATGGACGCATTCCTGTAGACGCGTGGAACGCGCGTTCCGATCCGGGTGACGATTTCGTACGCGATGGTCCCCGCCGCCTGCGCCCAGTCCTCGGCGGTGGGCTCACCGCCGTCACCGGGCCCGAACAGCACGGCCCGCGCACCCGGCTCGGGCTCGTCCCCGCCCAGGTCGACGACGAACTGGTCCATCGCGATCCGCCCCGCGACCGTCCGCCACTTGCCGCCGACCAGCACCGGCCCGGCGCCGGAGGCGTGCCGCGGGACGCCGTCGGCGTAGCCCAGGGGGACGAGGCCGAGGGTGGTCTCGCCGGGGGTGACGTAACGATGGCCGTAGGAGACGCCGTGGCCGCCCGGCACGTGCTTGACCAGGGCCAGGGACGCCGACAGCGTCATCACGGGCCGCAGCCCGAAGTCGGCGGGGCCGCCCAGCTCGGGGCTGGGCGAGATGCCGTAGGTCGCGATGCCGGTGCGCACCAGGTCGAAGTGGCTGTCCGGGAGGGTGAGCGTGGCCGGCGAGTTCGCGATGTGCCGCACCTCCGGCCGCGCGCCCTGCCCCTCGGCGTACGCCACCATCTCCCGGAAGCGGGAGAGCTGGGCGGCGATGGAGGGATGCCCGGGCTCGTCGGCGCAGGCGAAGTGCGACCACAGCCCGGTGACGCTCAGGAGCCCTTCGGCCTCGGCCCGCAGGGCCTCGCGGACCAGCTCGGTCCAGTCGTCGCCCGGCTGGCAGCCGCCGCGCCCGAGCCCGGTGTCGGCCTTGAGGTGCACGCGTGCGGGGGCGCCGGCCTGCCGGGCGGCCTCGGTGACCTCCTGGAGGGCCCACATCCCGCTGACGGAGACGTCGACGTCGGCCTCGACGGCCTCCCGCCAGGGGCCGCCCGGCGTCCACAGCCAGCACATCATCCGCATGCCGCGCAGCCCGGCGGCCCGCAGCACGAGGGCCTCCTCGGGGGTCGCCGTACCCAGCCAGGTGGCGCCGGCGTCGACGGCGGCGCGGGCGCACCGGACGGCCCCGTGGCCGTACGCGTCCGATTTCACGACGGCCATCAGGGCCGCGCCCGGTGCGTGGGCGCGCAGGCTCAGCACATTGGACCGCAGGGCGGCCAGATCGATCTCGGCGCGGGCCCGCAGGGGCGCGGTCCGCTGGGCTGTTGTCTCTGTCATCGCGCCCCCAGTGTCTCAGAGGGGTCCGACATCGCCGCCGCGCCGGGAGCCATGGCCTACTGCTCCTGCCTGTGCCCCCACACGTAGACCCGGTCGCCCTTCTTCAGCAGCCCCCACAGCTTCCGTGCGTCCTTCAGGGTCATGTTGACGCAGCCCCGCGAACCGACGGGGGTGTAGAGGCTGCCGTAGACGCCGTGGAACGCCTGCCCTCCGCTGAAGAACTGGGAGTAGGGCATGGGGCTCTTGTAGATCGTCGACACGTGGTTCTTGTGCCGCCAGTAGACCGCGTGCCATCCGCCGCGCGTCCCGTATCCCGTACGTCCGCTGCGGATGGGCACGGGCCCGAACACGACGCCGCCCTTGCCGTGCTGCACCCAGGCGATCTGCCGGTCGAGGTCGACACAGGCGACCCGGTACGCCCGCGCCGGGCACTTCTTGGCCGCGTTGGGGTTCTTGCGGGCGCCGACGAGCTGCATGGTGGCCCAGGTCACCGGCCCGGCGTATCCGATGGCGGGCTTGATGCCGTACTTCTTCTGGAAGGTGCGGATGGCCTTGCAGTCACCCTTGGACTGCTCGCCGTCGACGGGCCGCTTCAGCCACCGCTCGACCTCCCGCTGCCGCAGGCCCGTCTCCTCGCTGCACGTCACGTCCCCGAAGGAGTCCATGGGATCGACGTACTCCACCCGGTCGTACGCCTCCTCCGGCGCGTCCCGGGGCTCGACGGCGTCCTCCGCGCGGGTGGGCTTGTACACCTTCGGCGGCAGGTCCTGGTCGGGTGTGTCCATCTCCGAGAGCGGAAGCAGGGTCAGGGGGATGCCGGGCACGAGATCGGTGGCCTGCGGTCCGGACGTCGGGGGCACCGGGTCCGAGGAGTCCGCCGGGTCCGCCGAGGCGCCGCCGACGGGCATCATGACCGCCCCGGCGAGGAGCACGGCGACACTCCGGCGTGCGATACGTCTGCTGATCATGCGGACAGGGAAGCGTGAGGGCCCCGCCGCGCGGAGGCGCCGCGCGGCGGGGTCACTCTTTTGAGGACCATCGCGCAAGGACCCATAGGGTGCTCGGCATGAGCATCATCGGGGTCGGCATCGACGTGGCCGAGATCGACAGATTCGAGGCGGCGCTGGAACGCACACCGGGGCTGGCCGAACGGCTCTTCCTGGAGCGCGAGTTGCTGCTGCCGAGCGGCGACCGCCGGGGCATCGCCTCCCTCGCCGCCCGCTTCGCCGCGAAGGAGGCCCTGGCGAAGGCGCTGGGCGCGCCGGCGGGCCTGCTCTGGACCGACGCCGAGGTCTGCGTCGAGGACAGCGGGCAGCCCCGGCTGCGGGTGACCGGCACGGTCGCGGCCCGTGCGGCCGAACTGGGCGTCCGGTCCTGGCATGTGTCGCTGAGCCATGACGCCGGGGTGGCGTCGGCCGTGGTGGTGGCGGAGGGCTGAGCGGGCCTGGCGCGCGAGGCACGGCACGACGCCGTCGGACGCGACGCGCCTCGCCGGTAGGGAGCCTCGGTCGCATGCGAACTGCCTACGGCGTGGTGATGGCGGTGGTGGCGGAGAGTCGAGCGGAGGCTGCCCCGCTCGCGGCACGGCGAAGCGGCGATGGATGCGACGCGCCTCGCCCCGTACGGGAGACTCGGTCGTATGCGGACTGCGTACGGCGTGGAGACGGTAAGGGCGG
The DNA here is from genome assembly GCF_057710365.1 of Streptomyces sp. bgisy027. Classification (NCBI taxonomy): domain Bacteria; kingdom Bacillati; phylum Actinomycetota; class Actinomycetes; order Kitasatosporales; family Streptomycetaceae; genus Streptomyces; species Streptomyces sp. bgisy027. The sequence goes on from NZ_JBYIVZ010000005.1 coordinate 274,276, forward strand.
CCGAACGGGAGCTGATGGCACGGCTCCCGGACGGGGCGCTGATGCAGCGGGCGGCGGCCGGACTGGCCGCGGCCTGCGCGGATCTGCTGGGCCGGGTGTACGGCAGCCGGGTCGTACTGCTGATCGGCAGCGGCGACAACGGCGGCGACGCCCTGTACGCCGGTGCCCGGCTGGCCCGGCGCGGGGCGGGCGTCACGGCGGTGCTGCTGGCGCCGGACCGCGCGCACGCCGGGGGCCTCGCGGCGCTGCGGCGGGCGGGCGGGCGGCCCGTCGGCCTGGACGCCGCCGGGGAGTTGATCGGGCGCGCGGACCTGGTCGTGGACGGCATCGTCGGCATCGGCGGCAAGGGCGGGCTGCGGCCGGACGCGGCACCGCTGGCCGGCGCGGCGACGCGGTCCCGGGCCGCGGTGGTCGCCGTCGACCTGCCGAGCGGCGTGGACGCCGACACGGGCGAGGTGCACGGCACGGCGATCCGCGCCGACCTCACCGTCACCTTCGGCACGCACAAGCCGGGCCTGCTGATCGACCCGGCTCGGGAGTACGCCGGTGTCGTACGGCTCGTGGACATCGGACTGGCGCCGCCGGCCGAGGCGACGGAGCTGGAGGCGCTGCAACACGCCGACGTGGCCCGGCTGTTGCCGCTGCCGGGGGCGGAGACGGACAAGTACCGGCGCGGGGTCGTGGGCATCGCCGCGGGATCGTCGAGGTACCCGGGCGCGGCCGTGCTGGCGGTGGCGGGCGCGCTGCGGGGCGGGGCCGGGGCCGTGCGGTACGTCGGTCCGGCGGCGGACGCGGTGATCGCGCGGTTCCCCGAGACGCTGGTGTCGGACCGGGGACCGAAGAAGGCCGGGCGCGTGCAGGCGTGGGTCGTCGGGCCGGGCGCCGGGGACGACGCGGCGACGGTGGCGGAGGTGCTCGCGGCCGACGTACCGGTGCTGCTGGACGCGGACGGGCTGCGGCTGGCGGACGCCGGGGCGGTACGGGACCGCGGGGCGCCGACACTGATGACCCCGCACGCCGGGGAGGCGGCGGCGCTGCTCGGGGTCTCCCGCGAGGAGGTCGAGGGCGCCCGGCTGGCCTCGGTACGGGAGTTGGCGCGGCGGTATGCGGCGACCGTGCTGCTGAAGGGCTCGACGACGCTGGTGGCCCGGGCGGGCGGCGCCGGTGCGGTGCGGGTGAATCCGACGGGCACGGGATGGCTGGCCACGGCCGGCAGCGGGGACGTGCTGTCGGGCCTGGGCGGATCGCTCCTCGCGGCGGGCCTCCCGGCGGTGGACGCCGCGAGCGTGGCGGCGTACCTCCACGGCCTCTCGGCGAGATTCGCGGCGGACGGCGCGCCGTTGGGTGCACATGACGTGGCGGAGGGCATTCCGGAGGCTTGGCGGGATGTGCGGGGGTGACGGGTGCCGGTGGGTTGACCGATGCTTCCGCCTCCGCGAGGTTGACCGTCGGCACCAGGACGCGGACGGGCGGGCAAGTCCGGCGGAGTGAGGTCGTGGGATGCGGGCGATCGTCGTGGGCGCGGGCATCGGGGGACTTGCGGCGGCGCTGAGCCTGCGCCGCGCCGGCGTCGACGTGACGCTGGTGGAGCAGGCGCGGCGCTTCTCGGAGATCGGCGCCGGTATCCAGCTCGCGCCCAACGCCACGCGGGAGTTACGTCGGCTGGGCGTGCTGGACTCGGTCGCCGCCCTGGCCGCCCATCCGCCGCACGTCAGCTTCCTCACCTGGTCGGACGGTGCGGAGATCTGCCGTTACGCGCTGGGCCGGGAGGCCGAGGAGGAGTTCGGGGCGCCGTACCTGGTGGTGCACCGGGCGGATCTGCACGGCGCGCTGGCTGCGGCCGTGCCACCGGAGTCCGTCCGCCTGGACACGACCGTCGTCGCCATCGACCAGGACGACGAGGCCGCCCGGGTGACGACGGCGGCGGGTGAACGCCTGACGGCGGACCTCGTGGTCGCGGCCGACGGGATCCGGTCCGCGGCCCGCCGGTGGCTCTTCGGCCAGGACGAGGCGGTGTTCTCGGGAACGGCCGCCTACCGGGCCCTGCTCCCCGCCGGCGAGGTCGCCGACCTGGGCCTCCCGCCGCTGGCTGCCTGGCTCGGCCCGGACCGCCACTTCGTCCACTACTGGGTGCGGCGCGGTGAACTGCTCAACGTGGTGGCCGTGTTCACCACCCGGGCGGCGACCCAGGAGTCCTGGACGGCGAAAGCGGAACCCGGCGAACCGCTGCGCGCCTTCACCGGCTGGGACCCCCGCGTCCGCACGGTCCTCGAACGCGCGGGCCAGGTGTTCCGCTACGGCATCCACACCCGCACGCCCCTCACCGGCTGGAACGCCGGACGCGTGACCCTGCTCGGCGACAGCGCGCACGCGATGGTCCCGTTCCAGGCGCAGGGCGCGGCCCAGGCGATCCTGGACGCGGCGGTACTGGGTGACGAACTGACGGACGCGACCCCGGCCGACGTACCCGCCGCCCTCGACCGCTACGTCCGTCGCCGCGTCCCGGACGCCAACGGTATGCAGTCCCGCTCCGCCCGGGCAGGCACCGACTTCCACCTCCCGGACGGCCCGGAGGCCGAGGCACGCAACGCCCGCATGGCGGCACACGCGGCGCAACACAGGTTCATGCCTCAGGCACCGGCGTGGAGGGCGGACGTACTGACGGGGAAGCCGGAGCTATGAGCAGCCGGCTTCCGGAAGGCTCGGGTCCTCGGCGAACAGGTCCTCGGCCCGCTCGACCGTACGGGACCGCTCCAGCCAGGCGTCCATGCGTTCGAGGTCGCTACAGGTGGTGATGCGCTCCCGCACGCTGTCGGACACGGGGATGCCGCGTACCTCCAACACAAGCAGGATTCCCTTGGCCTCACCCTTGGCCTCACCCTTGGCCTCACCGTCGGCCTTACCTTCCAGATAGGCCGTCTCACGAACCGTCCCCCGGCCCGGAAAGTAGCTGACGAACGTCGACATGATTGCCTTCCATTTCTCTCCGGCTGGAGTCTTGCCCAGGGTGACTTCGAGGAAGTCGAAAAAGTACTTGGCGGTGGCAGGATCGGTGTCCAGGAGTTCCTGAAGGGCGCTGCTGATGGCTTCCAGTATGGCGTCGCCGTCGCGGCTACGGGCGTGTGCCAGGGCGGAGAGCACGGCCAGAGGGAGGTTCTTCGCCGCAGTCCGGACGTCTGTGATCACCGGTAGGTTGTCCGGCCCGGCGACCAGCGGATACGTCCGTAGAGCCGTCCAGCCGCGCGCGCCGCAGTCGAAGGGACCGGCCGCCCACTTGGCAGTGGCCCTGTCCTGACAGACGACGAGGAGCAGTACGGGCAGCCCATACTTCGCCTGGAGGTAGCCGATGTAGTACGCCCAACTCCACTCCTTGCCCTCGACCCTGCCAGACTGCGCCTCGACGGCGAGCAGAAAGTCCTCGCCATCGGACGGTCCAATGCGCAGCACGGTGTCCACGCGACGTTCCAGCGGCCGGGCTTCTGTCACGTCCGTGGTGACGGCGTCCACAGTCGCTTTTGCGGATAACGGGACGCCCAGCACCCCGAACACGGGAGCGAGGATCTCGGGCCGCTCCTGAAAGATGCGGTGCATGCCCTCGTGAGCTGATGTGACCATGTGCGCAACCTTGATGCCGTGATGGGCTGAAGATCCGGACGATCGGGGTACGTTCACTCTTTCGAGCGGCGAGTAAACGTTCACGCCGCCGAGGTCAGCTCGCACCAGACGTACTTGCCACGATTCCCGTCCCTGGTCAGCGGCTGCCAGCCCCACAGGTCGGAACAGGACCGGACGAGCGCCAGCCCCCGCCCCTCCTCGGCCTCCCCGAGCGTCGCGAACGCTTGAGGCGGTTCCGGCGGTTCGGGGTCCGCGTCCCAGGCCCCGATCCGCAGCACACCGGCCGACCACCGCACGCGCAGGGCAGCCGGCCCTTTCGTATGGCGAACGGCGTTGGCGACCAGCTCGGTGGCGAGAAGTTCGGCGGTGTCGACGAGGCCGATGAGGCCGTGCATCGTGAGGATCAGCCGGAGGGTGCGGCGACTGACGGTGACGGCCCGGACGTCGTTGGGAATGGAGAGCGAGTACTCCCAGGGTTCGGTTTCGAGCATGGGTGAACTCCGTTCGGGTGGGAGGGGAGTCGCGCGGTGGCAGTGCCGCAGCCGTCACGGCAGGACGGAGCGGTGCGCTTCCGCAGCGTGCGTGTCGCATCACCGACGGTAGACCTTCATTTCAAGGTTCAGCAAGCCGATCGCGTAACCTGACCCCCGAACGAGTCGTCCACACAGGCGCGTTGAACCGAGGAGCAGCACATGGCGGGGTTGAGGCGCGAACCGACAGCACGTCAGGTGCGCCTGGGTATCGAGCTGCGCCGGCTTCGCGACGCGGCAGGCCTCACAGGCCGGGAGGCAGCGGCCCTGCTCGGGGTGAGCTCCACGCAGATCAACCAGATCGAGTCGGCCCTGACCGGAGTGAGCGAGAAGCGCCTTCGCCAGCTTGCTTCCAACTACGGCTGCGCAGAACGGGAGTTGATCGAAGCCCTGGTAGCGCTGGCAACGGATCGAACGCGCGGCTGGTGGGAGGAGTACCGCGGCCTTCTGCCCACACCGTTCCTGGACATCGCCGAGCTGGAGCACCACTCCACCTACCGGGACGACGCGGAGTTCCTGTTCATCCCCGGCCTGCTGCAGACCGAGGACTACGCGCACGCCGCCTTCTCCTCCAGGGTTCCCGAACTCTCCCCCGAGGACCTGAACCTGCGCGTTCGGCACCGCATGCAGCGCGGGGCGGTCCTCGAAGGCCCCGCCCCCACCCCGTACAAGGCGCTCATCCATGAGGCGGCCCTGCGGATCCGGGTCGGCGACCGTGCCACCTCGCGAGCCCAACTCGGCCGCGTCCTGGAACTCTCCGAGGCGGATCACGTCACCGTGCGGGTCATCCCCTTCGACCTCGACGGCTTCGGCGGGACATGGAGCCCCATGATGCTGGCGGGCGGCACGGTCCCCAGGCTGGACACCGCCGTCCGTGACGCACCCCACGGCACGGGGTTCATCGACTCCGAAGCCCAGCTCACCGTCTTTCGAACAGTCTTCCGTAGGGTAGAAGCGGTATCGCTCGACCCCGTGAGGTCGCGCGACTTCATCCACGACCTGGCCAAGGAAGTGTGAGGCACACCGTGACCACCCCTGAAAGCTGGCGCAAGTCGACCTACTCCGGCGGCGCCGACGGCAACAACTGCGTGGAGATCGCCGACTCCCCCACCCACATATCCGTCCGCGACTCAAAGGCCCCGGCCAGAGCCACCCTCACCTTCCCGGCCGCCGCCTTCACCGCGTTCCTCGACAACCTGAGGTCCGCTCACTCCACCGTCACCGACTTCGCCAGATTCCGCGGCTGATCCACCTCGTTCCCCCGCGCGGTCGCCAGCTCGCACGCGAAGACCTGCAACGGCACCGCGGCCACCATCGGCTGAAGCAGGGTCGGCGTCGCCGGGATCCGGATCAGGTGGTCCGCGTACGGCACGACCGCCTCGTCACCCTCCTCCGCGATCACGATGGTCCGCGCACCCCGCGCCCGGATCTCCTGCATGTTGGAAACGATCTTGTCGTGCAGCACCGAGCGGCCCCGGGGCGAGGGCACCACCACCACGACCGGCAGATCGTCCTCGATGAGGGCGATGGGCCCATGTTTCAACTCCCCCGCCGCGAAGCCCTCGGCATGCATGTAGGCGAGTTCCTTCAGCTTCAGCGCGCCTTCGAGGGCGACGGGGTAGCCCACGTGCCGGCCGAGGAAGAGCACCGTGTTCTTGTGGGCGAGCGATCGCGCCAGCTCCCGTACCGGCTCCATGGTCCGAAGGACCCGTTCGACCTGCCCGCCGATCTGCGCCAGGTCCCGGATCACGGCGTGGATCTCGTCGCCCCACTTGGTGCCCCGGACCTGCCCGAGATACAGGGCGACCAGATAGCAGGCCACCAGCTGCGTCAGGAACGCCTTCGTCGAGGCGACCGCGACCTCCGGCCCGGCGTGCGTGTACAGCACCGCATCCGACTCGCGAGGAATGGTCGACCCGTTGGTGTTGCAGATCGCCAGCACCTTCGCACCCTGCTCACGGGCGTGCCGCAGCGCCATGAGCGTGTCCATGGTCTCGCCGGACTGGGAGATGGCGATGACGAGGGTCTGCTGGTCGAGGATCGGATCCCGGTACCGGAACTCGCTGGCCAGTTCCACCTCGCACGGGATCCGCGTCCAGTGCTCGATGGCGTACTTGGCGATCAGCCCGGCGTGGAAGGCCGTACCGCAGGCCACGATGACGACCTTGTCGACCTCGCGCAGTTCGGAGGCGCTGATCCGCACCTCGTCCAGCGTCAGCGAGCCGGCCGCGTCGATGCGCCCCAGCAGTGTGTCGGCGACCGCCTTGGGCTGCTCGGCGATCTCCTTGAGCATGAAGTAGTCGTAGCCGCCCTTCTCCGCGGCCGAGGCGTCCCAGTCGACGTGGTACGACCGCACGTCCGCCGGCCGTCCGTCGAACCCGGTGACGGTCACCCCGTCCCGGCGCAGCTCCACGACCTGGTCCTGCCCGAGTTCGACCGCCGAGCGGGTGTGGGCGATGAACGCGGCGACGTCCGAGGCGAGAAAGGCCTCGCCCTCCCCGACGCCCACCACGAGCGGCGAGTTCCGCCGCGCCCCGACCACCACGTCCGGCTCGTCGGCGTGCACCGCGACCAGCGTGAACGCGCCCTCCAGCCGTCGGCACACGAGCCGCATGGCCTCGGCGAGATCGGCGCCGGCGGAGAACTCCTCGGCCAGCAGATGCGCGACGACCTCGGTGTCCGTCTCGGACGCCAGCTCGTGCCCGCGCTCCGCCAACTCGGCCCGCAGCAAGGCGAAGTTCTCGATGATCCCGTTGTGCACGACGGCGACGCGCCCTGCGTTGTCGAGATGCGGATGGGCGTTGTCGTCGGTCGGCCCGCCGTGCGTGGCCCAGCGCGTGTGCCCGATCCCCGTGGTCCCGCTCGGCAACGGCCGCTCGGCCAGCTCCTTCTCCAGATTCGCCAGCTTCCCGGCCTTCTTGGCCCCGGCAAGCCCGCCGTCCGCGAGCACGGCGACCCCCGCCGAGTCGTAGCCCCGGTACTCCAGTCGCTTGAGTCCGGCCACCACGATGTCGAGCGCCGACTGCGACCCCACGTAACCCACAATTCCGCACATGCGCGGCAGCCTACGGCCGAACTCCGGTCGAAAACGGCCACAGCGTGCCCGATTTCGGAAATTCCTACGGTGGTACGAACGCCCGGAACGGCACCATCCGGATCAGCACCGCCCGGAACGGCACCGCCCGGAACGGCACCGCACGGATCGGCACCGCACGGAAGGGCACCGCCCGGATCGGCACCGCCCGGAAGGGCACCGCCCGGATCGGCACCGCCCGGAAGGGCACCGCACGGAACGGCACCGCACGGAACGGCACCATCCGGATCAGCACCGCCCGCCCGGTCGACGCACCCTCAGGTCTTCGCCCGATAGGCCCGCATGGCCAACGGATAGAACACCACCGCGATCCCCGCGGCCCACACCAGCGACCACATCACCGGCTCGGCCACCGGCCCGCCCAGCAGCAACCCCCGGAACGCGTCCGACAGATGCGTCACCGGATTCACGTCGCTCCACGCCTGGAGCCACCCCGGCATGGTGTCCACCATGACGAAAGCGCTGCTGGTGAAGGTGATCGGGAAGATGAGCGTGAAGGCGAACGCCTGCACCTTCTCCGCGTCGCCGGCGAGCATCCCGATCAGCACGGCACTCCAGGACACCGCCGCCGCGAACACGATCACCAGCAGCGTCCCGAACAGGAACCCGTCGACTCCCCCGGTGATCCGGAAGCCGAGCAGCAGACCGAGGCCGATCATGAGCAGCAGCGCCCAGAGGTGCTTGGCCAGGTCGGCCGTGATACGGCCGATGAGCGGCGCGGAGCGGGCGATCGGCAGGCTGCGCAGGCGGTCGAAGACGCCCTTGGTGAGGTCGGTGTTCAGGGCCATCGCCGTGTACATCGTCATGAACAGCGTGTTCTGGACGATGATCCCCGGCAGCGCGTACTTCAGGTACGCCTCCGGCGACCCGGCCATCTGCCCGCCCAGCACATACGTGAAGAGGAACACGAACATGATCGGCGTGATGCTGTAGTCGACCAGCTCCAGCGGGTTGTGCTTGACGGCGACCAGACTGCGCCAGGCCATCGTGAAGGTCTGCCGCAACCCGTCCAGCGGGCGCACCCGGCCCGACTTGGTGATCGGCGCCGTGGCGGTCGTGGCGGCGGTGGTCATGACCGGCTCACCGCCTTCTCCCGCTCGCCCTCACCGTCCCGGACGGCCGCCCCGCGGCCCCCGTCCCCGTCGGCGTCCCCGCCGCCGTCCCCGTCCCCGTCGTCCTCCGGCCCGCCCGGCTCGGCACGGTGCCCGGTCAGCGCCAGGAACACCTCGTCCAGCGAGGAGCGCCGCAGCGCCAGCTCGCCCACCGCTATCCCCTCGCGGTCCAGCGTGCGCACGACGGCCGGCATCAGCTGCGGGTCCTTCACCGGCGCGGTGATCGTCTCGCCCTCGATCTGGGTCTGCGGTCCCGCCGCCTCGGCCACCAGCGCGTGCACCCGCGCGAGGTCGTCCGCCAGCACCGGCCGCAGCTCCAGGACCTGCCCGCCGACCTGCGACTTCAGCTGGTCGGGCGTGCCCTCGGCGATCACCCGGCCCTTGTCGATCACCACGATGTCGTCGGCGAGCACATCGGCCTCGTTCAGATACTGCGTGGTCAGCAGGGCCGTCGCACCGTCCGCGACCAGCCCCCGCAGCAGGTCCCACAGCTCACCGCGGCTGTGCGGGTCGAGGCCGGTGGTCGGCTCGTCGAGGAAGAGGATGCTGGGCCGGCCCACCAGGCTGGCCGCCAGGTCCAGCCGCCTGCGCATGCCTCCGGAGTACGTCTTCGTGGCCCGTCCGGCCGCGTCCGCCAGCTGGAACCGCTCCAGCAGCTCGGCGGCCCGCGCCCGCGCCTCCCGGCGCGGCAGCCCCAGCAGACGTCCGATGAGCAGCAGATTCTCCGTGCCGGTCAGGTTCTCGTCGACCGCCGCGTACTGCCCGGTCAGCCCCACCATGGCCCGTACGACCCCGGCCTCCCGGACCACGTCGTGTCCGGCCACCCGGGCCCTGCCCCCGTCGGGCCGCAGCAGCGTCGCGAAGATCCGCACGGCGGTGGTCTTCCCCGCGCCGTTGGGGCCCAGCAGCCCGAGCACCGAGCCCCGGCGGGCCCCCAGGTCGACCCCGGCCAGCGCCTCGGTCTCCCTGAACCGCTTGACCAGGCCTTCCGCCTCTATCGCATACGTCGTCATGGGTCACCCCTCGGGGTCGGTGGACCCCGGCCCGGGCCCACCTCTTCCACAACTGTGACGCACGCCACTGACATTCCGCGCCTTGTCCGGATTTCCCCCAGAAGCCACCGCGTGACGGATCCCACCCCGCCGTCCGTTCGTACTCCCGTAACAATGGACTGTGATCTCTCCGGTCTCCTCGATGCCCCGGAGCGCCCACCGGCAACGGCCGGAGGCGACTCCCTACGTCGACCTCACCCGCGCCGAGTGGAGCGCCCTGCGCGACAAGACCCCCCTCCCTCTCACGGCGGAGGAGGTCGAGAAGCTGCGCGGTCTCGGCGATGTCATCGACCTCGACGAGGTGCGTGACATCTACCTGCCGCTGTCGCGCCTGCTCAACCTCTACGTCGGCGCCACCGACGGCCTGCGCGGTGCCCTGAACACCTTCCTCGGCGAACAGGGCTCCCAGTCCGGCACCCCGTTCGTCATAGGGGTCGCCGGCTCGGTCGCCGTCGGCAAGTCCACGGTCGCCCGGCTTCTGCAGGCCCTGCTCTCCCGCTGGCCCGAACACCCGCGCGTCGAGCTGGTCACCACCGACGGCTTCCTGCTGCCCACCAAGGAGCTCCAGGCCCGCGGCCTGATGTCACGGAAGGGATTCCCCGAGTCCTACGACCGCCGCGCCCTGACCCGCTTCGTCGCCGACATCAAGGCGGGCAAGGACGAGGTCACGGCACCCGTCTACTCCCACCTGATCTACGACATCGTCCCGGACCAGCGGCTCACCGTCCGCCGCCCGGACATCCTGATCGTCGAGGGTCTGAACGTCCTGCAGCCCGCCCTGCCCGGCAAGGACGGCCGCACCAGGGTCGGCCTCGCCGACTACTTCGACTTCAGCGTGTACGTCGACGCCCGCACCGAGGACATCGAGACCTGGTATCTCAACCGCTTCAAGCGGCTGCGCGAGACCGCCTTCCAGAACCCGTCCTCGTACTTCCGCAAGTACACCCAGGTCTCCGAGGAGGAGGCCCTCGACTACGCCCGCACGATGTGGCGGACCATCAACAAGCCCAACCTGGTGGAGAACATCGCCCCCACCCGCGGCCGCGCGGCCCTCGTCGTGCGCAAGGGCCCGGACCACAAGGTGCAGCGGCTGAGCCTGCGCAAGCTCTGATCAGGGGCGCCGACAGGTTCAGGGGGCGTAGGTCAGTTCCGCGACCGGCTCGGTCATCGAGTCCTCCACCGCCTGCTGGTGCTCGGCATCCACCTCGGGTGAGCTCTCGGGGCGCGGATGCGGCGTGTCCAGCGCCTCGTCGATCTCGGCCGCCCAGTCCTGCCCGGAGGAGCCTCCGCTCGCCACGGAGCCCGCGTTCCCCGGCACGCCGGCCGCATCGGAGCCCGCCGGGGCCGGCTCCTCCTCCGGCGCCGCCGCCCGTGCCTCGGTCACCGCACGCTCGGCGTCCCGCACGGCCTGCCGAACCGCCACCTCGAAGGCCGCCGTCTGCCGTGCCCGCCAGGCCGTCAGTTCCTGATGCTGAGCCTGGGCCGCCAGGGCCACGGCGACCCGGGGCCCCTGCTGGGCGGACCAGGACAGCACGCTGCCGCTGTCCGCGACGGCCGTGCCGCAGGTTCCGGCCCAGACCAACGCGGCCAGCAGCGCTGTACGGCGCCCGCTCGCTCTCATCCCGCGACGCTCCCGACTTCCGCCATGCTTCTGATCAGCCATGGCCGGAAACCGTAGCCCCCGCGGATCTCCGGATGATCACGAGCGGGTGGCGATCACGCAGTACATGTCACCCGAGCGCGGACTTCACGGCATCGGCCAGCCGCCCCGCGACGGACCGCGCCTGATCGATGTCCGCGGCCTCGACCATCACCCGCACCAGCGGCTCGGTACCCGAAGGCCGGAGCAACACCCGCCCGGTGGCCCCCAGTTCCCGCTCCGCCTCGGTGACCGCGGAAGCCAGCTCCGCCGAGGTCCGCACCCGCGACTTGTCCACGTCCGGCACATTGATCAGCACCTGCGGCAACCGCTCCATGACGGACGCGAGGTCCTTGAGCGTACGACCGGTCTGCGCGACCCGTGCCGCCAGCAGCAGCCCGGTCAGCGTGCCGTCGCCGGTGGTGGCGTGGTCGAGGATGATGACGTGCCCGGACTGCTCGCCGCCCAGGGCGAACCCGCGCTCCTTCATCTCCTCCAGTACATACCGGTCACCGACCGCGGTCTGCACCAGCGCGATGCCCTCGCGCTCCATGGCGAGCTTGAACCCGAGGTTGGACATCACGGTCGCGACGACGGTCTCGGACCGCAGCTCGGACCGCTCCCGCATGGCGAGCGCGAGCACGGCGAGGATCTGGTCGCCGTCCACTTCCTCACCGGTGTGGTCCACGGCCAGGCAGCGGTCGGCGTCACCGTCGTGCGCGATGCCGAGGTCGGCTCCGTGCTCGATCACGGCGGCCCGCAGCTTCTCCATGTGCGTGGATCCGCAGCCGTCGTTGATGTTGAGCCCGTCCGGCTCGGCCCCGATCGTGACGATCTCGGCCCCGGCCCGCGTGAACGCCTCCGGCGAGACACCCGCGGCGGCGCCGTGCGCCTCGTCGAGGACGACCTTGAGGCCCTCCAGCCGGTTGGGCAGCACGTTCAGGAGGTGGGTGACGTACTCGCCGAACCCGGCGTCGTACGACCGCACCCGCCCGACCCCGGAACCCGTCGGCCGCTCCCACGGCTCGCCGTGCCGGTGCGACTCGTACACCGCCTCGATCCGGTCCTCCAGGTCGTCGGCGAGCTTGTGGCCGCCGCGGGCGAAGAACTTGATGCCGTTGTCCGGCATGGCGTTGTGGCTGGCGGAGAGCATGACGCCGAGGTCGGCGCCGAGCGATCCCGTGAGATGCGCCACCGCCGGCGTCGGCAGCACGCCGACCCGCAGGACGTCCACACCGGCGCTCGCGAGGCCCGCGACCACGGCGGCCTCCAGGAACTCCCCGGACGCGCGCGGGTCCCTTCCGACCACCGCAGTCGGCCGGTGGCCCTCGAAGGTGCCCGCCTCGGCCAGTACGTGCGCCGCCGCCACGGACAGACCGAGAGCCATCTCGGCCGTCAGATCCGCGTTGGCGACACCACGCACGCCGTCCGTGCCGAAGAGTCGTCCCACTTGTCCTCCTGAGGAAACATCAGTTCCGGTTGCGGAGCCGGCGCTCGCTGTGCCACGTGCCACCGGGGGCTCCCGCTTCCAGGCATTCCATGCCTGGGCATCGGATCACACAAGCCTTTGAACGTCTTGTGCCGTTATACGCCCGAGCCCGGGGATAAGACGAACGCCCCGGCGGCACTGTGGCGTGCCGCCGGGGCGTTCGGAGTACCGGAGTACGAGCAGAGGCAGCTTGCGCTTAGCGCTTGCTGTACTGCGGGGCCTTGCGGGCCTTCTTGAGACCGGCCTTCTTGCGCTCGACCGCACGGTCGTCGCGCTTGAGGAAGCCGGCCTTCTTCAGCGGGCCGCGGTTGTTGTCGACGTCGGCCTCGTTCAGGGCGCGGGCGACACCGAGGCGCAGCGCACCGGCCTGGCCGGAGACACCGCCACCGGCGATGCGGGCGATGACGTCGTAACGGCCCTCGAGCTCGAGAACCTTGAACGGCTCGTTGACTTCCTGCTGGTGCACCTTGTTCGGGAAGTAGTCCTCGAGGGTGCGACCGTTGATCTTCCACTTGCCGGTGCCCGGGACGATCCGGACGCGGGCGATGGCGTTCTTGCGACGGCCCAGGCCGGCGGCCGGCTGGGGCTCGCCGAAGCGGGACGCGAGCGACTCCGAGGTGTACTCGCCCTCGACGGGCACCTCGGACTCGGTGGTGTAGCTGTCGATGTCGACGAGCTCAGTCTCTTCGACCGGCTGCTCAACGGTGGTCTCGGCCACGATTCTCCTCAGATTCTCTTCAGTCTTAGGGGGTGGCCGGACTTACTGCGCGACCTGGGTGATCTCGTACGGCTGCGGCTGCTGCGCGCCGTGCGGGTGCTGGTCACCCTTGTAGACCTTCAGCTTCGAGAGCATCTGACGGCCCAGCGTGTTCTTGGGGAGCATGCCCTTGACGGCCTTCTCGATGGCCTTCTCGGGGTTCTTGTCGAGCAGCTCGTCGTAGCGGACGGAGCGCAGACCACCCGGGTAGCCGGAGTGGCGGTACGCCATCTTCTGGGTCCGCTTGTTGCCGGAGAGGTGCACCTTGTCGGCGTTGATGATGATGACGAAGTCACCGGTGTCGACGTGGGGCGCGTAGATCGGCTTGTGCTTGCCGCGGAGAAGGGACGCGGCGGTGGTGGCGAGACGGCCCAGGACGACGTCCTGAGCGTCAATGACGTGCCACTGGCGAGTCACATCGCCGGGCTTGGGGCTGTACGTACGCACTTCGCAGCCTTCTTCTTCAGTGGATGGGTGCTGACACATGGCATCACTGAAGCGATCGTGCAGCTGGGGACGACAATGCCGGGGACGCTGCCCGTATGCCGCCCACTGGTAACTGCTCCAGGGAACCTAGGTAGAGGCCACTCCCGTGAGAATGAGCAGGCCAATACACAACGAAGATGCAGGATACCTGCGGCGCCACGGCCGGGTCAAAACGGGTTGCCCTGGGACGCCCCCTGCTGTCTCCCCCAGCGTAACCGGCCGTCCCGGACGTCACGGCCACGAGCCCCCTCCCCGGCCCGGCGGAGTGACCGACGCCATTGCCCCGCGCTGCGGCGGCGGTGTGCGGCCGGCGTAACCGTCGGTACGCACAGCGTCACGGCGTCCCGGAAGGCCCGCCGCTCCCCCGCCTCCAGACACAGCCAGGTCACCCTTCGGCAGCTGCGGCACCGGCGCCGGCCAGAGCCAGGGCTCCCGGACCGCCGAGCCCGCCTCCGCCGCCCCGGCCGGCAGCAGCGGCACGACGACCAGCAGATAGTGCTCGTACGACGGCCTGGACACCAGGAACGCCGAGAGCAGCCGAGAGCATCAGCAGCGCCCCGGTCTCGACCGGCCGCAGCGGCCCCGCGCCCCCGGCCCGCCACCGTCGGTACGCACACCCCACTCCCGCCGCAGCCCTCCCGTACGCGAGCAGTGCGGCCCACGCCCCCGGCACCCACCAGGCATCCGGTCACCAGCACCGGCACGCTCAGCACACCGCGCGCAACCGCCGTCCGGGCAGCCGCCACGGCGACCGCGCTCGGCAGACAGAGGAAGTGGGGGTCGTCATACGGCGATCCACCCACCGACCACATCCGTGCCGCCCGCACGACGATGGCGTTGCCCATCCCTCCGCCCGAGGTCAGCCGGGCGGCACGCGCCACGACGGCCTCCAGCGCCGCCCCGAGCACCACCCGCAGACGCCACGAGACGGGTCGTACCAACCACCCGGAGATGTCGCTTTTGCGCTCGCTCATCGACTGAACGCCAGGGGCCCGTGCGCCTCTTGAGGCGGACCGGCACGCCTCGGGGCCGTCTAAGATGCGCCCCATGAGCTACGGGCAGCAGGGGGGACCCCAGTCCCAGTGGGATCCCTGGAAACCGCATTCCCAGCAGCCGTGGAACGACGGCGCCGATCAGACTCCGGACTGGGCCGCGCTCGCCGAGGCCTCGGAGACCCGCAACAAGCGGCGTCGGCTGCTGTTCGTCGGCGGCGGCGCACTCGCCACCGTCGCCATCGGTGCCGCCGTGGCGGTGGCCGTGGTGTCCGCGAACGGCAGCAACTCCGCGTCGAACAAGCCGTCTTCCTCGCTGCCGGGGACCGCGGACCTGCCCAGCCAGTCGGGCGCCGCGCCGTCGTTCGCACCGACGAGCGCTCCGCCGCCGCTGGATCCGAAGGACTTCATCTCCAGCAAGAGCAAGGACACCGCCCCGCTCAGTGCCCAGATCCTCTTCCCGGGCACCCAGCTGACCGTCGGCGGCAAGGTGTACAAGAAGGGCGCCACGGACGACACCAAGAGCTGCTCCGCGGTCACCAAGGGCGGGCTCCCGAAGATCCTCACCAACAGCGACTGCACCCGCTTCATGCGCGTGTCGTACGTGAAGGACGGCATCGCGGTGACGGTCGGCGTGGCGGTCTTCGACACCGCGGCCCAGGCCACCAAGGTCAAGGGCCAGGTGAACACCAAGAAGGACATCATCCGGTCGCTGTCCGGCAAGGGCGTCAAGGACTTCTGCACCTCGTCCGTCTGCCTGTCGACGTCCAACTCCTTCGGCCGCTACGCCTACTTCACCATCACGGGCTTCACCAGCGGCAAGGACATGACGGACAAGGACACCGCCGCCTTCCAGGTCAGCGACGAGCTGGAGGAGTTCACCTTCAACCAGATCCTCAGGCGCGGCCAGGCACAGGCGTCGGCGGCGGCCAACGAGTAGCGGCGGCCGCGGGCCCGGTGTCCCCGGGCCCGCCCGCGGCTACAGCCGCTTGGCGCTGCGCAGCGTCTTCGCGTAGTAGCCGTTGCCGTCGAGCCGGGACACACCGCCGACGTCGCCGATGGTGGGCCCGTTGACCTCCTCACGGCTCGACACAAAGATCAGGTGCCCTTCGGTGTCGTGGCCGAGGACCATCCCGACGTGGTCGAGCCGCTGGCCGGTGCGGGTGTCGAGCTTGAAGAAGACGAGGTCGCCCGGCTGGAGCTGGTCGATCGCGGAGGGCCGGTCCTGCGCCGAGATGCCGGCCAGCGGCAGGATGTCGACGCCCGCCTCGGAGCGGGCCATGCCGTTGGCGGTACGGGGCAGTCCGTCGCCCGAGGTGTCCGAGGACATCAGGGGGTAGCGGGCCCGGTAGCCCAGCACCATGCGTATGAAGCCCGAGCAGTCGATGGACCGGGCCCGCATGCTCTCCGGCTGCCCGACGGTCCCGTCCCGGAACGGGTACTGCACACCGAGGTAGTCGTAGAAGTCGGACTGCTCCAGGCGCAGGTCGCCGCCCTCGGCCCCGGTCGTGTTCAGCGGACCGAAGTTCGCGTCACCGGCGTAGACGGTGCCCTGCGCGTCCTTCTTCACCGGTGCGCCCGCCACGTACTGGAAGGCGAACGCGAAGATGTCGTCCTCCTTGCTGTCCTTGTACTCGGCGTACCAGTCCTTGAACCACTTCTTCGACTCCGCACCCTTCTTCCAGGGCTCCGGCATCAGCCGCACCCAGTCCGTCGTGCTGACCTTGGACGCGGTCGAGGTCGGCTCCTGGAAGGTGCGGGCCGGCCCGGTCAGCGTCGCGGTGCGCGCGCCGTCCGTGAGGACGGCCTTGATCTGGCCGTCGGAGCCGCGCAGCACGGACCGCGCCGGGTTCTCCAGCCGGGACCAGGTCTCCTTGCCGCTCTCCGTGGCCGTGCTCCGGCCGCCCTCCAGGACGCCGACGTTGCGCACCTCGGTGATCCCCTGCTCGTCCTGCTTGCGCAGTTCCAGCGTCAGGTAGCCGGAGGTGCCGACGAGCGCCAGCAGCACCAGCCCGGTGACGACGGGCCGCGACTTCTTCTTCCCTGCCATCGTTTGCTCCTCGGTTCTCAGACGGTCGGCATGACGCCGAGCAGCAGGCCGGCGGCGACGACGATGTAGGCCATGAGGGAGACGGTGCCGGTGGCCAGCAGCGTGGCCCCCTTGGGCTGGCGCACCATCTGGTAGGCGATCAGGCCCGGCACGATGAAGCCGAGCGTCTGGTTGCCGTAGAGCAGCGGGAACTCCAGCGACAGCACGATCATCACCGTGGCCTGGAGCAGCACGCCCAGCAGCACCACCGCGGCGAACAGCCGCTTGCCGTAGAGGATCACCAGCCGCTGCATGATCTTGGTGCCGCCGTAGGTCAGGGCCGTGACGCCCACGACCATGGCCGCGCGCTGGAGGTCCTCGATGAGGGTGAGCGCGAGCCAGCCGGGCGTGATCATGCCGCCGGGCGACAGGTTGGTCGTCAGATAGCACAGCAGCGAGAAGAACAGGCCTATGGCGATGCCCAGGGCGGCCATCTCGGGTGTCAGGGCAGCGGTGGTCAACGGGGTTCTCCGGACGAGGGGATGCGGGTTCGTGGGGCGGGGCGGGCGTCAGGCACGCGGGGCGTGTCCGCCGTCGCCGGCCGGCGGGCGGCGTCGCCGGTCGTGGTGCTCGTCGGGGTACGGCTGCGGCTCCTGCCCCGTGCCGTACGACTGCTCGGAGTCGTACGCCGGGCGGCCGGTCCCCTGCGGCAGCTGCGGCCGGCCGGGCATGCGCCGGTCCGGTGCCTGGAACCAGCCCTGAGCCTGCGGCTGCGGTGCCTGGGCCCGGGTCCCGCCGTACTGGTCCGCCCCCGGCACGGGAGCGCCGTGCCCGCCGTTGCCGTCGGGGTGGTGCCCCGCCGTACCGGCGTAGGAAGGCGAGCCGCCGCTGTACACCCCGGCCGGATGGCCGTACGGCGCCGGCGGCTGCGGGATGCGGACCACCGGGATCTCCTGGGTCTGCGAGGCCTGGTACCGCTCCTCGTAGGCCGTGGGGTACGAGGCGTACGGGTCCAGGCGCTGCTGCTGGGGCGGCGCGGCGGCCGCGGGCGTGTCCGCCCCCTCGTCGGCGGCGCTCTCGTCCGCCGGGAGCTCGGCCAGGTACTCCAGGAGTTCCTCGCCCTGCCCGTGGATGTTGCCGATGGCGACCAGGGAGGAGCCGTCGGACATCCGGCCGAGCAGCGTCGGCATGAACTCGTCCGCCGAGCGGCGCTCGCCGCCGAGGTCGACCGCGCGGTCGCGCCAGTTGGCGGGGATGGCGTCGATGGCGCTCTTGGCGGGGTGCCCGATGACGAAGACGTTGTCGGGCTTCAGGTCCGGGATGATCTCGCCCATCTGCCCGTTGCGCTCCACCCGGTCCGGGCGGCAGTTGATCACGACGTTCAGGGGACGGCGGATCGCGCCGAGGTCGAGCAGCTGGTTGATGTTCATCAGCGTCGACTCGGGGTCGTTGGCCGCGAAGACGTTGGCGAAGGCGAGCCGCTTGTTCTCGGGGGTGACGTACCGCTCGACGGAGAGCACACCCGGGTCCGGCGGGGCGTCGTACATGCCCTGCAGGGCGACCTTGCGCTCGATGCCGAGCAGGTCCGCCACGACCAGCGCGATCGCCACGTTCTCCTTGAAGGTGAACCAGCTGAAGCCGCGCAGCTCCTCGTCGGTGACGGTCTCCGGGTCGGCGTAGATCAACTGGCAGTTACGGGCGTCCGCCTCCTCCTGGAGGATGTGGAAGCGCTCCTTCTCGGCGGTGACGCAGATGCCGTCCTCCGGCATCGAGCGGCACAGCGAGCGCGCCACGTCGTCCAGGGTCGGTCCCATCTCGGCGAGGTGGTCCTCACGGACGTTGCACAGCACACCGATCGTCGAGCGGATCAGCTTGCTCTGGTTGACCTCCTGGAGGGCCGGCATGACCGCCATGCACTCGATGACGAGGGCGTCGGGGCGGTAGGTCGCGGCCCGGCGGACGATGCCGATCTGCTCCACCACGTTGGCGATGCCGAACTTGCGGTAGACCGGCTCCTCGGTGGCGTCCGGGTGGATGAAGCGTGCCGCGGTGCCCGTCGTCTTGGCCACGGTGACCAGGTCACCGCCGCGCAGCGCGCCCGCGCACAGCCGGGTGATGGAGGACTTGCCGCGGATGCCGTTGACCAGCACCCGCGAGGGGATGGTGTGCAGGGCGGCGTAGTGCCTGCGCTGTTCGACGATGCCCGCGATCAGCAGGAACACCGAGC
The DNA here is from genome assembly GCF_057710365.1 of Streptomyces sp. bgisy027. Classification (NCBI taxonomy): domain Bacteria; kingdom Bacillati; phylum Actinomycetota; class Actinomycetes; order Kitasatosporales; family Streptomycetaceae; genus Streptomyces; species Streptomyces sp. bgisy027. The sequence goes on from NZ_JBYIVZ010000005.1 coordinate 293,298, forward strand.
CGATCAGCAGGACGAAGTAGAGGTAGAGCACGGTCCGGTCACCTTCCTCCGGCGCCGAGCCGGGGCTCGGCACTCCGGCGTGCCTGGTTCTGCCTGCGGGCCTGCAACTGCTGGCGGACCAGTTCGAGGCTGCGGACGACGGCCCCCACCTCGTCGTGGTAGCGGGGGTACAGCACGGTCTTGAGGTCGCCGTCGGCGAGCTTCTCGGCGCCGTCAGCAAGGGCGCGCAGCGGCCGGACGACGACCAGGTGGATCCAGCCGAGACAGACCACGATCAGCGCGAGCCCGAGCATCCCGGCGAGCACGCTGCGGTCCTCGCGCTCGTACGGGGCGATCTCGAAGTGCTTGGCGTTCTGCCAGCTGATCACGGTCCAGCCGACGTCGGCCGCCACACCGCCGCCGGAGAAGGGCGCCGCCGCGGCGACCGTGACCGAGCGCCCCTCGCGGATGAGCAGGCCGTTCTCCACGGGGCCCGCGCCGACCTTGACGCCGCCGGCCCGCACGAGGTCGGTGAGCGACTCGCGCGGCAGGCTCTCGAAGGCCAGGAAGCCGTTGCTGCCGGCGATGGTCCGCGCCTCGGCGTCCACCACGCGGACCTCGCCGAGACCGGGCCGGGCCAGCAGCGAGTTCAGGAACTCCACCCGGATCTCGCCGACCAGGGTCAGGCCCTTGGCGTCCGGTACGGCGGCACCGGCCTGGATCACCGGCTTCTTGCCGCCCTCGCCCGCGACCCGGATGAGCGACGCGTCCTTCGCGTCCTCGCTCCAGTCCGCGCTGGGCTCCTCGCCGGCGCGGGCGACCACGTCGCCGCCCTTGTCGACGATGTACAGGGAGCCGTAACGCGTGTGCTTGCGCAGGGTGTCGTCCAGCACGCCGGTGGTGGCGCCGGGGTCGTCCGCGTCGATCAGGCGGGTGGTGGAGACGAGGTCGGCCTGGGCCTCGTTGAGGGCGCGGCGGACCCGGTCGGCGACGAGGTCGGTGCGGTCGCGCTGGTCGTTGACCATGGTGCTCGGCACGCTCACCGAGGCGTCCGTGCGGTTGAGGAGCAGCCCGACCGGCACGCACCACAGCAGCAGCAGGACGGCGGTGAGCACCAGCGGCACGCGCAGACCGAACCGGCCGCGCCGGCCCTTGCGGCCACCGGCCTCCCGGTCCGCCCCGGCGTCGCCGGACAGCTGCGCCCGCAGCCGCTCCAGGGCGGCCCCGACCCGGGCGGTCTCGCCCCAGCGGGGCACCTCGACGGGGCGGGTCAGATCACCGCGGGCCAGCCGGCGCGACTCCAGGAAGAGGTGCAGCAGGGGCCGCTGCACGGCCATCCAGAGAAGAGCCGCCGCCAGCAGTCCGAACACCACCAGGACACCGGCCACGACCAGCCCGTACAGCTCCCGCTCCGGCCCGACGGCGTGCTCCTGCACCACGGGCAGCATGGCCACGACGGTCAGTCCGAGGCCCGCGCCGACGCTCTTGCGCTGCTCGGGGTCGGCGGAGGCGAGGGAGGCGTATCCGGCGGTGGCCACGCGGCCGTTGTGGGAGTCGCCGAGCAGGGTTCCGCTGACGCCCGGGTAGCCGCGGGAGCCGGGCTCCCGTGCGCTGACGGGGTCCTCCTCGGCCTCCTTGGCGCCGCGCTCGGACAGCCGGGTCATCTGCTTCTGGAGGAAGGCGAGTTCCTCGCGCTCGGCGTCCGAGTTGAGCGCCTCGGCCTGTTCGAAGCCGGCCGTGGCGAGGATCTCGCCGCCGCGGGCCACGACCGCCATCGAGCGGAACGGGCCCAGGTTGATGGCGGGCACGGAGAGGCTGTTGGAGGCGATCAGCAGCTCCTGCGGACGGTCCTTGAAGTCGAGGAGGGCCATCGTCATCAGCCGTACGTCGCCGGTCTTCAGGCGCACCATGCGGGGGGTCAGGGCGTGGTCGCCGGTGAGGACGTCCTTGTCCAGCCAGGCGAGAGGAATCGTTTCACCCCGTGCGGCGAGGACCTTTCCGCTCTCCAGGTCCAGCACCGTGGTGCCGGTCCACTTCTGGTACGTGTTGCTCAGGTCCGACAGCACCCGCTCCGGGTCGGCGGGCTCACCCGCGTTCAGCGCGGCCGCGGTGCGGTTCAGGTCGGTGACTCGCTCGTCGATCGACGCGCGTAGGGCGATCGCGCCGTCCTCCGCGAAGTGCTGCTGGGAGCCCAGTACCGCCTTCGGCACGACCGGGTCACCGGCCGGGCCCAGCACCTTGGCGGTCAGCCCGGCCAGGGCGAGGATCAGCAGGCACAGCAGCGCGATCGGCGGGCGGATACCGCCCAGCAGCGGCATGTCCGCGCGTCTGCGCAGGCGTCTGCGCCCGCCCCGTGCGGGACGCCGTGCGCCCTTGGTTGGAGTCACCGGTGGTTTTCCTTCGCCTCTTCACTACTCGGGCGCTCGCAGGAGCCACCGCTGACGCGGGTGTGAGACGCCGTCCCCTTAGAAGACTGCCGACACGCGCCGGGGTTGGGTTCCGGAGCGCAAGAGCTTCCTGTGTCGCTCGTCACGTCCCGAGATCGAGCTGCTCGAGGCCGTCGCCGCCCGGGGCGCCACGGTTGGCCAGGAAGCCGCGGGTGCGGTCGGCGGCCAGCCGGTAGCGGGCCAGCCGGTCCGCGGAGAGCTCGCCGGGGTGGTCGAGCACGCTCTGCACGTCCACCACACGGTGGTCCTCGACCGCGTCCTCGGGGAGCTTCCCCCCCTCCTCCACCTCCGGCGGGACGTCGACCAGCGTGGTCCGGTAGCGGGCGCTGACGTCCCAGCCGTCGGTCGTCTCCTTGAACTCGAACCAGCCGATCGCCCCCTCCTCGGTGAGGCCGGTCGGTGAGGAGTGCCGGGCGACCTGGTTGCCGAGGCTGTAGGCGACCCAGGTGCCGTTGAGCTTCTGGATGGGCTGCACGACGTGCGAGTGGTGGCCGATGATCAGGTTGATCCCGGTCTCCTTGGTGATCCGTTCGGCCAGCTTGAGCTGCGGAACGCTCGGCTCGTTGTAGTGCTCCAGGCCCCAGTGGACCGAGAGGATCACCACGTCGGCGCCCTTCTTGCGGGCCCGGGCCTCGGCCTTCTTCACGGCGTCGAAGCCGATCCGGTTGAAGGCCCAACGCTCCTTCTCGGGCGTGGGGTTGAGGAAGGACTCCCAGGAGAAGGACAGGTGGGCGACCTTGACGTCGTTGACGTCCCGAATGTTGATCTGCTCTGCTTCGTCAGGCGTGCGGAAGGACCCGGTGTGCCCGAGGCCCACCTTGTCCATCGCGTCCAGGGTGCGCTTCACGGCCCCCAGGCCGTGGTCGTAGGTGTGATTGGAGGCCGTCGAGCAGGTGTCGTACCCCACGTCCTTGAGGGTCGTGAGGATCTGCGGGGGAACGAGGAACTCCGGGTACCCCTCGAAGGGGCCCTTGGGTGTTCCGACCGGCGTCTCCATGTGGCAGATGGCCAGATCGGCCTTGCTGATGACGGGCTTCACGCCGGCCATCAGCGGTCCGAAGTCCAGCCCGGCCCGTCCCTCACCGGTCTTCTCGGCGTCCTTGGCCGCCTGTTCGACAAGCTCGGGGTGGATGAGCACATCACCCGCGGCGGCGACGGTGAACGAGCGCCCACCGGGCTTCACCTGAGCCCCGGACGGCTCGGAGGTACACGAGGCGACGAGGCCTGCCAAAGCCCCCAGAACCGCTACCGAGCGACCTATACGGAGAGACTTACGGAATGTCACCGCGACATACTCACATGCCACTCACACCCCAACCGGTCTCTACCATCACAAGAACATCACGTTTCGCTCGCATTCTTGCCCCGACGGTTTTGGTCCTCACGCTCGCCGGTTGTGACACGACATCGCCCGAAAACACGGAACATTCTGTTCCGCAGGCCCGCGAACTCGTCGACCTGCGCGACCGGATCCTCACCTACACGGCCGGCTTCGGGCCCGACGGCCCCTACCCCTACACCCCGCCCGGCGACAGCCGGCGCGAGGAACTGGCGCGCGGCGTGGGCCACCTCCTCGACGGCGACGCGGCCCGGGCCGAGCGCGTCCTCACCCCCCTCGGCCTCGGCGTCACCCGCCTCACCGACACCGACTCCGGCCGCCGCTACGACGAGATCGCCGCCCTGCGGCCGAACGGCGAGGCCGCCCGCTGGGGCCGCCTCTACCTGACCGCCGACTCCGACGTGCGCTGGAACGTCCAGGTCCCCCACCCGGTGTCCGACCGCGACACCGAGGAACTCGGCGTCCGGCTGCTGGAGGACACGCCCTCCGGCTCACTGGTCGTCGCAGGCGCCCACCGCCGCGCCGGCCGCACGGATGCCGCGGACGTCGCCCACCGCGAGGACAGCGCCTTCCACACGATCGTCGTGGAACTCCAGAAGCGCGGGGTCCCCGGCCTCCAACTGCACGGCTTCGCCGAGTCGTCCGACCGCCCCTACGAGGCCGTCGTCTCCGGCGGCTCGGCCCAGAGCACGACCGGCGAGGCGTCGGCGCTGGCCGACCGCCTGGAGTCGGAGGGGCTGCGGGTCTGCCGGGGCTGGTCCGCGCGCTGCCCGCTGGAGGGCACCACCAACGTCCAGGGCAGGTCGGCCGAACGCCGGCACGCCGCCTTCCTGCACGTGGAACTGGCCCCCGACGCCCGCGACGACGGCCGTGACGCCGACGAGACCGAGGAGGCCCTCGGCGACCTGCTGCGGACGTGGTCCCAGGACTGAGGGCTCCCAGGACTAAGGCTCCCAGGACTGAGGGCTCCCAGCACTGAGGGCTCAGCAGCAGCCGAGGGCGCCCGGCAGCGTCCGCTTGTTCCGCGCCTCCTTGTTCCGCGCGGCCAGCAACTCGTCGGCGGGGTACCCGACCTCTTCGAGCGTCAGCCCATGGGGCCGTACGACATGCACCGCGGAGTCCCTGACACCGGCGGCCAGCACCTTGCCCGGCCAGTCGGCGGGGCGGTGGCCGTCCCCCACGAACAGCAGCGCCCCGATGAGCGAGCGCACCATGTTGTGGCAGAAGGCGTCGGCCCGCACGGTCGCGGTGACGATCCCGTCGTCCCCCCGCACCAGGCTCAGCTCCTGAAGCGTACGGATGGTGGTCGCGCCCTCCCGCTTCTTGCAGTACGCGGCGAAGTCGTGCTCCCCGAGCAGCCGTTGCGCGGCCTCGTTCATGGCGTCGACGTCCAGCGGCCAGTCGTGCCACAGGACGTGGCCCCGCAGCAGCGGGTCGACCCCGCCGGGGTTGTCGGTGACGCGATAGGCGTACCGCCGCCAGATCGCCGAGAACCGCGCGTTGAACCCGGCGGGCGCCTCCCGCAGCGCCCACACCCGCACGTCTCTGGAGAGCCGCCCGGCGAGCCGCTTCAGCAGCTTCTCGTGATGCTCACGCCAGATCTGCTCGGGCAGATCCACATGCGCGACCTGGCCCCGCGCATGCACCCCGGCATCCGTCCGCCCGGCGACGGTCAGCTCGTACGTCGTACTCCCCGACCGCGTGACGGTCCGCAGCGCGTCCTCGATCTCCCCCTGCACGGTCCGCCGCCCACCGGCCTGCTTGGCCCACCCGGAGAACTCGGTCCCGTCATAGGACAGATCGAGGCGCACACGCACATACCCCGGCTCTACTTCGTCACTCACACAGAGATCCTCTCAGCAACAAAAAAGCGGGCCCGCCCCTCGAAAGGAACGGACCCGCCAACGCCCTGAAGGGGCGCGGGGAACTGCGCGACCAGCCACCACGAACCCGCAGTCGCCGATGCACAGCCCCCGGCAGAACGCTTACGCGTCCTTCGACTCCTCGGCAGCCTCATCGGCCTGAGCCTCGGCAGCCTCGTCGGCCTTGGTCGTGTCGACCTTGGCCTCGTCGGCCTCCTTGACCGCACGCTTGGTGGCGGCCTCGGCCTCGCCCGTGGCCTGCTGCGCGACCGTCAGCGCCTCGACCAGCTCGATGACAGCCATGGGCGCGTTGTCGCCACGGCGGTTACCGATCTTGGTGATGCGGGTGTAGCCACCCGGACGGTTCTCGTAGCGCGGGCCGATCTCGGTGAAGAGCGTGTGGACGACGCTCTTGTCCGTGATGACCTGGAGCACCTGACGGCGGTTGTGAAGGTCGCCCTTCTTCGCCTTGGTCACCAGACGCTCGGCGTAGGGCCGCAGGCGGCGGGCCTTCGCCTCGGTGGTGGTGATACGGCCGTGCTCGAAGAGCGCCTTCGCGAGGTTCGCGAGAAGCAGCTTCTCGTGCGCGGCACTGCCGCCCAGACGGGCACCCTTGGTGGGCTTCGGCATTTCTTTCTCCTGTGTGTCTGCCCCGGCCGTGTGAGGTACCGGGGTCAGTATCCGAGCAGGCGGTTACCTGTCGGAGATCCGGGCGCCTTTTCAGACGCCCGGAGGGTCCGCGCCCCAAAGGGGCGCGGGGAACTGCGCGACCAGCCACAACGGGCCGGAAGCCGAATCAGTACTGCTCGGTCTCCACGAAGCCCGCGTCCGCGTCGTCGTCGGCGCCGAAGGCGTCCGCGGCGGCGGTCGGGTCGAATCCGGGCGGGCTGTCCTTCAG